>CALUIF010000131.1 GCA_944320635.1 uncultured Bacteroides sp. | reverse complement strand
TCGACTTCTCCTGGATGCGGGTGATGATTTCTTGCCACTTTTCCGGGGTCTGTGCCACGCCGTTGGGTACATTCAGGATGGAGCCCACTTTGTACTTGCCGATGACGCTGTCCAGCATGGCTTCGTTGATTTGGTAGCCCTTTTGCGACTCGATGCCCTGTATGCGCAGGTAGATTTGCGTCAGTACTTCCTGCGAAGGCATGCCGCCCGAGAGGTCGAATTCTTTGTCTATCTTATACTTTTTCAGCACCTTTTTCAGAGCCTTTACGTCGGGATTCTTGAGATCCATGCCCTCAAAGGGGTTGACGCGGTTCTGCAACAGGTCGATGGTGAGTTCGCACATCTGGCCGATTTTCTCTTCCAGTGTCATTTTCTTGAGCAGCGCTTCCACGTTCTGCTCGATTTTCTCGTCGCGCGGAATGGCGGGTGCCACCGTTTGCGCAGTAGCGGTCAGCAGGGTGCCTGCTGCTACGCAGGATAGTAGGAGTCTTTTCATTGTAGGTTAATTAAAATTGGTGTTTTGTTTCTTTGGGTGCAAATATAGCTTTTTCTGCGGAAAAGCTGCTTTTGCTGTTGTAAAAAAATACCCGGTCGACGGTGTAATATCACCGCCGGCCGGGTAGCATATCATTGCCGAGACAGCGTAGTATCACTGTTTTGTTAGCGGCGGATCGCTATCGTGTTAGTGACGGATCGCTATCGTGTTGGCGACGGATCGCTATCATGATGGTTGCAGCGTGCTGCCAGGCATCGGGTTTGGGGCCGTCAGCGTTTCAGCAGCGTGAGGGTGCTTTCGGGGGCGAGGATGTCGTTCACCTTCTCGGTAGAGGCGGCCACGTTGGCTTTCAGTTCGGCCTTGATGTCGCGTGAGGAGGCACCTACCAGGAATTTGTACTCGCCGGCAGCCACTACCCATGCCGAGGCGGCTTCGTCGAACGAGGCCAGGTCGGCAGCCTTGACGGTGAGCGTTACGGTAGCCGTTTCGCCCGGTTGCAGTTCATTGGTCTTGGCAAATGCCTTCAGCTCCTTGTCGGGCTTGTTGCTGGCAGCGGCGTCGGGGGCGGTGGCATAGAGTTGCACCACTTCCTTGCCGGCCATCTTGCCGGTGTTCTTCACGTCGACGGTGATGGTGTAAACGCCGTTTTCAGCCTTGATGGCGGGGTTGCTGTAGGCGAAGGTAGTGTAGCTCAGGCCGTAGCCGAAGGGATAGGATACTTCTTTGTTGAAGCTGTCGAAGTAGCGGTAGCCCACGTAGATGTCTTCTTCGTAGTTGGTGTAGTCCACGTCCTTCACGTTGCCTCTCTTTACCTCCTTGTTGGTGATGTCGATGTTGCCTGTCTGGTCAATGGGGAAGTTGGCCGATGAAGCGGCATCTTCGAACTTCACAGGGAAGGTCATGGTCAGCTTGCCCGAGGGAGAGGCTTTCCCGGCCAGCACGTCGGCTACGCTGTTTCCGCCTTCTTGTCCGGCTTGCCATGCGCAGAGGATGGCATCGGGCAGGTTCTTCCATGAAGCGGTTTCAATGACGCCGCCGATGTTCATTACCACTACCACTTTCTTGCCTGCGGAATGGAATGCGCGGGTAACGTCTTGCAGCATCTGTTTTTCTTCTTTCGTAAGGTTGAAATCTTCCACTTTGCGGTCGAGGAATTCGCCGGAGGTGCGTCCGATGGTAACCAGGGCTACATCGGCCTTGGCTACTTGTTCTTGGATGGTCTGTGCGGAGAGGGGCATTTCTGCTGGACGTTGGTCAGGCATGAACCAGCTCTTCTTTTCCTTGGCGATGCGTTCCTTTTCTGACTTCAGGTAGCTTTCGTAGGCGTTCTTCAAGCCTTCGTCTACGGTGTAGCCTACGTTTTTCAAACCGTCTACCAACGACACTACGTATGCGTGGTTTACGTTGCCTGAACCCGTGCCTCCTGCTACGAAGTCATAAGATGTGCAGCCGAACAGTGCCACGTTTTTCACTTCCTTGGCCAACGGCAGGGCGGCGTTGGCATTCTTCAGCAACACCATGCCTTCGGTAGCCGATTGGCGGGTAACGGCGGCGTGGGCTTGCAGGTCGGGCTTGTTGGAGTAAGCATACCCTTTGAACTTAGGTGTCTGTAGAATCATTTCGAGTATGCGTTTCACGTTACGGTCGAGTACTGCTACATCAAGTTTGCCTTCATTTACACCCTTTACAATGGCTTCATACTGTTTGTCAGTACCCGGTTGCAACATATCATTTCCGGCCTTCATCTGTGCCACGGCATCCTTGCCGCCAAACCAGTCGGTCATTACCATGCCTTTGAAGCCCCACTCGTCGCGCAGCAGTGTGGTGAGCAATTCGGGGTCTTCCGAAGTATAAGTACCGTTCAGGTAGTTGTACGAAGACATCACCGTCCAGGGCTGACCCTCTTTTACGGTGATTTCAAAACCTTTCAGGTAGATTTCGCGCAAAGCGCGTTGCGATACGCGTGCATCGACACCTGTGCGGTTCGTTTCCTGGTTGTTTACGGCAAAGTGTTTGATGGAAGTACCTACGCCGTTGCTTTGTACGCCTCGCACGTATGCAGCTGCAATCTTGCCTGCAACCACGGGGTCTTCCGAATAGTACTCGAAGTTACGTCCGCACAGCGGATTGCGGTGGATGTTGAGAGCCGGAGCCAGAAGCACATCGGTACCATATTCCAGTACTTCATTACCGATGGATTTGCCTACGTTTTCTACTAGTTCTTGGTTCCAGGTAGAAGCCAAAAGCGTACCTATGGGGAAGTGCGTGCAGTAATACGTGTTGGAGTCGCCTTCGCGCGTGGGGTTGATGCGCAAGCCGGCAGGGCCGTCGGCCAATACTACAGCCGGTATGCCCAAGCGTTCGATGGGATAAGTAGTCCCGGCTGCTCCGGGTACAATGTTCTTTGTTTCGCCGATAACGGCGCTGTCGCCCGAGAATCCGGCCATACCGGTACCTACTACCAAGTGTGCTTTTTCTTCCAGTGTCATTGCACCGATAACTTCGTCGAGCGAAGCTTTGCCCAGTTGCGGCGCGCCCGGTCCGCAAGAGCATAATGCGGCAGCTGCTACGGCTACCGAAAAAAGTTGTTTTTTCATAAGGTTATAGTATGTTTTAGTGTTGTCCGCAAAGTTATTATTTAAACAACAACGGTGCAAATTCTGTAAGATAAATGCGCCAGTTTTTCCAAATGTGGCCTTCGCCGGTTTCATAGTAAGTGTATTTGTAGCCTTTCTCGTCCAGCATCTTGCGGAAGTCTTCGTTGGCTTTGTACAGGAAGTCGGTCTTGCCGATACCAATCCAGTACAATGCAGGTTTCTTGGCAAACTGGGTGGCGAGTTTCTTGTCAAAGTCTTCATAGATGGGCGATTTTACCTTGGCATCCGGCATGATGGCTGCCGAAAACAGGCCTACGTAGTTGAACATGTCCGGATATTGCTTGGAGATGTGCAAAGAGTGGTAACCGCCCATTGAAAGTCCGGCAATAGCCCGGTTCTTCTTATTGGCCTTGGTACGGAAAGTCTTGTCGATGAACTTCACTACATCGGGGAAAGCCGTTTCAAAAGAGCCTTCCATTGTCTTGGGCAGGTTCATATTGGGCGGTGTCAGTCCGAAGTGCGTTTCGCCCGGGGCGGCTTCTTGCGAAGCATTGCCGTTGGTCATTACCACAATCATCGGCTCGGCTTTGCCCTGTGCAATGAGGTTGTCCAATATTTGGGAAGTGCGGCCCAGGGCTATCCATGCCTCTTCATCGCCGCCCATGCCGTGCAGCAGGTAGAACACCGGATAGCGTTTCCCGCTCGTTTCGTAGCCGGCAGGTGTATATACGGTCAGGCGGCGCTCCATGCCCAGGGTGGGGCTGTTATACCACATGCGGCTCACGGTGCCGTGGGGCACGTCGTTCACCTTGTAGAGGTCGGCACGTCCTCCGCCAATAATGAATACGTTGGTCACGCTGGCCACATCGCGAATCATGTATACATTGCTTGGATCCATTATCTTCAGGTCATCTACAATGAACGAGTAGCTGTACAGCTCGGGAGCCAATGGCTCGGGAGTGGTGTATTCCCATACGCCGTCCTTGCCTTCTTTCAGGTCGGCTACACCGGGCCCGTCAA
>CALUIF010000130.1 GCA_944320635.1 uncultured Bacteroides sp. | reverse complement strand
GCCAGAACGACCTTGCCCTGCAGCCGCTCGAAGTCATCGTGGCGCGCCCGGGCCTCTTCCACGACTGGCTGGCGAAGAAAGGCAAGCTGGGCGGGCAACACAAGATTCCCCGCCTGAGCAATACCCGTGAGTACATAGAGGGGATGCTGGAGCTGAACAAATAGAGAAAGGAACAAAACTTATTCTTTGACCTATATAACAAAACAATAAAGGACAGATGCAGAAACCTGTGCACCTGTCCTTTTATTGTTACATCACCAGCAAATATCATCAATATCCCGGATTTTGCTCCAAGTTGGGATTAGCATCCAGTACCGACTGCGAAATAGGCAACTTATAATGATTCCTATTGAACAAATTGCCCAACGGAGCACGGCCTTCATCACGCTGTGGCAAACTGTTCATCACTTCTTCTACCTTTTCCCAACGCACAAGGTCGTACCAACGCTGACCTTCTAAAGCCAATTCCAGACGGCGTTCCTTCATGTATGCAAGAGTGGCAGCATTACGGTCAAGTGACAAAGAAAGAGGTTGCAAACCGACACGTCCGCGTATCTGATTGAGAATGCCCAGCGCATCACTTACGTTACCGCCCCCCATCAACAATGCCTCAGCCTTCAGTAACAACACATCAGCATAACGATACTTAATAACCGTGGAAAAAGAACTACGTATCTTATACATGAACGGATAGTGGTCGCGCGAATAATGATTGTCCCAATTGCACTGATAATACACAACGGTCTCATTCAAACGCTCCGTATCATCCTCTTCCTCAAAAGCTGCCAGCAGATCACGCGAAGGAGTAATCCACTTAGCATAAGTAAACTGCTTGTCCCAATCGTCCAGAAAACGGCCCAATATGTTGGGGAGCCACGTTTCACTACCCGGGAAATACTGAGCCTCGAGGATGGACTCTGACGTATTGCGACACTTGGCATCAATAGCCGGATTATCGGGTCCGGGAGGAAGCGTTTCATCCTGCAATTTCACCCCAAACAGATCATTAAAATCTTCCACCAATTGAAAGCCATCAGCGGTGACCTCATCACAGTATTGAATCACCTTGTCATAATTTCTCAAAGGAGCTTCCGCATAAATCTTAGCCAACAATGTACGTGCCACAGATTTACTGAAACGAGTTTTATCTTCAGGGTTATTATCAGGAGCATACGGCAACGCTTCCAGCAAGTCTTTCTCTATCTGACGATAGACTTCTTCCTCCGAATTTTGCATCGGGAAATAGGCTGAATAGACATCATCCACATTATCCGATGTGATGTCCTCAGCTTCGGTCGTTACAATAGGTATCCGCCCCCAATTGCGCACCATATCAAAGTAAATCATGGCGCGGAATATTTTGGCCTGAGCCTTATAAGATTCACGTTCTTCTGAAGTTAAAGAAGTATCGGGCACAGCATCAATGTTGCAGATTAACTTATTTGCCCGTGCAATGTCTTCCATAAAACGTTCCCACCCCCGTTGAAGCGGAGCGATGGAACTGGGAATAGTATTATTCTCGAAATATTGCGGTGCCCCCGAACGGGTTCCAGCATATGCATTATCAGCATGCGTATCACCAATCAGATACATATCCTGATACCAATGTTCCTGACGGTCGCGCATCTGATCATACAAGGTTTGCAGATGTGCCTCCACAGCGGCTTTATCTTGAAACGCAAGATTTTCTCCCTCTTCCTGCTGTATACCTTCCGTAATGTCCGAATATGTACCGATCGGCTCGAAATTCAACGAACACGAACTGACGACAAGCGTCAAACTACTTACCAATATGTTAATTAAAACTATTTCCTTTTTCATAGCTCTTTTTGCTCTTTAAAATTCTACATTTACTCCAAATACAAACGAACGGCTTTGAGGATAAGACCCCCAGTCAATGCCTTGCACACCACCGTCGTTCCCCCATTCGTTCACCTCAGGATCCATACCGCTATAACCCGTAAGGGTAAACAAGTTGTTGGCCGTGAAGTAAGGCTGCAACCGCATTACCCCCCAACGCTTCAACAAGGGGCCAGTAAAGTTATACGAAAATGTCAAGTTCTTAAGCCGCAAATAACTGCCATCCTCCACAAAATAAGAAGAATTCTTGATAGCAAATCCAGCTTTGGGCACATCTGTCACCTGGCCAGGCTCACGCCAACGCTTGAGTACACAGACGGACTGGTTTTTGCCATCCTGCATGCACTCGGTTTCAATGCGTGAAGCATTGTAAATGTCATTGCCATAAGTGCCCTGAAGGAAAAAGCTTAAGGTAAATCCCTTCCACGATAATGTATTGGTCATGCCATAAGTGAAATCCGGATTCGGATCGCCAATATAAGTGCGATCGAGGGCCGAAACAATGCCGTCTTTATTCAGATCTCGGTACATCAGTTCACCTGTCTGTGGGTCTACACCATTACTAATGTATCCATAAAAACCGCCCAAAGAACGTCCTGGTTCATTGCGCACCACATACTCCTTCAAGATATCGCTGGTGAGCTGGGCACCATAATATACTTGTTGCAGCTCCAAACTTTCTAACCGATTACGATTAACGGAAATATTGAAATCAGTGCTCCAATTGAAAACTCCCCGGAAGTTCTGCGTACTGAGTGTAAACTCAAAACCTCGGTTAGTCATTTCTCCTTCATTACGCACAATGTTGTTGGCTGCAGCCGCACCGGCAGGTAAGGACACATACATCAACATGTCTGTAGTGCGTTTATAATAATAGTCCATCGTAACGTTGACACGGCTGTTGAAGAGCGAGAAATCCAGGCCGACATCGGTTTGCGTAGTCGTTTCCCATGTTAAATCTTGATTGCGCAGATTAGCTTGGCTGATGGTGGGTAAGGCATTGGAATTGCCTTCCGTAAACCATTCTTGCCGGGTGACATTGTAACGTTGCAGGTAAGCATAATCGCCAACACCGGACTGGTTACCTGTCTGCCCCCAACTGACACGTATCTTCATGTCATCCAGCCAATCGAAACGTTCCATGAACTTCTCGGAAGACAAACGCCAAGCAGCCGACACACTGGGGAAAGTACCCCAACGATGGTCTGGATGCAGTTTGGAAGAACCGTCGCGACGGACATTTGCTGTCAGCATGTATTTCCCGTCAAAGTTGTAAGACAAGCGGGCGAAGTAAGACATGATACCCCACGATGTGGCATCGCTTCCTGTATTATTCCAAGCTATCTTATTGGCAACATTCAATGTATGTATAAGCCCATTACGGAAGTGTGAACCGTTAATCCAACTGTTTGTGTAGTAAGATTCCGTATACGAGGTACCTGCCATACCTTCCACGCGATGTTTGTCGAAAGCCTTTTGATAGGTCAATACGTTATCGAAGGCTGTAACTGTATTCATATTACGGTTATCGGAGGCCGAACCCCACTCGTCGATGCCCTCGAGGTGTACAGGAGGAGTAAAAGACGTCTGCAGATAGTTCCTGCGATCAAGAGTAAATGAACTTTTCAGCCACAATTCCGGCAAGAAGGTAAAGGTTGCGTTCCCCGAGGCAATCAGGCGTGTGGTTTTCGCCTTGTTATTTTTGCCTTTGTCCATAGCTTCCACGGGATTCACAAGATTCATGCCGTAAAAATCGCGGTTATAATAATTATTGGCTTCATCCCATACAGGCACACTGGTCGGCAGGTTGACTACTGCCAATACCACGCCACCCCGATTGGCTCCCATACCGGTAGTGATGCCGTTCTTATTGTTGTCGGAATAAGAAATATTGGCTCCTACTTTCAGCCATTTCCTGATTTCATTCTCTAGGTTGGCGCGAAAGTTGTAACGACGGAAAAAAGCAGCTTTCAGCACTCCCTGTTCGTCCATATATCCGGCAGAAAGATAATACTTGAACTTATCGGTAGCATTGGATACAGCGACTTGATAACTTTGTGTCAAACCTCTCTGATAGACTTCGTTATGCCAATCGGTTATGTCTTCTGTACCGGGGTTCAAAATAGCCCCTACTTCTTCCTGCAATTCTTTGTACTGCATAGCATTGAGCGACTCAATACGCTTGGCCACTTTATTGATTCCGACTTGCGCGCTCAATGTCACTTTGGCCTTGCCAGTTTCGCCGGCTTTGGTGGTTATCATCACCACACCATTGGCAGCACGCGAGCCATAGATGGCTGCCGAAGAAGCGTCTTTCAACACCTGCATACTGGCTATATCGTTGGGCGAAAGGAAGTTGATGTCATCTACTGCCACCCCGTCCACCACATACAGAGGAGCATTGCTACCATTGAATGAGGTGGTTCCGCGCACACGGATAGACATATCCGCCCCCGGCGTGCCATTGGGTTGCATCACATACACTCCTGCTGCCTTACCTTGCAAAGCCTGCCCCACGGTAGTGACAGGACGCTCGTCCAAGTCTTTAGTAGAGACGCTGGCGATAGCTGTGGTGACATCCTTACGGCGCTGGGTACCATAGCCAATGACTACCACTTCGTCCAACAGTTCATTGTCTTCTTCCATACGCACCGTCAGTTCATCTTGGCGGTTTCCTACGTTAATTTCTTCCGCGCGGTAACCTACATAGCTGAACACCAGCACAGGGCTACCTCCGGATACACTCACCTCAAAACGCCCGTTCAGGTCAGTAATGGCTCCTGTTCCTGTATCTTTCACTTCTACAGAAACTCCTACCATAGTTTCACCTGTGGCATCATCTAACACTTGCCCCCGTAGGGTGCGCTGTTGCCCATGCAAGGGAAGGGCAAAGAAGGACACTAATATCAGTAGTGCCCTGACTGCAAAATTCATACGTTTCATGTGTACTGATTTATAAAATGTGTATAATTCTTCTGTCGCACAAAAGTTATTATCTGTGGCGGACAGCACAGTATCGCTATCGCGATAATGATACTGCGCCATCACGATAGCGGTCCGTCGCTATCAAGTTACTGATTTACAACCTGCAATAGGTCATTGAAACCCTTCCGTCTTTGCTGCACGGGGCTTCATGCCTGCCTCTTCGGCCTGCCGGCGGACTTCCTGCCGCTGCCGGCGCAGGTAGCGCGAAGCGTCGTTGCCCGTCACCACCAGTGCGGGTGGTATCTCGCCGAAACCGTCGGCATACGTCTTCAGCTTGGCAGCCATTTCGCGGGCTTTTTCCGGATGTTTCCGATAGAGGTTGATGCGCTCGCCCACGTCTTCGCGCAGGTTGAAAAGCAGGGTGTCGTGGGCAGCTGTCGACGTGCGCCAGAAGTTGCCGCGGATAGCCGGGGCGGGAAGCATCAGTTTCCAGTCGCCCGACCGGTAGCCGCTAATGTCGTGGTTGTTGCGGAAGTAGGCATAGTCCTGGCTGGCACGGTGCCCTTTGCCGTCCAGCACGGGGGTCAGGTCGCAGCCGTCCAACCTCACATCGGGCAGGGTGGCGCCGCTCAGCGAAGCTACCGTGGGAAACCAGTCGAGCAGACTGGCCACCTCGGTATTTACCGCAGGCTGTATCCGCCCCTTCCACCACACGATGCAGGGCACACGCACGCCGCCTTCAAAGTCCGTCGTCTTGCCTTCGCGCAAAGGCAACGCCCATCCGCCCAACGGGCCTTCCTGCAGCCAAGGGCCGTTGTCGCTGGTGAAGACCACCATGGTATTTTCGTCGAGCCCCAGTTCCTCCAAAGTATTCATAATGCGTCCCACGCTCCAGTCCACTTCCATCGCGGCATCGCCGTAGATACCTGCTCCCGACTTGCCGGCAAAGTCGCCGGATACGTAGATGGGCACGTGCATCATGCTGTGGGCCAGGTAGAGGAAGAAAGGTTGCCCAGCCTTGCGGCGGATGAAGTCGACAGCCTCCTCGGTGTAGCGGCGTGTCACATGGTCGATGTCGATGTGGAACTCCTCCACGTCGTTTCCCCGCAGGTACACCTGCGAACCCATGTCATTGCTGTAGGGAATGCCGAAATATTCGTCGAACCCCTGCTGCAAAGGCAAGAACCGTTCACGGCTGCCCAAGTGCCACTTACCTATACAGGCGGTGGCATAGCCCTGCGGCTTGAGCAGTTCGGCCATCGTCACCTCGGAGGGCGACATGCCAGTATAGCTTTCCGGATAAAACACCTCTTTGATGCCCATGCGTGCCGGATAGCGTCCAGTGAGCAATCCCGCCCGCGAAGGGCTGGAGATGGGCGAAGCCGCGTAGCAATCCGTAAAGCGGATACCTTCGGCTGCCAGCGAGTCGATATGCGGCGTCTGCCAGCGTGCCTCCCCATAGCAACTGAGGTCGGCATACCCCATATCGTCCATCAAGATAAAAATGAAATTAGGCTTTTCGTCCGTGGCAGGAACAGGGGAGGTGGCACAGCCAGCCGCCGTCAGCCCCAGGAATCCTCCACATGCCAAGTGCAGGAAGTTCTTCATGTCTTTCATGTTTTTTCTTTTTTACTGGTTTGTTAAATTCCGAGACAAATATAAAGGGAAAAAGCATGTCCCGCCGGACGATGAGAACAGAATGAAAGGAAATGAGATGGGCGAATCACATACTTCACTCACATACAATAAATTACAATAAGAACAAAAGATATAAGAATGAGATGCGCATGAGAGCTGCAATAGCCAAGAGATGACCTATTCGTCAGGCAATGTACCTATTTGCATCACCATTTCCTCAAAAGAATCCTTTGGCACTGCAGCCTTATTCTTAGCCTTCGAGCGAATATTATAAATAGTATTGACCGAATAACGCAGCATGCGTGCAATAGTAGCACTGTCACTAAAGCCTAAACGCACTAAAGCAAAAACACGCAATTCGGAAGTCAGTGTCTTTCGTTCACGCTGACGGTCTGTAAATACGATTCTATTGTCCTCAGACAGCAGCTTGTTATAATCATCAATAAAATGAGGGAAAATTGATAAAAAGGCCTCGTCGAAATTAGCATAAAATTCCTCCAAGTCTTCGGTATCAGTCCCGTTGTTCAACGTCAAGCGGAGAGCATCTTCCAGTTTTCCTTTCCGCAACAGCTTGTTAACCTCCAATTTGAACTTCTGATTCTTTTCTATATAAGTGGAACTTAAACGAATGAAATGAGCCACATAATTCTCTTTAATATAATTATTCTCCCTCAAAGCATTATTCACTTCGTTCAAATGGGCATTTACTTTGGTAAGCTTCTGGCTCAATCGATTTAAATTCTCATTAGAAGCACACAGTTCAACATGCATGTGCTTGAGCTTTCTTTTCTGTACCGCCACTAAGAGCAAAACACTTACACATAGGAAAAGAAGCGTCACAATAACCAATACTCCCATACGAAGATTGGAGATGTAAGTTTGGTTCTTTTGTTCATAAGCCTGTGTTACTACAGGAAGTGTTTTAGCGATTTGCAAACTACGTAGATTGGCATTATAAAAATAAGCATCTTCCATACAGACTTGTATATAACCGGCAGCCCGCGACACTTCATCCCACTCATAAAGCGTGCGAGCTACACGGTGCAAGGAAGCATGATCCTTAGTTCCACGTTGCATATCTTCAATAGCCGAATTAAGCATAGCAGCAAAAAAGCCGGCTTTGTCACCTAATAAGTTCTTAGCATCACCAACATTATACCACACATTAGCATATTCCTTATCTCCGGGCGAAAGCAAAGCCAAACGCTTCTCAGATAAAAATAAAGCATCGGCATAACGCTTTTCATCAATACACTTTTGAATGCACGCGTTGTAGCGAATGGCAGACCCACTATCTGCTACCGCCAGCAAAGAATCCTGATAAACCTTTGCCAAAGGAGAGAACACACGCTCTGCCAATACTTTATCCTTGGATATATACGCTTTTTGACGATAGACCAAATTGTATGCGCGATAATACAAATCTAGCAACTTTGCATCTATCTCCTCCCTAGGAATGGCTTCCAGTAAGACTAAGGCTTCCAAATACATTCCCGAACGTGCCAGATAAATACCCAACGTCAATTGCGATTCCAACGTCCGGTGTCGGTCGCCCAAGCGTTTGGATAAATTGATATTTTCGTAAATGTAATATATCAATGAATCACAAATATATCCTCGGTACAGTTCCTGTATTTCCTTATTCAGTTCGTAACGTTTAGGGGACAAGGCAGGCAGGGCAAACAATTTCTTTTTTACAACCCCAATTGCCTGTTCTCTTCGTTCTTGAAAATGCGGACGCAAACGTATCAAACTATCGAGTGCGGCCAATTGTCCTTGGTACAAATCTACTGGAGACTTTTTCTCTATACAGCCGCTCCACCCAACAGCCACGCATAACAAGCATATTCCCAAAACGGTACGAACTTTCATAAGATTTCTCCGGCTCTGCTTTAAGCGCTTCCCTTGCTTACATGCACCCCTCAATAAACTCCTTCATCTCCCCAGCCTTGGCCTCCACGCTTTGCAGCAGTTTGAACTGGGCGCGGGTGCGTACCAGGTTGTGCTCGGGGTACTGTATCTTATAGTAGGTGTC
>CALUIF010000129.1 GCA_944320635.1 uncultured Bacteroides sp. | reverse complement strand
CTTTGCCGCGCAAAAATGTTTTGTCATGTCCTACGAAAGCAAAATCATCAACGACCCGGTGTTCGGGTTCATCAAGATACCCAAGGGATTGCTGTATAACCTTGTGAGGCATCCCCTGTTGCAGAGGCTGACGCGCATCAAGCAGCTGGGTCTCTCGTCCGTGGTATATCCGGGGGCGCAGCACACCCGCTTCCAACACTCGCTGGGTGCCTACTACCTGATGAGCGAAGCCATTCAGCAGCTGACGGCCAAGGGCAACTTTATCTTCGACAGCGAAGCCGAGGCCGTGGAGGCCGCTATCCTGTTACACGATGTGGGGCACGGACCCTTCTCGCATGTGTTGGAGGACACTATCGTGCAAGGAGTCTCCCACGAAGAAATTTCGCTGATGCTGATGGAGCGCATCAACCGCGAGATGAACGGGCAGCTGTCCCTTGCCATCCGCATTTTCCGCGATGAGTATCCCAAGCGCTTTTTGCATCAGTTGGTCAGCGGGCAATTGGACATGGACCGCCTGGACTATCTGCGGCGCGACAGTTTCTATACGGGGGTGACGGAGGGTAACATCGGCTCGGCTCGCATCATCAAGATGCTCGACGTGAAGGACGACCAGCTGGTGGTAGAGGCCAAAGGTATCTATTCCATCGAAAACTTCCTAATGGCCAGGAGGTTGATGTATTGGCAGGTGTATCTGCACAAAACGTCTGTGGCCTACGAGCGGATGCTTATCAGTGCCCTGCTCCGTGCCAAGGAGCTGGCCGCACGGGGCGATGAAGTATTTGCCTCTCCGGCTTTGCGATTTTTTCTTTACAATGATATCGACAGGGAAGCCTTTTTCAGTCGGCCCGAGTGCATTGAGAATTTTGTGCTGTTGGACGATAACGACATTTGGACAGCATTGAAAGTGTGGTGCTCGCATCCCGACAAGGTGCTCTCTACGCTGAGTGCCGGCATGGTGAACCGCCGTATCTTCAAGGTGGAGATTTCGTCTGCCCCCGTGGCTTGTGAACGGAAACACGAATTGCAGGAGGCCATCAGTGGCAAGCTGGGTATCCCCTTGCACGAAGCCGCTTACTTCATCGCTACCCCCGGCATTGAGCGGAACATGTACGATGAGGCGGACGATAGCATCGACATCTTGTACAACGACGGGACGATACGGAACATTGCTGATGCTTCGGACATGCTGAACATCTCGCTCCTTTCCAAGAAGGTGAAAAAATATTACTTGTGTTATCTCCGCTTGCAGGAGCAGACATAAAATATTCTGCATAGGATAAGGATATATGAAAAAAAAGTCCGTTATTTGTAGTTTGAAATCATCTAACAAGAAGAAACATGGAGTTTTCCGCTAAACAAATAGCATCATTCATCGAAGGTGAGATAGTGGGGGATGAGAACGCCACCGTGCATACTTTTGCCAAAATAGAGGAGGGGATGCCGGGTGCGCTTTCTTTCCTGGCCAATCCTAAATATACACCTTATATATATGAAACCAAAGCCAGCATCGTGTTGGTGAATCGCGACTTTGTGCCTGAACAAGAGGTGAAAGCCACGATGATAAAGGTGGATAATGCCTACGAAAGTCTTGCTAAGCTGCTCACTCTGTATGAGCAAAGCAAGCCTAAACATAGTGGCATTCATTCTTTGGCGTTTGTTGCGCCTTCGGCAAAGATTGGCAAGGATGTCTACATCGCACCTTTTGCCTATGTGGGCGAACATGCCGAGGTAGGCGACCGCACCCAGCTCTATCCGCATGTCACGGTGGGCGATGGTGCCAAGGTCGGAAATGATTGCATCCTGTATGCCAACGCTACGATTTATCACGATTGCCGGGTGGGCAACCGCTGTGTGCTGCATTCGGGCAGCGTGGTGGGGGCAGATGGTTTTGGCTTTGCTCCTACCCCCGAGGGATATGAAAAAATTCCGCAGATAGGTATAACTGTGTTGGAAGACGATGTGGAGATTGGTGCCAATACTTGTGTGGACCGGGCTACCATGGGGGCTACCATAGTACATCGTGGCGTGAAGCTGGACAACCTGGTGCAGGTGGCACACAATGATGAGATAGGCTCGCATACGGTAATGGCGGCTCAAGTGGGCGTGGCAGGTTCTACTAAAGTAGGAGAGTGGTGCATGTTTGGCGGGCAAGTAGGCATCGCTGGGCATATACATATTGGAGACAAAGTGGTGTTTGGTGCCCAGTCGGGTGTGCCCAGTAGCGTGAAAGGCAACCAGCAGCTCATAGGTACCCCGCCGATGGAGGAACGTCCTTATTTCAGGGCACAGGCCGTTTTCCGTAAACTTCCGGACATGTATCGGGAATTGGGCGCTCTCCGTAAAGAATTAAATGAATTGAAAAAACAATTAAATAAGTGACCATGTTGAAACAAAAGACTTTGAAAGATAGTTTCTCGCTCAGCGGGAAGGGCCTTCACACGGGGCTTAACTTGTCTGTTACTTTCAATCCGGCTCCTGAAAACTACGGTTACAAAATACAACGTACGGACTTGGAAGGCCAGCCCATTATTGATGCCGTTGCCGACCATGTAGTCGATACGACTCGTGGCACGTTGATTGCACAAAATGGCGCCAAGGTAAGCACGATAGAACATGGCATGGCTGCTCTGTATGCATTGGGGATAGACAACTGCTTGATACAGGTGGACGGTCCCGAATTCCCGATATTGGACGGAAGCGCGCAATATTATGTCAATGAGATTGAACGTGTAGGTACAGTAGAGCAAAACGCCGTAAAGGATTTCTATATCATCAAGTCGAAGATTGAGTTTCGCGATGAGACCACGGGCTCATCCATCATCGTGTTGCCCGATGAACGTTTCAGCTTGAACGTGTTGGTGTCTTACGATTCCAATATTATTCCTAACCAGTTTGCCACGTTGGAAGACATGGCGAAGTTTAAAGATGAGATTGCAGCCAGCCGCACGTTCGTTTTCGTCCGTGAAATCGAACCCCTGCTGCAAGCCGGTCTTATCAAAGGAGGTGACTTGGATAATGCCATCGTGATTTACGAGCGTGAGATGTCGCAGGAAAGTTTTGACAAACTGGCCGATGTGATGAAAGTTCCCCATATGGATGCCAGGCACTTGGGATACATCAACCATAAACCGCTGGTGTGGCCTAATGAGTGTGCACGTCACAAGTTGCTGGACGTTATTGGCGACTTGGCCTTGATTGGGAAGCCCATCAAGGGGCGTATCATTGCCACCCGCCCGGGGCATACCATTAATAATAAGTTTGCCCGTCAGATGCGCAAGGAAATACGCCTGCACGAAATCCAGGCACCGGTGTACGATTGCAGCCGGCCGCCTATCATGGACGTGAACCGTATTCGTGAGCTTTTGCCTCATCGTTATCCGTTTCAATTGGTGGACAAGGTTATAGAGATTGGCGCCAACTACATTGTGGGCGTAAAGAATGTTACTAGCAACGAACCTTTCTTCCAAGGACACTTCCCGCAAGAGCCCGTAATGCCGGGTGTGCTTCAGATAGAAGCCATGGCGCAGGTAGGCGGCTTGTTGGTGCTGAATTCGGTGGACGAGCCCGAACGCTATTCTACCTATTTCTTGAAGATTGACGGCGTGAAGTTCCGTCAAAAGGTGGTGCCGGGCGATACTTTGTTGTTCCGTGTGGAGCTGATGGCTCCTATACGACGGGGTATTTCCACCATGAAAGGCTATGTGTTTGTCGGCGAAAAAGTAGTTTGCGAAGCCGAGTTTATGGCCCAGATTGTAAAGAATAAGTAAATGACAGATGAAGAATGAAGAATTATCCGGATGTTTCTTATCTAATGAATCGGAATTCTTCATTCTTCATTTTTTAATTCTTCATTAATATATGATTAGTCCTTTAGCATACATCCATCCCGAAGCACAAATCGGGGAGAACGTTGAAATTGCCCCCTTTGTTTTTATCGATAAGAATGTGGTGATTGGCGATAACAATAAAATCATGGCGAATGCCAATATCCTGTACGGGGCACGAATAGGGAATGGAAATACTATTTTCCCGGGTGCTGTTATCGGTGCCATTCCCCAGGACCTGAAGTTCAGGGGTGAAGATACCACGGCTGAAGTAGGAAACAACAATACTATCCGCGAAAACGTCACCATCAACCGGGGTACGGCTGCCAAAGGGAGAACTATCGTAGGCAACAATAATCTCTTGATGGAAGGTGTGCATGTGGCGCATGATACTACGGTAGGCAATGGATGTATAATAGGTAACTCTACCAAGATGGCTGGAGAAGTGGTGATTGATGATTTCTCCATTATCAGTGCTAATGTATTGATGCACCAGTTTTGCCGTGTGGGCGGTTATGGCATGATACAAGGTGGCAGCCGTTTCAGCAAAGATATTCCGCCTTACATTATTGCCGGACGCGAGCCTATCTGCTATGCCGGTATCAACATTGTAGGGTTGCGCCGTCGGGGATTTTCCAATGAGGCCATAGAGAGCATACACAATGCCTACCGCATCATTTACCAAAGCGGGCTGAACACCACTGATGCCTTGAAGAAGATAGAATGTGAAATGGAGATGACGCCTGAAATAAACTATATCGTCACCTTCATTAAAGAATCGGCAAGGGGCATCATCCCAGGCAAGTAAGGGACACGGGTGCAATGTCACGTGTCGCAAAGGGATACCGACTTTCAAAAATCCAAAACTAACTAAGCATTTTTTATATGATCTACAGATTTACAATCATCTCGGACGAGGTGGACGATTTTGTTAGAGAAATTCAGATAGACCCTGAAGCTACCTTTTATGATTTCCATGAAGCTATCTTGAAATCTGTGAATTATACCGACGATCAGATGACTTCCTTCTTTATTTGCGATGAAGACTGGGAGAAAGAAAAAGAAGTGACATTGGAAGAAATGGATACCAACTCGGATATGGACAGCTGGGTAATGAAAGAAACCCGCATCAATGAGTTGGTAGAAGAGGAGAAGCAGAAGCTGCTGTATGTCTTCGACTACATGACAGAGCGTTGCTTCTTCATCGAGCTTTCGGAAATCATCACCAAGAAGTCCATGACAGGTGCCAAGTGCACGCGCCAGTCGGGCGAGCCCCCCAAACAGACGGTCGACTTTGATGAGTTTGAGGCGAAGGCCAATGCTTCTTCCTTGGACCTTGATGAGAATTTCTATGGCGACCAGGGATATAACGACGATGAGTTCGACCAGGAAGGCTTTGGCGGCTTTGACGAAGGCGGCGGAGGCAATCCTTACGATGAAGACAGGTATTAAAGAATGTCTGTTCTCCTTGTCCTGATAGGTCCTACGGGCGTAGGGAAGACAGAGTTGAGCCTCAGGTTGGCCGAACGTTACCATACGTGTATCGTGTCGGCCGACTCCAGGCAGTTGTATGCCGACCTGAAGATTGGCACGGCGGCTCCTACTCCCGGGCAACTGGCGCGGGTAAAGCACTACTTCGTAGGTACACTCGGACTGACAGATTACTATAGCGCCGCCCGTTACGAGGAAGAAGTGATGCGCCTGCTTCCCCAGCTCTTTGCCCGCCACTCCACAGTAGTGCTTACGGGAGGCTCCATGATGTATGTCGACGCCGTGTGCAAAGGCATCGACGACATTCCTACCGTAGATGCCGAAACGCGCCAACTGTTGCTGCACCGCTACGAAACGGAAGGGCTGGAACGCCTTTGCGCCGAACTGAAACTGCTCGACCCTGCCTATTATGCCGAAGTGGACAGGAAAAACCCCAAGCGCGTCATCCATGCCTTGGAAATCTGCTACATGACGGGGCGCACTTACACCTCCTTCCGCACCCGCAGCACCAAGCAACGCCCCTTCCGTATGGTTAAAATCGGGCTGACCCGCGACCGCGAAGAGCTCTACCGGCGCATCAACCAGCGGGTCGACCAGATGATGGCCGACGGATTGCTGGAAGAAGCCCGGAGCGTGTATCCTTACCGTTCGCTGAATGCGCTGAACACGGTGGGCTACAAGGAACTCTTCAAGTACCTTGACGGAGAGTGGACACTGGACTTCGCTGTGGAGAAAATCAAGCAAAACACCCGCATCTATTCCCGCAAACAGATGACGTGGTTCCGGCGCGATGCCGACATCCGCTGGTTCCATCCGGAGCAGGAAGCGGAGATTGCATCTTATCTGGACAGTGTCATTCCCGATGAGAAATAATCCTTTATTCATTTATTATCCCATGAAACGATTCTTTTTCCGGTGCCTCATGCTGGCAGGATGGCTGGCTGCGGGGCATGCCGTGTCCCTTTATGCCCAGCAGGGCGAGAGGGAGCGTGCGCAACGCATTTATGAGTGGCTGGTGACCAATGAGGCCGACAGTATCCATGCCGCGCTCAACGAGGAGTTGCAGGCCCGGTTGTATCCCGCCGCGTTCAAGGACATGTTGCCGCAAGTAGAACGCCAGTTCGGCAAGTTGCAGTCGGCAGATGCCTGGCAGACGGGTGAGGCCGGCGGTTACCGGTTGCATTACCGCGACCTGCGGTTCGAGCGCCTTCCCTTGCGTCTGCTGTTGTCGTTCGATGCCGGCGGCCACCTCAATACCATCCGCCTGATGCCTGTCCCTGCCCCTGCGGAGGCTCCGGCCGCTTGCGACTCCACGCAGGTGGAAGAACGCGCCTTGACTGTCGAGACCGATGGCTTCCGCCTGCCTGCCACGCTGACGCTGCCCAAGGGAGCCGTCGGCAAGGTGCCTTGCGTGGTGCTGGTGCATGGCTCCGGCCCGAACGACCGCGATGAAACCGTCGGCCCCAACAAGCCCTTCCGCGACCTGGCCTATGGGTTGGCCGAGAGAGGCATCGCTACCTTGCGCTACGACAAGCGCACGCGGGTGTATGGCGCTGCCTGTGTGCCCCAAGGGCGTGTGCTCGACTACGACACCGAGGCTGTGGACGATGCCGTGGCAGCCTTGGCCTTGGCCGGACGGCAGCCCGAGGTGACTCCGGACAGCCTGTATCTGTTAGGGCACAGCCTGGGAGGCACGTTGGCTCCCCGCATTGCCGGGCGTGCATCCCGCTTGGCCGGGGTGATTATCCTGGCCGGACTGGCGCGCCCGCTGGAAGATGCTTACACCGCGCAGGTGGCCTATCTGGCTTCGTTGGCGGGCAACCCTGCCGACGAGCGCGTGCGGCAGCAGTTGGACGAGGTGCGTCGGCAGGCTGCCAACGTCAAGCTGCTTGGCACCGCCCGCTTCAATCCTTCCATCCCCCTGCCCATGAACCTGCCTGAATCGTATTGGCGGCTGGCCAACGCCTACAAGCCTGTGGAGGTGGCGGCAACCCTTGGCCTGCCCCTCCTTGTGCTACAGGGCGAACGCGACTACCAGGTGACGATGGAAGACTTCGCCCTGTGGCGTGCCGGACTGATGCGCCATCGCAACGCCAGCTTCAAGTCCTATCCCAAGCTGAACCACCTGTTGCAGGAAGGCACCGGCTCGTCCACCCCGCTGGAGTACGACCGTGCATCCTCCATCCCCGCCTATGTGATGGACGACCTCTCCGCCTTCGTCCGCCACGGACGGCTCTGATTCCCCATCCGTTCATCCCCACGCGTCCCCTCGTCGGTAGTCCGGCGGGGCAGGGCATCGTACGTACTTTGCCGTGCCTGATGTAGCACCTTGTCATGCCTGAAGTGCTACAAAGCCACCCCTGTCACTCCAGTGGCACAACCCTGTCACTCCAGTGGCAGACATCTGTCACTCCAGTGGCAGAACCCTGTCACTCCAGTGGCAGGCATGGGAAGGTGCTACCTTGGCATCGGCAATGTACTACCTTAACGTTGCCAAGGTAGTACATCGGCTGCTGCCTTGCCGCCTTCCGCCTATACCTATTCATAGCGATGACGGGGGAGGAATATACTATTTTTTAGGTATTGCCCTACTTTCTAACTACCTCTACCTTTGCGGCAACAATAATTAAGGTAAAAAATGAGAAAACAAATCAGCGTATTTACCCTATGCCTGTTGCTGCCGCTGGGCGGTTTGCAGGCCGGGGAGGTGGCCGCTCCCGACTCCGTGCGGGCCGAGGGAACCACAGTGATAGAGAAAGTTAAGAAAGGCATTGCCTCGACGGCCGACGACGGCTACGAGCGTTTCCGCGTGGGCGGCTATGGCGAAATGGTGGCCAGCTTCATGGACTACGGGCTCAACCGCTTCACGGGCACCGGCGTGGGTAACACGAAGGAGCACCGCAGCAGCATCGCCATCCCGCGCTTCGTGCTGGCACTGGACTACAAGTTCACGTCGAAGTGGATACTGGGAGCCGAGATTGAGTTTGAATCGGGCGGCACGGGCATAGCCACCGAGCTGGAGCCGTCGGAGAACAATGAGTATGAGACGGAGATGGAAAAGGCCGGCGAGGTGGCATTGGAGCAGTTCCACATCACACGGCTCATCCACCCGGCCTTCAACATCCGCGCCGGACACATGGTGGTGCCCGTGGGCCTGACCAACGCCCACCACGAGCCCATCAACTTCTTCGGCACCTCGCGCCCCGAGGGCGAGACCACCATCATCCCCTCCACCTGGCACGAGACGGGGGTATCGGTGTTCGGCTCTTTCGGCAGTGGATATGCCGCTTTCGACTACCAGCTGATGGCCGTGGCCGGGCTCAACCCCGACGGCTTCGGCCGCGACGGCTGGGTGAGGGACGGCAAGCAGGGGCTGTTCGAGACGGACAAGTTCTCTTCGCCCGGTTATGTGGTCCGTCTGGACTACAAGGGCGTGCCCGGCCTGCGCGTGGGGGCATCCTTCTACTACTGTGCCGATGCCACCCGGAATTCGGACAAGGAATACAAATACACGTCCAGCGTCGCTACAGAGTCGGGCACGCAGAGCATCGATTACAAGGTGCCCGTCCGCATCTACTCCGCCGACGCCGAGTATAAGAACCGCTACGTCACCGCCCGTGCCAACATCATCTACGGCAACATGGACAATTCGGCCCGCGTCAGCTCCACCAGCCTGTCCAACAACTCCAACTACCACCACGGCTCCATGCGCAGCACGGCCGAGACAGCCTTGTGCTACGGGGCAGAGGCCGGACTGAATGTCAGCGCTTTCTTCCACGGCCGGAAGTGTCCCGTCATTTATCCTTTTGCCCGCTACGAGTACTACAATCCGCAGGAGAGCGGCGAGGGGAGCGTGGTGCCCGACCCGCGTTGCCAGGTCAGCAAGTGGACGGCGGGCATCAACTGGTTTGCCCTGCCCAACCTTGTGGTGAAGGCCGACTACACCACCCGCCAGATAGGCACCCAGAAGGTGTTCGGCACCAGCAAGTACAACAGCGAGAACGAGTTTTCCATCGGCATAGCCTACGTGGGCTGGTTCTTCAAGAAGTAAACAGCATCAACAGATAATCAATAATCAAACATAAAAGACAGAATAGTATGAAAAAGAATTTCTTATTTGCAGCAAGTCTGACGCTGGGCATCTTGTCCATGGCGTCGTGTAGTGATGACAAAGGTACGGACACCCCTAATCCTACCCCCAGCGGCGGAGGCGGCGCCCTGAACTGTGTGGAACAAATCATCGACGGTTGCCTCGACATTGCCAACGAGGTGGGCGAAGCGAAGATAGGCGACCCGCTGTCCCTCTACAACAGCGGGCAGACCACCGCAGCGCTCTATGCCGTAGAGTCGTGGTACAGCTGGCACTCCCGCGAAGACTACTCCAACAACATCATCTCCATATACAACGCCCTGACCGGTACGCGCGGCGAGCAGGTAGTGACCAACAACCAGCTTGACCTGGAGCAGATGAACGCCGCCGCCAACTCCATCTACTCGGTGGTGAGCGGGGTGAACGCCTCATTGGCCGACGAAGTAATGCAAGCCGTCAAGACAGCCCACGACGCCATCCTGGCCATTCCCCAGCCATTCCGCAACCACATCAACAGCACGGAGGCCTTGGAGGCACAACGGGCCTGTGCCGACTTGTTTGAGGCATTGACCGACCTGAAAGGCTACATCGACCGTACTGGCGATATCAATACCGACGAAGTGCTCGACCCCGTAGTGGCCAACTATGTGGATGTGGTAGTGCTTCCCACCTATCGCGACCTGAGGGACATGAACCAACTGCTCTATGATGCCATCTACGCCTTCTCGCAGCAACCCAGCGACGAGGCCTTCGAAGACATCTGCGATGCCTGGCTCGTGGCCCGCGAACCTTGGGAGACAAGCGAAGCCTTCCTCTTTGGCCCGGTAGCCGATGAAGGGCTCGACCCCAACATGGACAGTTGGCCATTGGACA
>CALUIF010000128.1 GCA_944320635.1 uncultured Bacteroides sp. | reverse complement strand
TTTGTGAAATCCGCTGAATGACAGCGCAAAATGAAAGCTGCGCAAGAGTTCTCGGACAGCCTTGGGCGTAAACGAGGGACAAAACAAAGCCGGGAAGCAGGAGGAGATTCCTCTGTGCTTCCCGGCTTTTGGTTTATCTTGAAAAGCCTTTTATATCTATCTGTTCAAGCGATTATTCACAGATAACTTGGAATTCATCCACAATAAGCGTGCTTCCGCCAGCGCCATTGAATGTGTCCCCCTTGATACTGGAAGTACATACAATGGCAAACTTATATTCGCCATCAGGTTCATAGCCATTAACCTCAAACTCAACATCAAAGTTCTGATATTCTTCCGTGTTCTCGGTTATTACCATAGCGTATGCAACTATATTTTCAGACGTATTTATGTCGTGTCCTGTTAAAGTTACCTCTTTACCGGCAGCATCCTTAGCTTTATACAGCACGGCTGTGATAGAGCCTTGGTCTACATCTTCTGTCTCGACAATGTTTTCCGGATCTGCAGCATTCAGATATTTAGAACCGGCTGTATATTTGTACATACCTTTGAAACGGACAGGCTGTTTTGTCAATCCCAAGTCTGCAGCAGGCAATCCGAATTTTGTACAGGAAAGTCTGTCGCCCATGATGGCAGGCATCATGTCAAACTCACCGATAAAAATAGAACCGGCAGTAATCTTAGGCACCAAAGCATTGGCCTCACCCGGATATTCAAACGAGATCATCTTAGCCGCAAAAGTTCCGTCCTCATTAGTTTCTCTCTCCAGCAGAACTCCACCTAAGATGCCTGCTCCGGCTGCACTGGATGCCCAGATTTCTTCAGGAAGCAATGTGTCATTATTGCCATCCGTATCTTTCCAATCTTCAAAAGAATAAGTCAAAACGTTTTGTTCTACTACCGACACCGTATAAGTCTTCACCGTGCCGTCTTCAGCAGTCACCGTATAAGTAACGGCAGTAGAGAAGTCTTGCTCAACGCCGCTGGCGGGAGACACCGTAGCACCGGCAGATACTTCGATAATGGGGGCAAATACCAAGCTCTCGGCAGAGTCGAGCACCTTGAAGGTGATAGTGCCGGCTTCATTGTCGATGACGGGAGCTTCAGATACCAGCTCGCTGTCGATGGCAAAGTTGGTAATCAAAGCCTCGCTGCTTTCATTGCCCGTGAGACGCGTGCCGGTGTAAACCACTGTCACATCTTGCTGCTGTCCGGCCAACTCGGCTTTGATGTCGAGGTTCAGAGTAAGTTGTGTGGGATTGCTTGTAGCAAATGAACCATCGGCTACAACATCAGCCTTCAGACCCACGCTTGCAACGTTCAGATCCGTAGTGCCCGTAAAGGTATAAACGCCATTTTCTTCTGTCAGCGCGCAGTCTTTCAGTTCAATATCGCCCAAGCTCAAGCCGATGAAGCTGAAGTTGGTGATGGACAAGCTCACAGCTTCTGTTCCGGACTTCGTAACAGCCACTTTCTGGGGCACGGAAGGCATTTCAATCCCAAACACGGCTACCGTCAAGTCGCCTTTATAGTTACCGGCAATGTCGTTGGTAATAACTTCTTCCAGGGTTGCGCCGCCACCGCCACCCGGGTTGTCGTCATCACTACAAGCCGTAAACAGGCTCATCGAGCAAATCAATGCAAACAAATAAAACAAATTCTTTTTCATAACTTTTAAACTATTAATTGAATTAATACCTATTCCTGCCAAGTGAGCCAAGAATTATCCATTTTTTAAATTCGAGTGCAAAGTAACAGGATTTGTTGCTATTATACAAGTGCTATTTTTAAAAAGATTGGTCTATTTTTTAGCCTGCGAGGGAGCGGAAGTATTATAACCCAACAAATGACGGCAGCGGAAGGCTAAACTACCTTAACTATCATTCTGACATTTTGCAAAGTACACCGCACGAGAATCGCTTATTTCGGCACAGCGGGACGGTGTGCGCCGTTTTTTGAAGCGGGAAACGCTTATTTGTTTGACCTGTAACCGGATAACGAAATGTTTACATTTATTCTGGAGAAAAAACCGCGCCAACAAGCAGGCAAACCGTCGCAAAGTGACCAGCAACGAAACGGAAAGGCGATGGCAATGGGACGGGAAGACGTTGGCGACGGAGCGCTATGCCGCCAGTGATGGATCGCCATGCCGCCCAAGATAGGGCAATGGCACGGCAGGAAAAGGCCAATAATGCATAAAAACGGTATAAAAAGCCGCTTTCCACTCCTTCGGAGTGCATTTTTATGCAAGACTGGAAGCATTCCGAACGCCCGTTTGCATATTCCGCGTCCGGTGGGTGTAAGCAGAAAGGCAATGTTAGCATCATTTTGCACACGGAAACGGCACGTCGGTTTACAACATGGCACACGGTATTCCGCCCCCGCCTCCGGCAAAGGATAAGCGGAAAAAACAATGTTTTTTTGAAGTTTTCGGCCGAAAACATGCACATCTCCGAAAAAAGCCCTATCTTTAGAGAGAATTTCAAATCAACACACACTATACTTATGTTTAACTCTTATGGAAACATCCTCCGCCTCACCAGTTTCGGGGAATCGCATGGCAAGGGCATCGGAGGGGTCATCGACGGATTTCCCGCAGGTATCACCATCGACATGGACTTTGTGCAAAGGGAGCTGGCACGCCGCCGGCCGGGACAGTCGCGCATCACCACCTCGCGCCAGGAGACGGACAAGGTGGAATTCCTCTCGGGCATCTTCGACGGCAAATCGACGGGCTGCCCCATCGGTTTCATCGTGTGGAACGAAAACCAGCGGTACAGCGACTACAGCGAGATGCAGAGCGTGTACCGCCCCTCGCACGCCGACTATACCTACAAGCTGAAGTACGGCATCCGCGACTACCGGGGAGGCGGGCGCTCGTCAGCACGCGAAACCATAGCCCGCGTGGTGGGCGGCGCGCTGGCCAAGCTGGCCTTGAGGCAACTGGGCATCAGCATCACGGCCTACACCTCGCAGGTGGGCGGCATCAAGCTGGAGAAAGACTACAAGGAGTATGATTTCGACCTGATAGAGACCAACCCCGTGCGTTGCCCCGACCCCGAGAAGGCCAAGGAGATGGAGGAACTCATCTTCCAGGTAAAGGAGGAAGGCGACACGATAGGCGGCGTAGTGACCTGCGTGGTCCAAGGCTGCCCCATCGGGCTGGGCCAACCCGTGTTCGGCAAACTGCAGGCCGCCCTGGCCTCGGGCATGCTGAGCATCAACGCGGCCAAAGCCTTTGAGTACGGCGAAGGCTTCAAGGGACTGAAGATGAAAGGGTCGGAGCAGAACGACGTGTTCTACAACAGCGGCGGACGCATCACCACCCGCACCAACCACTCGGGCGGCATACAGGGCGGCATCAGCAACGGGCAAGACATCTACTTCCGCGTGGCCTTCAAGCCCGTAGCCACCGTGCTGATGGAGCAACACACCGTCAATGCCGACGGCATCGACACCACCCTGAAAGCACGCGGACGGCACGACCCCTGCGTACTGCCCCGCGCCGTGCCCATCGTGGAAGCCATGGCCGCCATGACCATACTGGACTTTTACCTGATAGACAAGACAACACAACTTTGATAAGTAAGTCTCAAGAATAAAATGAATATATCCTGTTATTTTTTAGACGCGGATTATGCGGATTGAGCGGATTTGTAATCTATAGGATTCATTCAAATTCAGCATTTTATGCTAAAAAAAGAATCCGCATTATCCGCTCAATCCGCGTCTAAAAAAATTCCAAAACAAGCCATGCTTAAAGATTACATCAGCCACAACGAACCGCGGATGCTGGACGAATTGTTCAGCCTCATCCGCATCCCCAGCATCAGTGCGCAGCCCGAGCACCACGACGACATGCTGGCCTGCGCCCAACGCTGGGC
Source organism: uncultured Bacteroides sp. (assembly GCA_944320635.1). Lineage (GTDB taxonomy): Bacteria > Bacteroidota > Bacteroidia > Bacteroidales > Bacteroidaceae > Bacteroides. Next base: position 1,821 of record CALUIF010000128.1, on the reverse strand, counting down.
CACGCTGCTGCTCGACGCCGGCGCGGATGAGGCCTTGGTAATGCCCTCGAAAGGCAATCCGGTGGTCTTCGCGCAGAAGACGACAGACCCTTCGGCCAAAACTGTATTGGTCTACGCCCACTACGACGTGATGCCTGCCGAGCCGTTGGAACTGTGGAAAAGCCGCCCCTTCGAGCCAGAAGTGCGCGACGGGCGCATCTATGCCCGCGGAGCCGACGACGACAAGGGACAATCGTTCATACAGGTGAAAGCCTTCGAATACCTGGTGAAAAACGAACTGCTCAAGGTCAACGTGAAGTTCATCTTCGAAGGTGAAGAAGAAATAGGGTCGCCCAGCCTGGAGGCCTTCTGCCAAGAGCACAAAGAGCTGCTCAAGGCAGACGTCATCCTGGTATCGGACACCAGCATGCTCGGAGCCGACCTGCCCTCGCTGACCACAGGCCTGCGCGGACTGGCCTACTGGCAGGTGGAAGTGACCGGCCCCAACCGCGACCTGCACTCGGGCCACTTCGGCGGGGCGGTGGCCAACCCCATCAACGTGCTTTGCGGACTGCTGGCGAAGATGGTGGACGAAGACGGGCGCATCACCATCCCTGGCTTCTACGACGACGTGGAGGAGGTGCCCGCCGAAGAACGCGCCATGATAGCGAAGATACCCTTCGACGAGGAGAAATACAAGCAGGCCATCGGCGTGCGGGCATTGGCCGGCGAGAAAGGCTACAGCACGCTGGAGCGGAACAGTTGCCGCCCGTCGTTCGACATCTGCGGCATTTGGGGCGGCTATACGGGCGAAGGCGCCAAGACGGTGCTGCCTTCGCAGGCCTTTGCCAAGGTATCGTGCCGCTTGGTACCCCACCAAGACCACCGCAAGATAGAGCAGCTCCTTACCGACTACCTGCAAAGTATTGCGCCAGACACCGTGCAAGTGAAGGTGACGCCCCTGCACGGCGGACAAGGATACGTATGCCCCATCAGCCTGCCGGCCTACCGGGCAGCAGAGAAGGGCTTTGAAAAGGCATTCGGCAAGAAGCCGTTGGCCGTACGCCGGGGCGGAAGCATCCCCATCATCTCCACCTTCGAGCAAGTGCTAGGCATCAAGACAGTGCTGATGGGCTTCGGGCTGGAAAGCAACGCCATCCACTCGCCCAACGAAAACATGCCGCTAGACATCATGCGCAAGGGCATTGAGGCGGTGGTGGAGTTTTATTTGGAGTATGATAGCGGGGCAAAGCCCCGCAGCTACAAGTAACGAGCTACAAGCTACAAGTAAAGTGTCCAAGTACTGAGGCAGTCACTCGTAGCTTGTAGCTCGTCACTGCGCGCTTGCGCGCGCCAAATTCCCATTTAACATCATAATGATATAATGAAACACGAACCTGATGAAAAGCCTTGGGAGGTGCTAAGCAGCGAATACCTCTTCCGTGAACCGTGGCTCACCGTGCGCCGCGACCACTTGCTGCTGCCCAACGGGAAACACATACCTTCTTACTATGTACTGGAATATCCGGACTGGGTGAACGTCATTGCCATCACCCGCGAAGGGCAATTCGTCATGGTGCGCCAATACCGCCACGCCCGACGGATAACGGCGTATGAACTCTGTGCCGGAGTATGCGAAGAGAAAGACGCCTCCCCCCTTGCTGCCGCCCAACGCGAACTGCTGGAAGAAACGGGCTATGGCAACGGCACGTGGACACCCTTTATGGAAATCTGCGGGAATCCCGGCAAAGACACGAACAAGACCTACTGCTTCCTGGCCACGGATGTGGAAAAGATATCCGGACAGCACTTGGATGAGACCGAAAGCCTAAGCGTGCACCT
>CALUIF010000127.1 GCA_944320635.1 uncultured Bacteroides sp. | reverse complement strand
CACCTCAAGCGGAGCACCCGAGCGCATGGCATAATCTATCAGCTCATCCTTGGTTGCAGGCCAAGGGGCATCTTCGAGTTTCGATGCCAATTCCAATGTCCAATACATAGTCTCTAAGTATTAAAATTGTGAATATATTATATTTCGCTCTCTATTTGGCGGCAAAAGTATAACAAAAAATTTCACTTGCAACTATTATCCCAAAATATTTCATTTTTTTTGTCCTCATGGTTCATTTTCCGGGAAAGGACAAACAGGTAATCAGACAGGCGATTGATATAAGCCAGCAGTTCGGGGGCCATGTCAACCTTTTCCGCCAAGGCCAGGATACGGCGTTCTGCCCTGCGGCACACCGTGCGGCACACATGGCACACGGCAGCGCCACGGCTCCCGCCGGGCAGCACAAAGGCCGACAGCAGTGGAAGGCTTTCGTCCAGACGGTCAATCTCATGCTCCAAAGATTCCACCTGCCCTGGGGCAACCTGGGACGACGCGCGAAGCTTGGTTTTAGACTGGTCGGTGGCCAAGTAAGAGCCCACGGCGAACAGCTCGTTTTGCACCTGCCTCACGAAGGTACGGTCGTGTTCGTCGGTCAGGTATGTTTCAAGCAGCCCCAGAAAGGCATTCAGTTCGTCCACCGTGCCATAGGCCTCCAGCCGGTCATCTGTTTTGGACACGCGGGTGCCTCCCACCAGGGAGGTGCGCCCGGCATCACCCGTTTTGGTGTATATCATGCTTTTCTTCATTGTGTAGATAAGTTTTTCTCGTAAGACTTCAGGACACAAAGATAAGAGATGCCAGCGAATATCCAAAGAAAAGAGGCCGGCATTCCTTCGGCAAGGCACCGGCTTTGTAAAGAGAAGGTGCATGGGTACAATCAGCGAGCAGAGAGATGCCGGTACACCACCGCCGAAATGTCGGCAATGATTTTCTCCGTATCCCGAAGGCTAAGCCTGGAGTGCTTCACCAATACGGCGATGGCATAGCGCCGGCCGTGGGGAAGCAACACGAAGCCAGCATCGTTGATGCCTGTCCATTCGCCTCGCCCGTTTCGGTCGGACGTCCCCGTCTTGTGGCCGATGCGGGCAGTAGAACCTTGCAAGGGTGCCGGAAGCCGTTCCTTACCGGTTTGGCAGGCCAATAGCGTTTGGCAAAGGAAGTGCGTGTAAGCCGTATCGATAGGCAAGGCACCGGCCACGAGCTTGTCCATGAGCAGGGCGGTAGAGAGGGGCGTACTCCAGTTGTCGTAGCACGTCTGCGGATGGCGGTGCATGTCGTCTTCGGTGGCTGAGAGGGCAAAATCATCCATTCCAAGGGAGCGGATGAACCCGTCGGCCACAGCCACACCTCCGATATACCTGAAGAGAATATCGCAAGCGTTATTGTCGCTCAGCCCCAGGGTATAGGCCAGCAGCTCGCTCACGGGCAAAGAGACGCCCCCTTCGGGATAGCGGTCGCGCAAAGGGCTATACGTGTCGGGCAGCAGGTCGCTCTTCTCCACCCGGATGGTGGTAGAGAGTGGCAGGCCACGTTCTTCCAAATAATGGGTCACGGCCAAGGCCTGATGGAATTTCATCACACTCATCAGCGGGTAACGGGCATCATTGTTTACCGTCAGTGTGTCTTTGCCATCCACAATGAGAGCCACTCCCACTTCGGCATCAACCTTGTCGACGATGGCCTGTATCTGCCTGCGTAGCGGGTCGGAGGCGTAAACAGACAGAACGACAAATATCTGCAGGTAAAAGACAGTTATAAGGAACTTCATAAAGTGATATAAGTAAGTAGGTGTTTAACATGAAGCACGCAGTGGCGAGCTACAAGCCCGCAAAGGTATAAAAAAGACAGGCAAACGTCACACCCCGGAGGGAGATTAATACATCCGAAGGAGGAGTTTCAATCTTTTTTAATTACCTTTGCCCCTGCAAAACCGTTAACCATCAACCCTATACCCACTGCATTATGAGAAAAGCAAGCAGAGAGATGCCCGCCGAATGGGCCCTGGAAGTGATGCACAAGGCTCCATACATCACCGTGAGCTTCACCCGCCCGGACGGCACCGCGTATGGCGTGCCCCTATCCCTGGCAAGCACGAACGAAACAGTATGGTACTTCCACTGTGCCCTCGAGGGCGACAAGCTCCAAGCCATAGCCGCCCACCCAGAAGTGTGCCTCTCGGCTGTGAGCAAGTGCACTCCGACCATAGGTCCCAAAGACGGCTCGTTCACCCTGCAATACCGTTCGGCCATCGCCTTCGGCAAGGCAGAGCTGGTGACAAACGAGGCAGAAAAAACAGAAGCCCTGCGTGCCATCAGCAAGCGCTTTTTGCCCCAACACATGGATGCCTTCGATGATGCCATCCGCCGCAGCCTGCACCGCACGGCAGTTGTGCGCATCACACTCACGGCACCTCCTACGGGGAAGCGCAAGCAGTATGACCCCAACGGGGAGGAGATGAAGTATGGCAGAATGGAGTAAACACTATCGGCTATGAACCTACAACTCACCCTTTGCACCCTGCTGTTCTGCCTCTGCATAGGATGCACCCACCGGCAGAAGGATACTATCGGCATCATCGGAAGTGCTGACGGCCCCACCGCTATCTTTGTAGCCGACAATGCAGTTTCTTTCTTACAGACCCAAGGCCTGCACCTGACACAACAAATGCGGCAACTTGCCAACGACTCAAGCTACATAGCCAATGCCGTTTACAGCAAAAAAGTGAAAGCTCTGATAAAGGACATCGGAAGTAAAGGATACCACCAGCCGCAGAAGATATTCTGCGTCAGCCATCTGGACATGCAGGTGACAAAATCCCTGCTCAGCCAGTCGGGGGCAACAAAGCCCCTCATCATCGACCGTATCATACGCTCCATCCCCACCCTACTGAATGCACAAGGTGGGGCGGACAACTTAGCCGCCACCTCTTTGCTTTTTGCCGAAGACGCCTTCCTCTATCCGGCACTGAAAGAATACACGCTCTACCTTTACCTATACGAAGGCAACTATCACAGCATAGTGCTTTATCGCCCAGGCAAGCAAGATATCGTATTGGCCAATGCCTCTTTTGTGATACACGAAAGACTGAAAACCCTAAAGACACCGGCAGAAGTGAAGCAATTCTTTGCAGAAGTACTGGATATGCCGGAAGCAGAAGTGACAGAGGAGCAACTTGCCGAATGACAGACAATATGTATAGAGGGACACCAAACTGACAACCTTCCCCCGTCGAAGAAAGGGGAAAAACATGCGTTTTCAGTGCCTGAGATTCTCACTATCCGCATAAATCTCTATCTTTATATCCGGACGCCAAGCCTATCAAAAGATTTATTCAACTGTAACTCTAAAAACAAGCAATATGAGACTCGACCACATAGCCCTTTACGTAAAAGATTTGGAAGCCACACGCCTGTTCTTCACCCGCTATTTCAACGCCACGGCCAATACCATGTACCATAACGCACGCACGGGGCTGAAGTCTTACTTCCTGTCGTTCGCCGACGGATCGCGGATGGAAATCATGACACGCCCGGACTTGCAAGACGATGCCAAGCATGCCTTGCGAACGGGCTTCATACATGTGTCCTTTTGCGTAGGGGGTAAAGAACAGGTAGACAGGCTTACCGAACAGCTTCGCTCCGATGGCTACCAAGTAGTAAGCGGGCCGCGCACCACCGGTGACGGATATTATGAAAGCTGCATTGAAGACCCTGAAGGCAATCTGATAGAAATCAAAGCATGAAGACAGATCACATTATCATCCGCCCAGCCACTCCCGCCGACGCACCCATCATTGCCGACGCGCTGACCATGGCTTTGGGCGAAGAAACCATGAAGAAGTATTGCGGCCAAGGACACCGTGAAGTACTACAGGAACTGGCGCGCAGGGAAGACACCCAATACAGCTACCTCAACGCACTGGTGGCCGACGTAGACGGGCTGTCGGCCGGCGCCATTGTGGGATACGACGGGGCACGGCTCCACGAACTGCGCAACCCCACCCTGCGCCTCATAGAGGAACGGACTGGCCAACAATTCCACGCTGTGGAAGACGAAACCGCCCCCGGCGAATATTACCTCGACTCGCTGGGCATATTGCCCCGATACCGCAACCACGGCATCGGCGGACGCCTGCTTGCTGCCCTGCGCGACAAGGCATTTGCCGAAGGGCATAGGCGGGCGGGCCTGCTGATAGACGAAAAAAACACGCAGGCCGAACGTTTGTACCACGCCTGGGCTTCGAGCGCGTAGAAGAGAGATACCTGTTTGGTCTCAGAATGTGGCACCTGCAGGCACTGAATCCCCAAGGCGAATAGCAGAAAGCTACAGGCCGAAATTCACCACATAGTCCTGCTTGTTCTTACTGCGGTCGAAGAAAAGGATGCCCAAGTCATACAGGTCGAAGGTCACGCCCACGCACTCGTGCCGCTGCATCCGGCGCCAAAGGCGGCGCATGGCCGGCGTGTAACCGATGCCCTCTATCACGAAGGCCGAACACGCTGTAGTGCGCGGGGCACAGAGCCGGAACACAGCTTCCACAAACTCCGGGCGACGGTAATCGTGCACGTACAAGAAGTCCACCGGCAAATCTGCCCCGGCAGGCAACTCCGACAGGTCGGAAACCGGCACATACCTTGCCCCCTCCCGCGCTGCCCTCAGATAGAGGGCGGAGGCAGAAAGGCGTCCGGCATCTACAATAAGGCGGGGCTGGCAATAGTTTACAATGCGGAACAGGAGCCGCTTCACTTTCCGCGATTCATACCCCCAATCCTTGCCACAGGCCACTGCCTGCTTCCGCTCGAGCAAAGCCAGGTCGCGATACTTATAGTAAGGCAGCCGTTGGTACACCACGTCCGTAATAAAGTCGAAAGCAAAGGGAGAATGCACCCCATATCCGCGTCTGTGGCGGACACGGAGCACCCACACCAGCGGATGCAGGCAACGGAGGAGTATAGGATTCATGGGCATGCGTTTTGTACTTTGCAAAGGTACAGCATTTCTATCAAACAGGCAACAGACCCGCAGGGAGCGTGCTCCCCTTTCTGCCTTAACGGAAGGAGAGGGTGCAATGCTCGCCTTGCTGCAAGGTGAAGGTTATCATCGAGCCTGTGCAAACAGTCTCACTGTGACCTACAGTGCACGTGGCACGGCTCGCTCCTGCCGGCATTTTCACCGTAAACGTACCGGGCACCAGCGCTGTCACTACTGCCTGCATGGCATGACCGTCGCTCCACTGCAAGTCGACCGTCGCTCCTCCCCTCACGCGCATGCCGCGGAACGAGCCCTCCGTCCACGTTGCAGGCAAAGCGGGCAGCAAATGGATGAAGCCTTCGTGGCTTTGCAACAGCATCTCGCCGATGCCTGCCGCTCCACCGAAATTCCCGTCTATCTGGAAGGGCGGGTGCGAGCAGAACAGGTTGGGGAAGGTGCCGCTGCCGTGACGGCCGGTAGCGGCATCCACAGCCGGATGGAGGAGGCTGCAGAACAATACCCAGGCGCGGTCGCCGTCGCCCAACCGTGCCCAGAAGTTCACCTTCCAGGCGCGGCTCCATCCGGTGCCTTCATCCCCCCGCCGGTTCAGCGTCACCCGGCAGGCCTCGGCCAGTTCCGGCGTGCGGGAAGGCGATATCTGGTTGCCGGGATGCAGCCCATAGAGGTGTGACACATGGCGGTGGTGCACATCCACCTCCCGATAGTCTTCCAGCCACTCCTGTAGGTATCCTCCTTGGCTGACTTGCATGGGCGGGAAGTCTTCCATGTCGCGCTCCAAAGCCAAGGCAAAAGCCTCGTCACAGTCCAGCAACCGCGCAGCGGCAGCTACGTTGGTATAGAGCTCGCGCAGTAGCTGCACGTCCATCGTAGGTCCCATGCAGATGCTGACAGGGGTAAGCGTATCGCCCGGCAGGTAGAAGGTATTCTCCGGCGAAGAGGTTGGTGCCGTCACCAACCAGCCGTGTTTGGGCTCGCGGACGGTAGTGGAATGAAAGAACTCGGCAGCTCCTTTCATCACCGGATAGATGCGCCGCAAGTAATCGAGGTCACGCGTATACAGGTAGTGTTCCCACAAGTGAGCACAAAGCCAGGCTCCGCCTGTGTTGGTGGCTCCCCACGAGGGGTGTTCGCCGGGGGCGGTATAGTTCCACACGTTGGTCATCATGTGGAGCACCCATCCCTGGGCTTCATCGCCGTAGAAAGAGCGTGCCGACTGTCTGCCCGAGGGGACAAGGCGTTCAACCAATGTGGTAAGCGGCTGGTACAATTCCGACAAACCGGCCTGCTCCAGCGGCCAGTGGTTCATCTGGATGTTGATGTTGGTGTGGTAATCGCCATTCCAAGGCGTCTGCAGGCCGTTGGCCCAAAGCCCTTGGAGGTTGGGCGGCAGGCTGCCGGGACGGGTACTGCTGATGAGCAGGTAGCGCCCGTAGTTGTAGTACAGCGCGGCAAGTCCCGGCGAGGGGGCATCGGCAAAGCGTAGCAGGCGTTGGTCGGTAGGCAAGGCATCGTCCGGCGAGGCGGGGAGCGTGAGCGATACCCGGTCGTACAACGCGCGGTGGGCTTTGATATGAGCCTGCCGCATTAAGTTGCCTTTTACAACCGGGTTGTCCATCAACGACAAACAAGCTCTTTCCAACAGGCTGTCGGCATGTTCCACATACCGCTCTCCCGGAAAGTCTGTCCCCTCGGCCGAAAAGGAGGTGGCGGCAGACACTACTATCCAAGCCTCATCGGCACCGGCAAGGGCAATGCCTCCTGCTTCGGATATGTTCAAAGTTCCACCAATGGGCACTACTCGCAATGCCGCATGGAAGCGCATACCTTCGTGTGCAGGATTGCCGCTATCGAGTTGCCCGTCCATCAGCAGCGTGTATCCGTCGGTAGTGACCAACGCACGCTCGGGACGGCTAAGCTGGGCAGAAAATGCCAACGCACCCGCACGGGAGGCGGTGAGGTGAACCAACATCACGTCGCAGTCGTGCGACACAAAGTACTCACGCTTGTACTGTACATCCGCGCAGCAGAAAGAAGTGACAGACACGGCATCGCGCAACGATAGCGTCCGCATGTAGCCCTGTACGCCGGTCTCGCCTTTACCGGCTAAAACCTGATAAATGTCCAAGAAGCCCAAGACTTGATAAGTGCCATAACGCCCGTCGGTCTCTTGCTTCTTGGGGACAAAACTGTTGTACATCAGTTCCTGTGCCTCACGGTTCTTGCCCTCGAAAAGCATCTGGCGGATCTCCGGCAGGCTGCGCGAGGCGTCGGGATTACTGTAGTCGGACTCAGAGCCACTCCACAGGGATATTTCGTTGAGCACTATGCGCTCATGGGCGATACCGCCGTCGGGCATCATGCCCAGCCGTCCGTTGCCCAAGGGCAAGGTTTCCTCCCAAATGGCGGCCGGAGCCGTATAGTAAAGGCGGTGGTTGCAGGTATCGGCCGGAGCCGATGCCCACACTCGTGCCACCGCACAGAAGAACAACAAGGGAAGAATACGTTTCATAAACTTGCAACTGTAATGATTCTCATGATTTACTTTGACTTCAAGCCGGCACTTGCCTTTTCCAACCCGGCGGATGTTGCAGTGAGCTTGATGTTGCCCTTCTGCCCATTGTTCTGCACCACGACAAGGCACTTGCCGTAGAAGGCTTTACGATGGTTGTCTTTGAAGCGCTCCATAGAGATGGGGCTGCCATTGTCCACACCGGCAATGAAGCCTGTGCCTTCTACTTGGAAGGAAATGTCATTCTCAGCCCAAGGGCAGAGGTTGCCGTCTTTGTCCAGCACCTCTACCGTCACAAAGCTCAGGTCGCGGCCATCGGCATGCAAGGTACTGCGGTCGGGGGTCAGACGTATCTGCGCAGGCTCGCCGGCAGTATGGATTTCCTGTGAGGCAACCTCTTTGCCGTCCTTGCGGGAAACTACTTTCACCGTGCCCGGCTCGAAAGCCACACACCACACCACGTGGAAGGCATCGCCGTCCTTGGTGCGCACGCCCTGCGACTTGCCGTTGATGTAGAGTTCCACCTCGTCGGCATTGTTATAGTATGCCCAAAGGTCTACGGTCTGCCCGGCCTCCCAGTTCCAATGGGGGAAGAGGTGCAGCACGGTCTTGTCCGGCCGCCACTCGCTCTGATACATATAATATATGTCTTTCGGGAAACCGGCCAGGTCTACGATGCCGAAGTAGCTGCTCCTCGCGGGCCAGCCGTAGGGCGTAGGCTCGCCAAGGTAGTCGAAGCCCGTCCAGATGTATTGTCCGGAGATGAAGGGATTCTGCTTCACCAGCTTCCAGGTACCTTCGTGGTAATTGCCCCAGGGCACATGGCAGTTGTCGTAGGAAGAGCAGGAGAAGGAAGGGTCGCTGAAGGGGATGTCCCACCGCACGGGCCAGACGAACATCGAGTCGCTGGGCATGCGGTAGTAGCCGCGGGTCATCAGGCCGGACACGCTTTCGGTGACAATGAACGGCTTGCCGGGGAAGTTCTGCGGGACACCCAAGAACCAGTCGTCGTGGTAGTTGAAGCCGATGATGTCCAACGCACCGCTGCGGAACAGATGGTTGTTGGGGTTGGGCTCGTTGCACCCGGCGGTGACGGGGCGTGTGGGGTCGAGGGCACGCACCATGTCGGCCAGCTTTTTGGTAAGGAGGGAATTGACGGAGAGTTCGCCGTCTTCCTTGGCCAGCATTTCCTTGCTGTGGCCGAAGTTCAGCACCAGGTTGGCCTCTTCCAGGCTGAGAGTATCGGCCTTGGCGTCGCTCCACTGCTCGAGCACCTCGTTGCCGATGCTCCAGATGAAGATGGAGGGATGGTTGCGGTCGCGCACGACGAGGTCGGTAAGGTCGCACTCGTGCCACTCGTTGAAGTAGCGGGCATAGTCGTGGGCGGTCTTCTTCTTGCGCCACATGTCAAAGGTCTCGTCCATCACGATGAAGCCCATGCGGTCGCACAGGTCGAGCAGCTCGGGGGCGGGCGGGTTGTGCGAGCAGCGGATGCCGTTGCAGCCCATCTCCTTCAGGATTTCCAGCTGGCGCTCGATGGCACGCACGTTGACAGCGGCTCCCAAGCAACCCAGGTCGTGGTGCATGCACACACCGTTTATCTTGACGTGCTGTCCGTTGAGGAAGAAGCCCTTCTTCGCATCGAAGCTGAAGGTGCGGATGCCGAAGGGCGTATGGTAGGTGTCGACCACCGTGCCGCCGGACAGCACGGTGGTTTTCACGTCATACAGGTAGGGGTGCTCAATGCTCCACAGCTCGGGGGCTGATACCGACAAGGTCTGGCTGACCTCGGCTTGCCCGTCGGCCTGGGCTTCCGATGTGGCGGGTTCGGCCTGGGCTACCACCGTGCCCCGGGCATCGAGCAGCTCTGTGCGCACCTCAACGGGGGCGGCAGTGGCAGAGCGGTTGTCCACCGTGGTGCGCACCGTGAGGAGGGCATGGTCGCGGGTCACCTCGTCGGCGGTGACATACGTGCCCCACTGTGCCACATGCACGGGCGCCAGCTTGCGGAGCCATACGTTGCGGTAGATGCCGCAGCCGGAGTACCAGCGCGAGTTGGGTTGCTCGGCATTGTCCACCCGCACGGCCAGGACGTTCTCGCCATCCCAGCGGATGTGCGGGGTCAGGTCGTAGCTGAAGGAGATGTAGCCGTAGGGGCGTGTGCCCAGCTCGTGGCCGTTGATGTAGACGGTGCTGTTCATGTACGCGCCGTCGAAGTCTATGTAGAGGTGCTTGCCGCGGTCGGCCTCATCCACGGTGAAGGTCTTGCGGTACCAGCCCACGCCGCCGGGCAGCGCGCCTCCGCCCGTGCCCGAGGGGTTGGCCTGCGAGAAGTCGCCCTCCACGGCCCAGTCGTGCGGAAGGTTGAGGCGGCACCACGAGGAGTCGTCGTAAGCGGGAAGGGCGGCATCGGCCACGTCGCCCAACTGGAAGGCCCAGTCGGCCGTGAAGTCCTGCCGGCGGGCATCCTGCCCTTCTGCCGGAGCGGATGCCGGGGTGCATGCGCCGGCCATCAGCAGCAGGGCCAGGGCGGGCGCAGCGAAGAGGTGTCTTAAGTTTGTCATAATAAATGTGCCATTCAGATAGGTTGTAAATGATTTTCCATGTACGGAAAAGCCTCCCGGCGAGGTGCGGGGATGAAGCCTACACCCCCGCCAGAAGGCCTTGTAGAGGGGTTGGAAGGTGTCCGGTGGACACCATACTTGATCACCACCGGTCATCACGCATGATCACCATCGGTCATCACGCATGGTCACCATCGGACACCACGCATGGTATCTGCCCCATACCTTGGGAGGTGTCCGGAAGGGAGCACGATTGTAAAGTATTATAACTTCACTATCTTTGCCTTGCCATCGTACTTCAGCTCCACGCCCTTGGCCTTGAGGTCGAAGCCTTGGGGCTGGTCTTTGCTCACCTTGACGATGCGGAACGTGCGCTGCTGCAACATGCCGGGGAACTCGCCCTGGCGGTCGCCTACGGTCAGCGTGCCTTCGGCCTCGTTGTAGCTGATGGGTATCATGGCATACTGGCCTTTCTCGTAGTTGTAGTTCACGCCCTCGTCCTCGTAGAGGGTGAAGCTGCCGTCCTTTCCGGCATAGACGTAGAGGGTGATGACATCGGCAGGCTTCTCGTCGCTCCACTGCATGTCGGGGCCGTAGGGGATGATGGCACCTTCGCGCACGTAGAGCGGGATGCGCTCGTAGGGAGCGTCCACCTCCAGCTGCTGGCCTCCGTCCACATGACGTCCGGTGTAGAAGTCATACCAGCCGCAGCCTGCGGGGAAGTACATTTCCCTTGTGCGGGCGCCATATTCATACACGGGAGCTACCATCAGGGCGGGGCCGAACATGTACTGGTCGCCTATGTTGTTCACCCGCGTATCGGCGGTGAAGTCCATCACCAGCGGGCGCATGATGGTGTAGTCGTCGAAGTACGTCATGCCTGCCATGGAGTAGATGTAGGGCATGAGGTTGTAGCGCAGCTTGGTGTAGTACACTACGGAGTTGTAGCACGGATGTCCCTGCGGGGCAATGTTCCACACCTCGCGGAAGGGGTACTGCCCGTGTGCACGGTACAGGGGACAGAATGCGCCAAACTGGTACCAGCGGGCATTCAGTTCGCGCCACTCCTTGTAGTCGGCATTCTCGCGCCCGGTCTTGTTGTACTCCATCTGCCCGGCCACGTAGCGGTTTTCCACGCAGAAGCCGCCGATGTCCATCGTCCAGTAGGGTATGCCGCTCACGGCGAAGTTCAGTCCGGCAGAGATTTGCGCCTTCATGTCTTCCCAACGGGTAGCAATGTCACCGCTCCAGGTAGCCGTGGAGTAGCGTTGCAGTCCTGCGAAGCCCGAACGGGTGAGCAAGAACACGCGCTTGTCGGGCTCTACGCCGCGCTGGCCGTTGTAGATGGCGTCGGCATTCATCAGGGCATATGCGTTGAAGAACTTCTCAGAAGGGCCAAGGGCGGTAGGTCCGCACAGGTCTTTGCGATATTGCAGGTCGGTACAGTCGCGCACGTTGGGCTCGCTGGCATCCATCCACCAGGCATCGATGCCCAAGGGGTAATAGTGGTCTTGCATCTGCTTCCAGAACAGCTTCCTTGCTTCGGGATCGTAGGCGTCATAGAAGCCGTAGGTATAGCCGGGACCTACCCAGTCCTTCAAGCTGTCTTTGACGGACTGCATGTACATCCAGCCATTGTCTGCAAATTCCTTATAATGCTCTGTAGTGGTGTAGAACTTGGGCCATACGGATATCATGATGCGCCCGTTCATCTGATGAATCTCATCTACCATGCCCTTCGGGTCGGGGAAACGTGTCTTGTCGAACTCATGGCAGCCCCAGGAATCCTGCGGCCAGTGCAGCCAGTCGATGACGATGTTGTCGATAGGAATCTGGCGTTTGCGGAACTCCTTCAACGTGGAGAGCACTTCTTCCTGCGTGTTGTACTTCTCGCGGCTCTGCCAGTAGCCCATAGCCCACTTCGGCATCACCTGCGACTTGCCGGTAAGGGTGCGGTAGCCGCTTATCACGTCGTCCATGTCCTCACCATATACAAAGTAGTAGTCAATCTCGTTCTGCAGTTCACCCCACCACGACATCTTGGCACGCTCTTCATCCGGCACCGGACTCAGCACGCGCAGTCCACAGTAAGACACACCGCCATCGGGCTCCCACTCTATCTTGACAGGTACACGCTTGCCCCCCTTCAGGTCGACGGCAAACTTGTAGCTGTTGGGGTTCCACGCCGTGCGCCAGCGTTCGGGCACTACCAGTTCGTTGTCGACATACACCTTGGTATAGCCTGCGTAGTACAGGATGAAGTGGAACAGACCGCTTTCCGAAGGCTCAATCTCTCCTTCATACGTCACGTGCGAGCCCATGAAGGGGAAGTCTTTCGGCAGATTGACTACACGCCCCATGTCGCCACGTACCAAGTGTTCGAAATACAAGGAATCTTCGCGGCGCACCAACGTCTCTGCACCCGACTTGGCAGCAGGCACATACGTTCCTGTCAAGGCACCCTCCTTACCTTCTTTATCATACAGCTTGAACACCTCGCCCAATTGGGAATAAGGACGCGCGTCGCCGAAACGGCACAAAGAATAGCTGTCCCACAACACGCCATAATTCTTATTGGACACGATGAAAGGTACAGACACTTTGGTATTGTACTGGAAAAGTTCCTCGTTCTTGCCCTTGTAGTTGAACTCGTCTGCCTGATGCTGACCCAAGCCATAGTAGCCTTCGTCAGCACCTGCCGACTCAAAGACTTGGCGTACGCTATAGCCTTTCGTGCCTTCCACTTCGCGCGGAACAAAAGTACGCCCTCCGGCTTCTTCCGCCAGGATGGGTTTTCCTGCCGCATCGGTAAAGCGCACCTGCCCGGTCGCCTTGGACACAAGTACACCTACCTGCGAGGTCTTCACCACAACGTCATTGCCCTGCTCGGCCACGGTAAACTCCGTCTGCACTTGCGGTGGCACGATAATCAGACTTTTCTCTGTTGAGAACTCTTTTTCCGGCGTAGCCGATACATGGATGAGTTTCTCGCCCATCACTTCTACACGTACCTTACGCACATCGGTCGGTTGCTGTTGGTTCAATGTCACCACAACACCTTTGTCGGTTTTCTGATAGCCGCCTCCGGCACAAGCCGCAAGAGCCAATCCGACGAACACACAAGCTGAAGTGTTTTTCAGATTCATATTGCTTTTGTTTTAGGAATGTTTCAACGGCGTAAAATTAAAAAAACTTTCCCAATAAGAGCTCCCCCCAATGTTAATACAAGAGGGAGCTTTTGATTTGCCTGCGGACAAAATGTTTCAGCAAGGGGCATTTTTTGTTATTTGCCCTCTCTTTCCTGGTAAACAGAAGGCAAAACACCGAA
The DNA here is from genome assembly GCA_944320635.1 of uncultured Bacteroides sp. Classification (GTDB taxonomy): domain Bacteria; phylum Bacteroidota; class Bacteroidia; order Bacteroidales; family Bacteroidaceae; genus Bacteroides. The sequence goes on along the minus strand of CALUIF010000127.1, from coordinate 4,086 downwards.
TTCGTCCTTAAAGTACTTGCTGAAATATTTCGGATTATTGAAGCCCAACTGGTAGGCTATCTCCGACACATTCTGCTGACTTTCGCGCAACAACTGGGCTGCCCTTTTCAAGCGGATGACGCGGATAAATTCGATAGGCGTCTTACCCGTAATCTGCAACAGTTTCTTATACAGATGCGCACGGCTCATGCCCAGTTCATGGCTCAGTTCTTCTACCGACAAATCACTGCGGGCAATATTCTTTTCCACATACTTAATGGCATTGCCTATCAGTTTCTCGTCCAACGAAGTGATGACGATTTCACTAGGTTCCGGATCGATATAATTGCGCGACTTATGGCGGCTGCTCAAGTCTATCAGCTTACGCATACGCAATACCAGCACCTCCATATTGAAAGGCTTGGTCACATAATCATCGGCCCCTATGGTCAGCCCCTCCACCTTGTTCTCCACCGACTGCTTGGCAGTGAGCAATACAAAGGGAATGTCGGCCGTCTTCTTATCCGCCTTGACCTTGCGGCACAGTTCATTGCCATCCATTACAGGCATCATCAGGTCGCTGACAATCAAATCCGGCTTCACTTCAGGAATCATCCTCAAAGCCTCCTCGCCGTTTGTTGCCACTTTGACCGTGAAATACAAGCTCAAGCTATCGGACATAAACAAGCGGAAATCGCCGCTATCATCTACCACCAGCGCCACAGGTTTCTTCACATCCTTATCCTCATCCGGTGTCGGTTGCCCGCCGTCCAGTGCCAACGCATCTTCCTCTGCCGCTTCCGCCGACAATGGCGTAGCCACATTCACCGCCGAATGTTTCACCGGAATGTCAACCACAAACACAGAACCTCCACCGGCATTGTCGAACACCTGCACCGCTCCTCCATGCAGGGTCACATAGTCCCGCACCAGGCTCAAGCCTATGCCGCTGCCGCCGGTAGTGTGGTTGCCTCCCTCTTGCTCCACCTGGTAGAAACGTTCAAAGACGTGTTGTTTATCTTCATCCTTAATGCCAATGCCGGTATCGGCTATCTTTATTTCCAGAGTTTCGGGCGTGCCTTCCAGCACTTCCAACGACACATCTACCTTGCCACCTTCGGGGGTAAACTTAAAGGCATTGGACAACAAGTTCATGACTATTTTCCCTACCTTATCTTCATCGAAAGACATCTCCAACGAGTCTACTGCCGAAAAAAACGTCAGGTGCACGTCTTTTTTATCGGACAACATCAAGAAAGAATTGCAGATGTTTTGTACATACGGCACAATGTCGCCTTCCGACAGGTTCAGGTGAAGCCCTGCCATCTCGTTCTTACGGAAGTCAAGCAACTGGTTCACCAAGTACAACAGCCGCAAGGCATTGCGATGCATCATTTTCAGTTTGTCGGCCATCTTCCCTTCTCCCGTCTCTTTTATCATACTTTCCAGCGGAGAGATGATGAGGGTGAGCGGAGTGCGCAACTCATGACTGACATTGGTAAAGAAGCGGAACTTCATCTGGTTCAGTTCTTCCGTCCGACGGGCATTCTCTTCCATGTGGCGTATTCGCCATTTGTTGCGCTCACGGCGCTTCACCATAACCAATGTGCAAAAGAATAGGCCGGCAATCAGCATCGCATAGCAAGCGTATGCCCACGAAGTCAGCCAGAAAGGCGGCTCAATCTTAATCTTCAACCGCGCCTCCTCCATACCGGCATAGCCGTCGCTGTTTACCGCTTTTACCCGAAGCACATAAGAGCCCGGCGCCAAGTTGGTGTACGTCAGCTGCCGCATATCGGGAAGGCCGGTCAGCCAGCTTTCGTCAAAACCTTCCAACTTATAGGCATAACTGGTTTTTTCGGGCAACACGTAGTTATCCGAAGCAAACGACACGGTGAATACATTCTGTCGATAATCCAATACCAGTTCCTCAGTCTCCCCCAGCGCCTTTTCGAGCACAACCCGGCCGTCATATTCCTGCCCTACGTTGATTTCTTCATTGAACAGGCGCAAACCGCAAAACATGACCTTCGGCAAGGTAAGATTGTACTTTATGTCATCCGGATGGAAACTGTTCACGCCATACAGGCCGCCCACGAGAATCTCACCCGTGCGCAGGCGTTTCATGGACCGCTGGTTGAAGTCGCTGCTCTGCAAGCCGTCTTTATCCGTGTACGAACGGCAGTGGAAAACCGGCTCTCCGCCTTCCCCCTCAGGTAAGGTGAGCGACACATTGACCAACTCGCCGCCCACCGTAACCCATATGCCGTGGTCGCTGTCTTCCACAATGCCCAGCACAAAGGGCTTGGAGTAATCGGGATTCAGCGGCACATCGTACGAGCGGCCCAAACGGGAGTCATACATCTTCAGCCCCTCGCGGGTAGCTACCCACAGAAGTTTGCGGCTGTCTTCATAGACTTGGATGATGTTCAGGCTGGCAAAGCACTTCTTGCCCGAAGCTTCCGTGAAATCGGTAATCCGCCGGGTGTTCATGTCCATAACCGACATGCCGTAAGAAGTTCCTATCAGCAGGCGGTTGTCGGCCGAAAGGCATATCGACATCACATAGTCCGACAGCAGTCCCGAGTTGCCCGTGGTGTACGACGTAAAGGTGCCCGTAGCCGGATTCAGGCATTGCAGGCCTCCGCCCAACGTTCCTATCCAGATGTTTCCCTTGCGGTCTTCGGCCAGTGCCCACACATTGTCGCTGGCCAGTGTGTTCTGCCTGGCAGCGTCATGCCGATAGTGCACGAAACGCGTACCATCGTAGCAATTCAAACCGCCCCAATAGGTGCCTATCCACAAGCGGTCACGGCTGTCGCGCAAGAGGCACACGATGACGTCGGACGAGACGGAACGGCTATCCTGTGCATTGGCAAACACCCGGCGTTGGCCCGACTGCATGTCCCAACGCACCAACCCCGTACCGTTCATACCCAGCCACACCGTGCCGTCACGGTCTTCCTCCACACAATTCACATCACCCACATCGTGCATGCCAAACTTGAAGATGCTTTCATTGTAATACGACAGGCCTTTCTTGTAAAGCCCCACCCACATGGTGCCTTCTTCATCTTCGTAGAGGGCGGTCACCGTGTTATTGGGCAACGAGCGCTGGTTGTCGGGATCATTTTTCAATACCCGGGCAGTATGGTCATTCTCTATGATGCGGATGCCGTTCTGGTCGTGCCCCACCCAGACACGCCCGTATTTGTCTTGCGCCACAGCCCGCACCACGTCGTAGTGGCCCGTGCGCGGCGAGCGTATCTCCCAACGGTTGGCATCCGGCCGATAAACCCACGTGCCCACCACACCATAAATCCAAATCCTCCCCTCACGGTCGGCAAAAAGATCGTAGGCATTATTCTGATTCCCGCCCACGTCAGTGGCAATGGTATCGGTAGTCCACTTCACCTTCAGCGTCTGCCGGTCCACGCAAGTCAGCAGCCCGTTCCAGTAAATCAGCAGGAGGCCGTCGGCACATTCGGTCATGTTCACAATGCCCGTCTCACCCGGCCGCTCGGCCGGTACAGGCACTACTACGGCCGCTTTCTCCCCACTGCGGTAGCGGTAAAGACCCTGCCCGGGCACATAAGCCCAATAGGTTTTCGACTGGTCAATGAAGATGCGCGACAGGGTGCCCGATATGCCTGCTTTCCACAACCAACCCTCCAGGTCATTGTCGAAGCTGTCCGTAGCCGGGCAATAGATGCTGTAGCCCGAGCCGGTACGTATCCACAAACGCCCGTCGCAGTCTTCCTGAATACTCACTACGTAGTTATCGGGCAAGGAATTGGGGTTACCGCTCTGATTGCGGTACACCTTCACCTCATAGCCGTCGTAGCGGTTCAAGCCCGATGCCGTGCCAAACCACATGAATCCCCTGGAATCACGGTAAATGGCCGTAACCTGATTGTTGGACAACCCATCTTTCACTTCCAAGTGCTTGAACATGTAATCTTGTGCCCATGCCGGGAACCCTGCCGAGAGGCACAACGACAAGAGGAAAAGCCAATGATGCATTTTCATGTTATCTACAGATTTAGGAGGGTGCAAAATTCTTTGCAAATGAAAGAAAAAGCCGACAAAAATGCAAGAGTAGCCCCG
>CALUIF010000126.1 GCA_944320635.1 uncultured Bacteroides sp. | reverse complement strand
CGACGGGTACTCCTGTCTATGCCACGGGTAATGGCCGCGTCATTGCCAAGGCTTACCAAGCCAATGGCGGCGGCAACTACGTGAAGATACGCCACAACAGCGTGTACACCACCACCTACATGCACCTTTCCCGCTTTGCCAAGGGACTGAAGGTAGGCGATGAGGTGAAGCAAAAACAGGTGATAGGCTACGTAGGCTCCACCGGCCTTTCCACGGGGCCGCACCTGGACTATCGCGTCTTCGAGAACGGCAAGCCCATCAACCCCCTGCTCATCAAGTCGCAGCCCAAGAAACCGGTAGCCCCTGCACTGATGCCGCAGTTTACTGTTCTTTGCGACTCGCTGGTACACCACCTGCAGTCACTGTAAGTGTTGGTTAGGCTATAAATGATAAGGGGGCTGCGAATTTTCGCAGCCCCCTCGTCGTGTAGTAAACTATAAGAGGTTTATGGAGTAATTGCCTTATTATTCTTCTCCGGCGCCTTCGCAAGTGATGTCGGTAGCCAGGGTGATGTAGTTCAGTACCGATTCGCCGTCTACCAATGCCTGCTCTGTTTCGGCTGTTTCAGTAGTGAGGCACATGTCCTTGCCGCTGATGAGGGCGTTGTAGAGGCTGACCTGCGTGCCGGCGCGAAGGCGTACGCCTTGGCCGTCGCCATTGTTGCCGATGAGGGTGACGTTGGCAATCGTCGGGTGGGCAACCGGGGTGGCAGCGAAGTCATTGCCATTGTTGTCGCACTCCATCAGGCAGTCGCACTCGCTCAGTGTCTGATAAGCTACGAGGAATTGCGCACGTCCGTTCCAGCCTTCTGTCCAGTCGAAGCTGTCGTCGGTGCAGTTGATTACCACTGCGTGCTTGATGTCTACGCTTCCGCCGAAGAACTCAAAGCCATCGTCCGAGCCATTGTAAGCCTGTACATACTCTACCGTCGTGCCGTTGCCCACGCCATAGAAGGAGATGCCGTTGGCCTCGTGTTCGGGGTCGAGCGCGTAGCCGGAGTTCTCGATGCGCACGTAGCGCAGCGTGCCGCTGTTGTCGGCATCGTCACTGCCGCCATAAGGAGCGTTGCCTATTTCAGACATGCCGCTGCCGCCTTCTGTATTGGTGTGTGCACGGCCGCAAATGTGCAGACCGCCCCAAGCACCCAGGTCCTTACGCTCGGAAGTCATCACAATGGGGTTTTCGGCTGTGCCGACGGCCTCAATCTTGGCACCCTGGCGAACCAGAATGAAGTCGGTCACATCGTCGTCTATGGCTACGATTTTCACGCCTTCCTCAATAGTCAGCGTGGCGCCCTCGGCCACAATGTACTCGCCGCTCAAGGCGTAAGTTTGGTTGGCGGCAAGGGTCTTGTTTTCGGTCAGTTCGCCTTCCAGTGTCTCTACGGCATTGTCTATGCTTTCATCGCCGTTGCCTTCTGTGCGAATCCAGCCTGCCGTCCAGTCGTTGTCGGCCGAAACGGCGCCTTGGTAATCGGCAGCTTCAAAGAAGTTGTCTACGGCAGGCATGTTTGCGCCACCGGCGATGGTGCCGAAGAAGCCGTTGGTAAACGTGCCGCTGAAGTCGAAGTTGATGGTGTTGTGGTTGGCTTCTGCCGTGAAGAGGGCCGAAGAGTAGAGCTCTGTAGAGGGGTCAGGTTCCGGCTCCGGATTGGGATTGGGGTTCGGGTTGGGTGTCGGGTCATCGTCGTCGCTGCAAGCGGTAAACACGGTCATGGCTGCAATGGCTGCCATCGTCATGAATTTCAGATTTGACATTCTCATACGTTCTCTTGTTTTTTAGTTAAAAGAATTGTTGGTTTATTTATTCGCATATTTATTTTCTCATTTTTACTTTTACAGGTTGTAGCTGAAACCCACCTGGATGCCCGTGCCGCGTTCATAGCGTTCCATTTCCATGGTGCGCCCGTCATTGGTCTTTTGGTTGAACACCACGTCCTGGTTTATCAGGTCGGTGGCTTCCAGTTTCAGGCTGAAGTGGTCGTTCAGTTTGTAGGTCAGCACCAAGTCCAGCGTGTGCAGGGCTTCCTGCTTCTCGTCGCCCAGACCCGAGATACCCACGGCGTGGATGCGCGGTCCTTGCAGGTTGTAGAGCAGAGTAGCCGTCAGTTGGTGGTTGTTGCGGAAAGTAGGCGCATAGCTCAGGTCGGCATTCACCAAGTAGGGCGACGCGCCTTGCAGTGAGCGGCGGTCGTTGGTGTAGGCGCCGCCTTCGGGCAGCTTCACACTGGTGTACATATACGAACCGTTTACGCCCAAGCGGAGATCTTTGATCAATTCGCGGCGGAACTCAATTTCCACACCGGCTGCCGTACCCGTGTCTGCGTTTTGGAAAGAGTGCACTGCAGCGCCTCCGGACAGCGTCTGCGTCCGCTCAATGGGGTCTTGCAATATCTTGGCGTAGCCCGTGATGGAGAACATGTTATCGGGGTTCTCGGCATCGAAGCGCTCATAGCGCAGGTCTATGTTGTAGTTGTAGCCGTTCTTCAAGTTTTCGTTACCACGTATTTGGGCTGCGCCATACGATTCCTGGTAGAGGAAAGGCGCCATCTCGATGAACGAGGGCCGGGTGACGGTGCGCGATACCGACAGGCGCAGGCTGTTACTCTTGTTCACCGTATATTTCAGGTTCATGGCGGGGAAGAAATCGTTCTGGTTCAGCTCATTTCTTCGCGCTTGTGCGCCGTCGGTGTAGTAGTTCACCCACTGCTTGTTGCGCTCGTAGCGGATGCCCACGTTCACCAGGAAGTCTTCCACCGGGTAATACTCCGTGTCGATGAAGCCTGCATATATGGTGCTGCCGGCATCATACTGGTCTTTGGGTTGGCGGTCGTAGGTGATGCTGAAGTCGCCGTTTGTGATATTGTCATATCCCATGAACTGGCTGGGCAGGTAGATGTTGCCGATGGCGGGGTCGAAACCTGTAAAGTTGTAGTAGAAGCGGTTGGAGCGGAAGGTACGCCCCTTGTCCTTGTAGGCGGCGCCGAAGCGTAACAGGTTCTGCTCGCCATAGCGGTAAGTGGTGCGCAGGTCGCCTACCCATTCGTCTTCCTCCAAGCTTCCGAAGTAGCGCATGGTTTCCTGGCGGTTGTTTGTGAACAGCTGCAGTTCACCGCTCCCGTTGTATTGGTACATGATTTGGCGGCGGTCCGGCTCCTCGCTGCTCGTATTGCTGTACGATCCGCTCCAGTTCAACGACCAGCGGTCGCCCAGCTCGTGGTAGCCGTTCACCTGATGGTTCTGCAAGGTGTAGATGTGCGTCACCGAGTTGCTGCCTATGAGGTCCTTCTCATCAGGCGTGTAGCCTTGGCGCAGCATGTAGTTGTTTTCCGCATTGCGTGCGTAGAAGAAGGTGTAACCCACGTGGTCGGCCTTGCGCAGGGTAAGGCCCACGTTGGCCAGCCCGCCGATGCGCAACTCCTGGCGGTACTTGTCGTACTCAAAGTAGTTTCGCGTGGTGCCTCCGGCTGCCATGGTGCGGTAAAAGGCGTCGAGCGTGGTCTCGTTGTTGTTGCTGGCATTCAGCGCGGCCAGCAGACTGAGTTTCTGGTCGCCCACGTTCCACGTCTTGCCGCCCGAGATGCTGCCGCCGAATTCAGGCAGGCTGGTCATCTTCTTCACGTCGAAGTTCGTCTTGAACGGATTTTCATTTTTGATGGCCGTATCGAATTCGCTTCGTTCCATGTTCAGCCATTTGCTGTCGATGCCGGGTGTGCGGAACAGGGAGTTTTGCTGGTCCATCTTGTAGAAGTCCTGGAAAAGAGTGTTGAAGCGTCCGCCCACATTGAAGCTGATGGAGAAGAAGTCGCTCCCTGTATTCTCTTTCGTGCTGATGTCGATGTGCGCGCCGCTGTAGTCGGCAAACGTGCCGGCCTCGTACACCTTGCTCACGGTGATGTTGCGCACCGTGCTGGCGGGA
>CALUIF010000125.1 GCA_944320635.1 uncultured Bacteroides sp. | reverse complement strand
TCGTCAATGGTAATGTCACCTTCGATGTGTCTGCCTGCCGTCTGCAACAGATACTCCGATGGTTTAAGGCCGTCAACGTCTTGCAGACCGATTGCGGTTTGCCACGCTTGAGCCTTTTCTTTACTATCAGGTTCACCTTGCCTTATATATTTGTCAAAATCGCTCATTTTGTTATAGTGTGAATGTTCAGTTCGCCAGACATCAGTCGGAGTCATTGTTTTTGTTTATTTTCTTCTTTTTCTATTATTTTGCATACCTTATCTACCTCTCTTAGTGAAGGCATAATTTCAGGGTCTATCCATGTAAGAAAATCACTGATTATCGCATACATACCCTTCACATAAGAGAAATCATATTTCCTGTTTACAAAGCATATCGACTCATTGTGGTTGATGCGGTTACGCAGTTCACGAACCTGTACTATGATATCGTTAATCTCCTTGCGTCCGAACCCGGAAGGCAGTTTCTTGAAAATTCGACATGGTACACCAGCCAAAAGCGCATAGTGGTGCGTTTCATAAAAGCTGTTCCAGAAGCCCAAAGTCTGTTCGGCTATAACCCTGCCCGGCGTAACCCTCACACCCCGATCGGCAATTTTCTTTTCTGCCTTTAGGACCTCTTTCAATATATAGTCATTAGTAACTTTTTTCTTTGTTCGCTTGTTTGTATATGTCAGAGAAGGAGCAATCATGAATCCGGTCTTCTGGTTGATAATCCAGTTGCTATCGGAGAAATGCGTGCCAGCGCATAATGCAGCTGGTTACGCAATATAACCTCAAATGAAGACAGTAACGGATGAAATGCCTGTGCTATCTTCATGTTGGCAAAATAGAGCATGACCGCCTTGCTTTTGTTGCGATTGGCCGCCCTGTAATATTTGGAGACCCTCGAATTGGAATATAATCTGACTACTTTTTTATATTTCATTTTGCATATTCAAATAAAAGCTGTACCTTTGTATCGTAATGTTTGGTAAAGCCTCTGTTATCAAAACACGTAACCAAGTCAAGGAATACCCGTTCATCAAGAACGGGTTTTTTCGTTGATGACCATCATCCCGTTTGCCAACTACTCCACAATCTCCATTTCCTCCAGAAGGTGGGAGGCACCGGCATATTTGTCGATGATGAACAGGGTGTAGCGGATGTCGACGCATGCTGCCCGTTGGGAAGAGGGGCGGAAGGCGATATCGCCTGTGAGGCCTTCGTAATTGCGGTCGAACGCTGTGCCGATAAGCTCACCGCGCCCGTTGAACACAGGGCTTCCGGAGTTTCCTCCCGTATTGTCCGTATCTACAATGAAGCACACCGGCAGAGCGCCGTCGGCGGTACGGGCGTAGCGTCCATAATCCTTCGCACGATACAGTTGTTTAAGCTTTTCGGGCACAACAAATTCCCAGTTGTCCGGGTCTTCTTTCTCCATGACACCGCGCAAGGTTGTAGCGTATTCGTAGACCACACCATCGGCAGGCGAATATGAGGCTACCTTGCCGTAGGTGAGGCGCAAGGTGCTGTTGGCATCGGGGTAGAGAGCCTGGCCATTGGCGCGCTTCATGTCCATCATGCCCTTTACCCAGGCTTTGTGGGCCTGGTTGTAGTCGCGGTTGGCGTCGTGCATGTCCAGGGCCGTTTTCAGCAGGCCGTCGGTTACGGAGTATTTGAACAGCACCAGCCAGTCGTTGCTTATCTTGTAAAGGCCGGGCTTGCGGATGAACTTGGCGAAGTTGGCCGGATTGCCGAAGATGGAGTGCTCAAAGCAGGCGTCGATGAACTTATCGGTGTCGCCCTTAAAGCGTTTGTCTATCACCTGGAAGATGGCAATACGCTGTTCTTGAGGAATGTATTGGGTGTACATCCGCATCATCTCTTTGCCCACCAGCCGTTCTACTTCGGGAAACGGAACCGAGGCGAAGTAGCGTTCGGCGGCCATCTTCAGGCTATCGGCGGCTTGCCGGATGCGCTTTTTGTCCTTCGACTTCAAGGCTGCTACCAGTCCGGCAGTGTTCGGAATCTTCAGGAAGTCCATGCCATTGACCATGGTCTCCTGGATGGCCTGCTGATGGTAGAGTGCGGGGCGGCGTTGCTGTACAATCTGCCGTATGGCATTGAACGCAGCCAAGTAAGTGGTGTCGCCCAGCTGGCGCCCACGTTCCAACAGTTGCTCTTGCTGTGCTTTTTTCGTGTCCAGCACTTTAAGCCGGATAAGCCCTTCGTTCATGCCTAAGGCATTTTTCCAGTAGTTGGCACTCGAGGCATACTTGGCCGCATAGTGTATGCGTACGGAATCGGATTGCAGCATCTCCTTCATCAGAATCTTCTGGCGGGCATCGCGCACATGAATGCGCATGAAATTGGTGGTCTGCATGCGTTCTTCCACTTCATCGCTTATCATATAGCGCCAGTTGCGTCCCGGGAACCCCATGATAAAGGCAAAGTCGCCTTCCGAATAGCCTTGCAGGCTGATGCGCAAGGGGCGCTTCACATGCAACGGCATATTGGTGACAGAGTAGGGGGCAGGCTCTCCGTTGGGCTTGGCATAAATGCGGAACAAGGAAAAGTCGCCTGTGTGCCTCGGCCACATCCAGTTGTCGGTGTCGGCGCCAAACTTGCCGATGCTGCTGGGGGGAGCTCCTACCATGCGTATGTCGGTGTACGTGGTCTTGACAAAAAGATAATATTTGTTGCCTCCGTAGAATGCCTTCAGTTCCACGCTTTTCCCGGGAGGCAAGGCAATGCCTTCGACGAGGGTAAAGCGTTGTGCCACCGTCTTCAGATAGCTTGGCGACAAGAAATTGGTGCCTTGCGGGTCGGGGTCTTTCGCCAGTTGCTCCCGGACAAAGCCGGTGACATCGAGAATACGGTCGATAAGCGTGACAGACAGTCCCTTGCAAGGCAGTTCTTCCTGTCGTGTCATGGCCCAAAAGCCGTCCGTCAGGTAGTCGTGCTCTACGGTGGAGTGCTGCTGTATATAGGCATACCCGCAATGGTGGTTGGTGAGCACCAGTCCTTCGCGCGAAATGATTTCGCCTGTGCAACCGCCGCCAAAATGCACTACGGCATCCTTGAGCGACAGGCTGTCCGGACTATAAATGGCATCGACAGGAATTTCGAGCCCCATTTCGCGCATTACCGCTGCGTTCTGTTCTTTCAGGTCGGTAAGCATCCACATGCCTTCATCGGCATGGGCTGGCGCCAGGCAGGCCGCGGCCAGGAGGGCGAGTAGTAAGTTCTTCTTGTTCATAGACGTATGTGTGCAAAGATAATAGTTGGTGCAAAGGTAAACAGAATTCTGTTTCCTGCAAAAAAGAAGAGGATGTGGCGTAATGTGATTGTCGCATCATTCTCCTCCTCCCAGGAGGAGGGGAATCCGTGCTAAATCACATTTCGACACACCCTCTTATAGAAAACAGCGGGCTGTCTTTTTACTTACGATAGCAAGTGATGTCTTCCTTACGGAAATTCCGGATGAAAGTGCTGTGCTTTTCTACCTCGGCCTCGGCATAATTGAGGTAAACCTTGGCTGAAGGAGCAAACAACTCGGGGGCACGGGTAGCATCCTGGATGATGAGGTGCGACATCACACAGTCGGCTGCCATCTCGTAGAGCCGGCGGGCCATCAGGTCGTGCAACTCCTGGTCGGCAGCTTCTTTCACCAAGTTGGTGCAAGCCTCAAACTTATCGGTCATGGCTTTTACGCGCTCCAACAGGGGCTTCATCTCGTCCGAGCAGGACACTTGCTCGTAGTCGCGCAAAACGGCCAAGTACGCACCGTTGGTAACGTAGCGTATGGCGGCCACCGTCTGCAGCTGGGTAGTACCTTCATAGATGCTTGTGATGCGGGCATCGCGATAGATGCGCTGGCATGCATACTCCAGCATGAAGCCACTGCCGCCATGCACCTGGATGCAATCGTAGGCATTCTGGTTGGCATACTCAGAGTTCATGCCTTTGGCCAAGGGCGTGAAGGCGTCGGCCAACTTGGCATATTTCTTCTGCTCCTGGCGCTCTTCGGGCGTGAGCTTGCGTTCGCGGGCAATGTCGTCCAGTGCCTTGTAGATGTCCACATAGCGTGCCGTCTGATAGAGCAAGGCACGCCCGGCATCCAACTTTGCCTTAATGGTAGCGAGCATGTCGTAGACTGCCGGAAATTCGATGATGGCCTTTCCAAACTGTTTACGATCCTTAGCATAGGCCAATGCTTCGTTGTAGGCAGCCTGGCTCAAGCCCACAGACTGGGCGGCAATGCCCAGACGGGCACCGTTCATGAGCGCCATCACATACTTGATAAGCCCCAGCTTGCGGTCGCCACACAGCTCGGCACGGGCATTCTTGTACACCAATTCGCAGGTGGGCGAACCGTGTATGCCCAGTTTGTTTTCAATGCGGCGCACGTTTACCCCTCCGTCGCGCTTGTCGTAGATGAACATGGAGAGGCCACGTCCGTCGCGGGTACCTTCTTCCGAACGTGCCAGGACAAGGTGCAGGTCGGCATCGCCGTTGGTAATGAAGCGTTTCACGCCGTTCAGCCTCCAGCATTGGTTGGCCTCGTCGTAGGTGGCTTTCAGCATTACGCTCTGCAGGTCGGAGCCGGCATCGGGCTCTGTAAGGTCCATCGACATGGTTTCTCCGGCACAGATGCGGGGGATGAAGCGGCTATGCTGGTCTTCGTTGCCAAACTCATAGAGTGTCTCGATGCAGTCTTGCAACGACCAGATGTTGCCAAACCCTGCATCGGCCGCAGCTACAATCTCGGCACACATGGTATAGGGCGTGATGGGGAAATTCAGTCCGCCAAAGCGGCGTGGCATGGTCATGCCGTTCAATCCGGCTTTTACCATGGCATCCAGGTTCTGCTTCGTGCCGCTGGCATACTCCACACGCCCGTTGGCACAGTGCGGCCCCTCGGCATCTACCCCCTCGGCATTGGGGGCGATGACCTGTCCGGTGATTTCGCCGGTAATCTCCAACACCTTGTCGTAAGAGTCGATAGCATCCGCATAATCCTGCGGAGCGTAGTCATATTGGTCTTTGTCTCTGTATCCGCGTTCTTTAAGCTCGCAGATGCGCTCCATCATGGGGTTGTTCAGATGATAGCGCAGTTCGGGTATCTCTGTGTAGAAATTATCCATGTTTTTTTGAAGTTATAGAAGTTATAGAAGTTATCAATCGCAAGCTCTTTAGAAGTTAAAGCCCAATGTTTTCATTCTAAAAGCCAAACTTGTTATAAGCTACAGCTTTACAATAAGCATTCAGTAAGCGACTGACGTCTTCTATGCTTCTGGTTAATTCTAAGTTGTTTTCTTTAGTGATGTAATCTAAATCAGAGGAAAGAAGTATATAGTATCTGCACTCTTCTAAACTGCCTTGTGCAATGTTCATTAAACGAAGTTTATCTGCCTTTCCTGTTTTCTTATAGCCTTCTGCAATATTGGCCGGAATGGATACGGCAGCCCGCTGGAATTGAGAACTTAATCCAAAGCGCTCGTTTGCAGGGAATAATTTGGTTATTCTATAAACTAGCAATACGAACTGATGAGCCTTTTTCCAAACGACCAAGTCTTGAAAACTTTGTGTCATAAACAAGGTATTGGCTTTAACTTCTTTAACTTCTATAACTTCTTTAACTCCTAAATAATCACTTACTATGCGCCTTATAATACTTAATCATTTTGGGAATAACTTCTTCAACGGTGCCGTTGATGACGTAGTCCGCAATCGTATTGATAGGGGCATTCTCATCGTTGTTGATAGAGATGATGATGCCGCTCTCCTGCATGCCGGCAATGTGCTGTATCTGCCCGCTGATGCCACAGGCAATGTAGAGCTTCGGGCGTACCGTCACTCCCGTCTGTCCTATCTGGCGGTCGTGGTCGGCAAAGCCTGCATCGACGGCGGCGCGGCTTGCGCCTACCTCAGCATGGAGTTCCTTGGCCAGCTCGAACAGCATGTCGAAGCCTTCCTTCGAGCCCATGCCATACCCGCCGGCCACAATGATGGGAGCCCCCTTCAGGTTGTGTTTGGCTTTTTCCACATGGCGGTCGATGACCTTCACCACATAGTCCGTGTCGTGCACATACTTGGCTACATCGTGGTTGATGACCTCTCCCCGGTAGTTTTCGTCCAGGATTTCTTTCTTCATCACACCTTCGCGCACGGTAGCCATCTGCGGGCGATGCTCGGGGTTGACAATGGTGGCCACGATGTTTCCGCCAAAGGCAGGACGAATTTGGTACAACAGGTTTTCGTAGACTTTTCCCTCTTTCTTATCCTCATGATTGCCTATTTCCAGGGCGGTGCAGTCGGCAGTCAGGCCGCTGGTCAAGGCCGACGATACACGGGGGCCGAGGTCGCGCCCGATAACCGTGGCGCCCATCAGGCAGATTTGGGGCTTCTCTTCCTTAAAGAGGTTGATGAGGACAGACGAGTGGGGCAGGGAGGTGTAGGGGAACAAGCCCGGTGCATCGAACACGTGCAACTTGTCTACACCGTAGGGCATCACTTGCTTTTCGATGCCTGCCAGGCCCGAGCCTGCGGCAATGGCTTCCAGTTGGCAGCCCAGTTGGTTGGCCAACTTACGGCCTTTGGTCAGCAACTCCAGACTGACGTCGGCAACGGTAGTGCCTTCTATTTCGAGATATACAAATACGTTGTTCATTGTTCTTTTAGTTAAAAAAAAAACTACGAGCTACGAGCTACGAGTCGTAGTGGGGTGACTTTTACTTGGTGAAAAGCTATGGGCTACGGGTTACGAGCTACGGGTCGTAGTGATGGTGAGTTTTATTTGTCACTTGTCACTCGTAGCTTGTAGCTTGTAGCTGAATTTTATCCGATGGTATGATTTTCTAACAGTTCCACAATGAGGCTTTCCACATCCTGGTCGCTTCCGGTAAGCGTCTTGCTTTCCTTGGCCTGAAAAGAGATGTTCTGGATGGTCTTCACCTTGGTGGGCGAGCCGCTCAAGCCGCATTGTGCCAAGTCGGCATGCACATCGGCCGTGCTCCACTCCACGATGTTCAGGTAGGGGCGCTGCTCGTACAGCCCGGCATAGGGCAGGGAGGCTTCTTTGGTAATGGCAGCTTTTTCCTGTGCACCCAGTGCCCGTTTGTATTTCTGTACCAGCTTGGCATTGCGCGGGCGGCAGGGGGCAGCACTACCGTTGACGGTGATGACCAGGGGCAGGGGAGCCTCTACGGTCTCCACGCCGCCATCGATGTGGCGCTTAATGGTGACAGTCTTGCCCGCTTCGTCCACGTTCAGGATTTCTTCGGCGTAAGTCACCTGTGCCAAACCCAACTTTTCGGCTACCTGCGGGCCCACTTGTGCCGTGTCTCCGTCGATGGCCTGGCGTCCGCCAATGATGATGTCGTATTCGCCAATCTGGCGGATTGCCGTAGCCAAGGCATAGCTGGTGGCCAGTGTATCGGCACCGGCAAAAGCGCGGTCGGTCAGCAGATAGCCGCCATCGGCACCGCGATACAGTCCTTCACGAATGATTTCGGCCGCGCGACCCGGTCCCATGGTCAGCATGGTCACAGTAGAACCCGGGTGTGTTTCCTTCAACCGCAGGGCCTGCTCCAAGGCGTTGAGGTCTTCGGGGTTGAAGATGGCGGGTAGAGCCGCCCGGTTAATTGTTCCGTCGGCTTTCATGGCATCTTTCCCGACGTTGCGTGTGTCGGGTACTTGTTTTGCCAATACTACGATTTTCAAACTCATGTTGTAATATTTAGAATTAGTATTAGTTTCTTAATTCCCTTCCTTCCATGCGGAGGATGCATATATTCATATTATTACCAAGGTGCAAAGTTACTTAAAGTGTTTGGTTTGGCAAGCATTCGGGTCATTTTTTCAAGTAGGATGAGAGAATACACATCGTATCCGGCCCCTATTTGCTCCGCTCCACCTCCACTCTTCCTCCGCTTCTATAGGAGCGAAGCGGAAGCGGAGGTGGAGCGGAGCAAAGGCGTCTGGGAAGCGTGGAAGACACGATGCTCTTACGAGGTAAAGGCTTAGAGCTTGTCGTACATTTGTACGACAAGCTCTAACTGTGGGCGGCGGATGAAAAAGATGCAGGAAACTATTTTGTAAGCTTATGGATTTAATCTATTTTTGCAGTCGAAACATAAACATCGGGCTATTATGGACATTTGGAAAACGGGGCTATGCCTCATGCTGGCTGCTTGCCTTGCCCACTCTGCGGCGTGGGCACAAGAAGTGGCAAAGGACACACTTGCTGCCGATACTTGCAAACTGGATTCGGCTGTTGTGACGCCGAAAGGCATGGAAGCCGTGACAGACACGGCAACCTTGTCGATTGCCATGGATTCGTTGGCCGCAAAGCCGGACACACTGGCCCTTGCAGACACTCTGACAAAGGTGAACGAGGTGGCCAAGAGCGACACAATTGCCAAGAAAAAGCGGAAGGCCAAGCCACGCCCCAAGCTCGACGATTTCTTTAAAGACTACTGGCTGCTGAAGCTGCGCCCTACAGGGGTGAATACCTATACGATGGACACGGTGTCGATATTGTACGAAAGGTATATCGGCGTTTTGGATTACCTGAACGACCCCTCCACGCCGGAGCGCTATATAGCCTGCAATCCCGATTATTACCGTCTGTTCATTCCGCTTACCTACTACTATGCTCCTATAGAGCGGGTGTCGCGGGTGGATTGGAAATTCCGGACTCCGGACGGGCGCACGGCTCTGAACAACAAGCTCTTGCCTATCGACACGCTGGCCTTCACGGCGAAAGAGCGGGTGAACGAGCGGGTAGACCGTGCCCTGCTGAAGGCCTACGTGAACTACCCCCAACTGGTGGTGCGCACGGAAGATGAGATAAACAGTACCCCTTTGTTCACGGACAACATCGTGAAGGAAGCATCCTCTAAAAAACGCTCGGTGATAAAGCTTTTCGCCTCCGACCACGTCGAGCAGGTGGAGGCAGAGTCGAAGGGCATCGTAATCCGTAAGCCTAACTGGTGGACTACGGGGGGAAACGGTTCATTGCAGTTTACCCAAAACCACTTTTCGGACAACTGGTATAAGGGCGGGCAAAGCACCCACTCCTTGCTGGCCGGCCTGCAGCTGAAAGCCAACTACAACGACCGGGAGAAGATACAATGGGAGAACCTGCTGGATGCCAAGCTGGGCTTCATATCATCGCCTTCGGACACTGTGCACAACTACCTGATAAACAACGACCAGCTTAGGCTTTACAGCAAGCTGGGCATACAGGCCATCTCCAAGTGGTATTACACCATCTCTACGGAGGTGAAGACGCAGTTCTGTCCGGCCTATGATGCCAATAGCGAGACGATGAAGGCCGCCTTCCTGGCACCCCTCGACTGGTCGACAAGCCTTGGTATGGACTACAAGCTGTCTACTTCGAAGATAAACCTGTCCGTCTTCATGGCACCCTTGACCTACACCATGCGCTACGTGGGCAATTCGCACGTGAATGAGACGAGCTATGGCCTGGAAGAAGGCAAGCGGGTAAAGCATGACTTCGGTTCGCAGGTGCAAACCAACCTGACGTGGACACCTACCTCTTTCATTAAGCTGACCTCCCGCCTCGACTACCTCACCAGCTACAAGTGGGTGCGCGTGGAGTGGGAGAATACCATCGACTTCCTGCTGAACCGTTACCTTTCTGCCAAACTGTATGTGTATGGCCGCTACGACGACGGCAATGCACCTACCGTAGGCGACAGCTATTTCCAGGTGAACGAGACGTTGGGCTTTGGCTTGAACTATGCTTGGTAATGTGTACAAAAGAGATGATAATTTTGAACACGTACTTCATAGTTGCTTAACATATTTTCCCGCTTAAAAACAGAAAAAGCATATCCTTTGGTGTAGAAAAATCTTCCGGATGACTTGTAGTTCATAAATTATGCTTAAATTTGCCGCGATTGTAATGTTCACTTTACAAAATGGCAAATACAATAAAACACTTAGGTATCGTGGAAAGCATCGAAGATCATCATATACAGGTGCGAATTGTGCAGACGTCGGCATGTGCTTCGTGTAGCATAAAGGGACACTGCACTTCGGCCGACGTAAAAGAAAAACTTATCGATATTGCCAACGCCGACACTGCGCTGTACAAGCAGGGCGACCACGTGTGGGTGGTAGGTGCGCTCTCTATGGGCGGCATGGCCGTGCTGCTGGCCTTTATTGTTCCTTTCTTCATTGTGGTGGTTTCATTGTTCGTATTCATGGGCTTATGGGAGAATGAACTGTATGCGGCGCTCTGTTCGCTGGCATTGCTTATACCATATTATTATATGTTGAAGTTGAAAAACAAGTGGCTGGGAAAGAAATTTTCCTTTAGCATCCAACCCATGGAATAGCCCCCGGGGCATCGCAGAGAATGACTAAATAATTCAATCAAAAAAAATAATAATCAATAACACATTAGTTTTATGCATGTAATTCTGATAGCAGTGATTTCGTTGGGAGTGATAGCGATAGTGCTTGCCGCTATACTGTATGCAGCTTCCAAGAAGTTTTCTGTGTACGAAGATCCGCGTATCGGGCAGGTGGCAGCCGTTTTGCCACAAGCCAATTGCGGTGGGTGTGGATACCCCGGTTGCAGCGGCTTTGCCGACGCTTGCGTCAAGGCAGGTTCGCTGGAGGGTAAACTCTGTCCGGTGGGGGGGCAGGCGGTCATGTCGAAGGTAGCCGATATCCTTGGCTTGTCCGTTGCAGCCTCCGAGCCTATGGTGGCGGTAGTGCGTTGCAATGGTACGTGTACCAACCGCCCGCGTGTCAACCAGTATGATGGCGTAAAAAGTTGCGCCATAGCCTCTGCCCTGTATGGCGGAGAGACGGGATGCAGTTACGGCTGTCTGGGGTGCGGCGATTGCGTTGCTGCCTGCAAGTTTGGAGCCATACACATGAATCCTGACACGGGTCTGCCTGAGGTGGATGAAGCCAAGTGTACCGCGTGCGGCGCCTGCGCCAAGGCGTGCCCGAGGAACATCATTGAAATTCGTCCGCAAGGCAAGAAGTCGCGCCGGGTGTATGTACAGTGCGTCAACAAGGACAAGGGTGCGGTAGCACGCAAGGCATGTACAGCAGCCTGCATCGGGTGCGGGAAGTGTGTCAAGGTGTGCGCATTCGAAGCCATCACGTTGGTCAACAATCTGGCTTACATCGACCCCAACAAGTGCAAGTCGTGCCGCAAGTGTGAGGAAGCCTGCCCGCAGGGAGCCATCGTTGCCCTCAACTTCCCCCCGCGCAAGCCGAAGGTTGAAGAAAACGCAGCTGCCGACGGGGCAACATCCCGACCGACGGTGACGGAAAATAAGGAATAGAATAGTAAACTTGTTAATGCAAAGAGACATATGTTGAAGACATTTTCAATCGGTGGTGTCCATCCACACGAAAATAAGCTTTCAGCACACCAGCCCATCATCCGGGCGGAAATCCCGGCCAAAGCGGTCATTTTGCTGGGGCAGCACATTGGAGCGCCTGCAAAGCCCGTGGTGGCCAAGGGAGACGTGGTGAAAGTAGGGACAAAGATAGCCGAACCGGGAGGCTTTGTGTCCGCCGCAATCCACTCGTCTGTCAGCGGCAAAGTAGCAAAGATTGATACGACGGTAGACGCCAGCGGATACCCCAGACCTGCCATCTTCATCGACGTGGAGGGCGACGAATGGGAAGAAAGTATTGACCGCTCGGACACATTGGTGAAAGAGTGCACGCTCACTGCGGAAGAGATTGTAAAGAAGATAGCCGATGCTGGCATCGTGGGGCTTGGAGGCGCTTGCTTCCCCACCCAGGTAAAACTGTGTCCGCCACCTGCGTTCAAGGCAGAATGCGTCATTATCAACGCTGTAGAGTGCGAACCCTATCTGACGGCCGATCACCAGCTGATGCTGGAGCATGCCGAGGAAATCATGGTGGGAGTGACCATCCTGATGAAGGCCGTAAAGGTGAGCAAAGCCTTCATCGGCATTGAGAACAACAAGCCGGACGCCATCCAGCTGATGACGAAGGTGGCTTCGGCCTACAGTGGTATCGAGGTCGTGCCCCTGCAAGTAAAGTATCCGCAAGGTGGCGAGAAGCAACTGATTGACGCCATCATTAAGCGCCAGGTCGCAGCGGGCGCATTGCCCATATCTACCGGTGCTGTGGTGCAGAATGTAGGTACGGCCTTTGCCGTGTATCAGGCGGTGCAGAAAAACAAGCCGCTGTTTGAGCGCGTAGTGACCGTCACAGGCAAGTCGTTGCAGAAGCCGTCCAACTTCCTGGCACGTATCGGTACCCCCATGAAGCAACTGATAGAGGCTTGCGGTGGTTTGCCCGGCGACGCGGGGAAGATAATAAGCGGAGGCCCCATGATGGGCAAGGCTTTGGTGAGCGACGAGATACCCACGGTGAAAGGCACTTCGGGCATACTCGTCATGAGCGGGAAGGAAGCCCGTCGCACCGCTCCCCAACCGTGCATCCGTTGCGCCAAGTGTGTGGGTGCCTGCCCCATGGGACTGGAGCCGTACCTGCTTGCCACCGTATCGGCTCACGGAGACTATGAGAGAGTTGAAAAAGAAGACATCATGTCGTGCATCGAATGCGGGTCATGCCAGTTCACCTGCCCTTCCAACCGGCCTATGCTGGACTACATCCGGCTGGGCAAGGCTAAGGTAGGAGCCATGATACGCGCACGCCAAGCAAAAAAATAACGTAGAAATATGGAAAATAAATTGACTGTATCCCTGTCGCCCCACGTCCACAGCGGCGATAGTGTGAAGAAGAACATGTATGGCGTGCTCATTGCCCTCTTGCCGGCCTTTGCAGTGTCGCTGTATTTCTTCGGACTGGGCGCACTGGTTGTCACGGCTACCTCCGTGCTGGCCTGCGTGTTCTTTGAGTGGGCCATCGGCAAGTTCATCCTGAAACGCGAAACGACCTCCATCACCGATGGGTCGGCCATCATTACTGGCGTGCTGCTGGCATTCAACCTGCCATCCAACCTGCCAGTATGGATTATCATCATCGGCGCCTTGTTCGCCATTGGCGTGGCCAAGATGTCGTTCGGAGGGTTGGGTTGCAATCCTTTCAATCCGGCATTGGCGGGACGTGTGTTCCTGCTGCTTTCCTTCCCGGTGCAAATGACCAGCTGGCCTGCCGTAGGCCAACTGACGGCTTACACCGACGCCGTGACTACAGCTACTCCGCTGGCAGTAATGAAGGGCGTGATTAACGGAGCGCCGGGCTTCTCGCTCGACCAGCTACCGGGCGCGTGGGACTTGTTCTTCGGCAACAACCCCGGTTGCATAGGCGAGGTGAGCGCACTGGCTTTACTGCTCGGCCTGGCCTACATGCTGTGGAAAAAAATCATCACTTGGCACATTCCGGTGTCTATTCTCGTCACGGTATTCGTCTTTGCGGGTATCATGCATCTGGTCAATCCGGAACTGTACGTATCGCCTGTAGTACAACTGTTGTCGGGCGGTCTGCTGCTGGGTGCCGTGTTTATGGCAACGGACTATGTGACGTCGCCTATGAGCCACCGTGGCATGCTGATTTACGGCGTGTGCATCGGAGCGCTTACGGTGGTCATCCGCCTCTTCGGCGCATATCCGGAAGGTATGTCATTTGCCATTCTTATAATGAATGCATTTACGCCGCTTATCAATACTTATGTCAAACCTAAACGCTTTGGGGAGGTGGCTAAGAAGAAATGAAAAAGTTAGAATCTACATTGACAAACATGTTACTGGTGCTTACGGGCGTGACAATAGTATCCGTGGCACTGCTGGCGTGGGTAAACGAACTCACCAAAGAGCCTATAGCCCAAGCCAACGCAAAGGCGTTGAGCGATGCCGTCAACCTGGTTGTACCGGGTTTTGATAACAACCCCATCGACGAAAAGAAAATGCAGGAGGTAGATGGCGTGCAATATGCTGTGTACCCGGCTACCAAAGGTGGGGAGTACATAGGCGCGGCTGTCGAGGCAAGTGCCATGGGATTTGGCGGTGAATTGAAAGTGCTGGTAGGCTTCGATGCCCAGGGGAATGTGCTGAACTACTCCCTGCTACAACACGCCGAAACGCCCGGTCTGGGTTCGAAGGCCGACGTATGGTTCAAAGACGGTGGGAAGGGTGATATTACCGGAATGAACCCCGGACAGGAACCCCTTGCCGTAAGTAAGGATGGCGGCAAAGTGGATGCCATTACCGCCTCTACCATCACATCGCGTGCCTTCCTTAACGCCGTGAATGCTGCCTATGCAGCCTTTGCCGGACAGGAAAAGGCCGACGGAGCAACGGGAGCTACTCAAAAAAATGTTGAACAGCCTGCCGGCGACGGAGAGGACATCTCATCGCCAGCCGCCCAATAAATAGAAAGGAGTCAATAGCTATGAATAATTTTAAAGTCTTAATGAACGGCATTGTCAAGGAGAACCCTACCTTCGTACTGCTCCTGGGCATGTGCCCCACGCTTGGAACGACCTCGTCTGCCATCAATGGCATGGGCATGGGACTGGCCACCGCCTTCGTGCTGGTGTGCTCCAACGTGGTCATCTCGGCCATAAAGAACCTCATCCCCGACATGGTGCGCATCCCTGCCTTCGTGGTGGTGATAGCCTCGTTTGTCACACTGCTTCAGATGCTGATGCAAGCCTATGTGCCGGCCTTGTATGCAACGTTGGGACTGTTCATTCCGCTTATCGTGGTGAACTGTATCCTTTTGGGCAGGGCAGAGGCCTTCGCAGCGAAGAACGGACCGGTGGCCTCCATGTTCGACGGTTTGGGCATGGGACTTGGTTTCACCGTGGGACTGACCACGCTGGGTGCCGTACGCGAATTGCTGGGCACAGGCAAGATTTTCGGTCTTACCGTCTATCCTGAAGACTGCGGCATGCTGCTCTTCGTCTTGGCACCGGGAGCCTTCATTGCCTTGGGCTACCTCATCGCTCTGGTGAACAGGTTGAAGAAAGCTTGAATGCGGGTAGCTGACTTATTAACACTGTACCTTTAAAAGATTTCTTATGGAATACATACTGATATTTATCTCGGCAATCTTTGTCAACAACATCGTGCTGTCGCAATTTCTGGGTATATGCCCCTTCCTGGGCGTGTCCAAGAAAATTGACACCGCACTGGGCATGGCCGCAGCAGTGGCCTTCGTGCTCACCATCGCTACTATCGTGACGTTCCTCATACAGAAGTACGTGCTCGATGCCTTAGGCTTGGAATACCTGCAAACCATTACTTTCATCCTCGTCATCGCAGCTTTGGTGCAGATGGTGGAAATCATTCTGAAAAAAGTATCGCCTGCCCTTTACCAGGCTTTGGGCGTGTTCCTACCGCTCATCACTACTAACTGCTGCATACTGGGCGTGGCTATCCTCGTCATTCAAAAGGACTATGACTTGCTTACCGGCATTGTTTACGCTTTCTCCACCGCTTTGGGATTCGGTCTGGCACTGACCCTCTTTGCCGGCATTCGCGAACAACTCAGCCTAGTGAACATACCCAAGGGACTGCAAGGCACCCCTATCGCGCTTATTACTGCCGGACTACTGGCCATGGCTTTCATGGGCTTCTCGGGTGTAGTGAAGTTATAAATATAGGGTAGGGAGCGTACCCCAACCTGCTACAGGCAGGCCTGCCACACGGTATGAGTAGGCCAGCTGCATATGAGAGACCTGTCTCCCCCAACTATACGGGAGACAGGCCTCTTATTGTTAAAAAAACGTAACAGAATAGACCTGAAACGGTGCAAACCGCTATCTTTACCCTGTCGTTTGCGTAGCTCACATCGCAGCATCTCTATCCCTTTGCGTGGCAAAGTCAGCGTAACGACTTGATAAACAACAAAACTAAAACTACATAACATGCAGATATTACAGCTCCCGGGGACGGATAAGCAGCTTTACGAGCTGGTGGCTCCGCTGGTGATGGACCCTAAGGTCTTGAGGCAAAATTATAACTTTCCCTTCCGCACATCGCCCCGATTCGAGTGGTTCGTTGCCGTGGACGATGGCAATGTGCTGGGTTTCGTGCCCGTAGAACACAAACGCAATGAAGACGTTATCAACAACTACTACGTAGTTGACCGAAAGACGACAGTCTTGGAAGACCTCCTGCAGTATGCCATCGCTCACCTGGAAGGAGGAACAATGTTGGCTGCCGTCAGCTTCAAGGAAGACAAGGAGCTTTTTGCCCGGCTGGGCTTCGAGGAAGAAACTGTGTGGACCCGCTACGTGCGAATGCATAAAACCGTTGACCGACATGAACCAGCCAAAGAACGTGTATGAACTGGCCGAGGAGCGCCTTAACATTATCTTTAAGGAGTTTGGCACGGTGTGCGTATCCTTCTCCGGCGGGAAAGACAGCGGTGTAATGCTCAACCTGTGTATCGACTACATACGCCGCCACAACCTGAAGAAAAAGCTGTGCGTGTTCCATATGGACTACGAGATACAATACCAGCAGACAATTGACTACGTGGATCGTACTCTTGCCTCCAACAGCGACCTGCTGGATGTGTACCGTGTATGTGTGCCTTTCCGTGTAAACACGTGCACCTCCATGTATCAAAGCTACTGGCGTCCTTGGCAAGACGACCTCAAAAACATCTGGGTAAGACCTATGCCTGCGGACTGTTATCACAAAGAAGATTTCCCCTTCTACCGCGAAGACATGTGGGACTATGACTTTCAGATGCTCTTCGCAAAATGGTTGCACCAGCGCAAGGACTCGGTACGCACATGCTTCCTCATCGGCATACGCACACAGGAAAGCTTTAACCGCTGGCGCAGCATACACCTTAGCCGTAAGTACCAGATGTACCACAACTACCGCTGGACGTCGAAGATAGGAAATGACATCTACAACGCCTATCCCATCTACGACTGGAAAACTACCGACATCTGGACAGCCAACGGGAAGTTCCGCTACGACTACAATCACCTTTACGATCTATATTATAAAGCCGGGGTCAGCCTCGAAAGGCAACGGGTGGCCAGTCCCTTCCTGTGCGAGGCGCAAGACAGCCTGCGACTGTATCGTGCCATCGACCCCAATACATGGGGTAAGATGATAGGCCGGGTAAACGGAGTAAACTTCACAGGCATCTATGGGGGTACGCGGGCTATGGGTTGGCAGTCGATCACGCTCCCTAAAGGGTACACGTGGAAAGGATTCATGCACTTCTTGCTGTCCACTTTGCCCGAGCAGACTCGCCGAAACTACCTTCGCAAACTCACGGTGAGCATAGAATTCTGGCGTACCAAAGGAGGGTGTTTGTCCGATGCCACCATCGAAAAACTGCGTCAGGCGGGTGTCATCATGGAAGTGGGTAACTCCACCAACTACAAGACTAACAAGAAGCCCGTGCGGATGGACTATCTGGACGACATCAACATTCCCGAATTTCGTGAGATACCTACATACAAGCGTATGTGCGTGTGCATCCTCAAAAATGACCATGCCTGCAAGTACATGGGGTTTGCCTTGACAAAAGAGGAAGCCTACAAGAGAGACAAGATAATGGAACAATTCAAAAACATGAAGTTATGACTGACGACTATAAAAGTCCCGTATATAACGTGCGGGCAGTACCCATCGAAAAAGTACACGCCAACGACTATAATCCCAACGTGGTAGCTCCCCCCGAAATGAAGCTACTCGAATTGTCCATCTGGGAAGACGGATTTACCATGCCCTGCGTGTGCTACTACAACGAACAGGAAGACAAGTATATATTGGTAGACGGATTTCATCGCTACCAGGTGCTGAAAACCTCCAAGCGCATCAATGAGCGTGAACACGGCATGTTGCCCGTGGTGGTCATTGAGAAAGACCTATCCAACCGGATGGCCTCTACCATCCGCCACAACCGTGCCCGGGGCACCCACAACATAGAACTGATGTGCAACATCGTGGCCGAACTGGATAAGGCCGGTATGTCCGACGAGTGGATAATGAAACACATCGGCATGGACCGCGACGAGCTGTTGCGCCTCAAGCAGATTTCCGGACTTGCAGAGCTGTTTGCCGACAAGTCGTTCAGCATCCCCGACGCGGCAGTCGATTTCCAACCACCCACGCCGCAGGATACTTCCTATTAAAACACGTGTGGGAGAGGGATGCCCCCGTTCCGCGACGACGCATTATTCTTCCTTCCGGAGCGCAAACCCCATAAGCAGTCCGTCATATCCTTCTGCCAGATTGGAGACGGCTGCGAGTGTGCCATTGTCGCTCTTCCCGGCCAGCAGCTGTACCAGATCGAGCAAGCGGTCGAAGTTGAACAACAAGTTCATCTGTGCCGACGTATACTTCAGCGTGGCTTTCAAAGGCACTAAGCGGGCCAGCTTGAGGGTGACACGGTTTTCCGCCTGGTCGTAAGTGTACGTTCCCTTCACCGGCTTCCCCCCCAAAGAGGCTTGGAAGGTGCTGTCGGCCTCGAAAGTAAACGAGAGCGCTCCCTCACGGAAGCCCAGTTTCTGTAACTGCTCATCCAGCTTGTCTGTCAGGGCATTGGCAGCCACGGCACCTCCGGCCTTGGCCAGCAGGTTATCCGACTCAAACTCTACAGCAGCACCCTCGTACGTCCACGTACCGGTCATATCGGCCAGGTTGGTACCTGTCACGGCACTGACTATTTTTTCTACGTTTTCACGGTTAAGCAAGTCCTTCAACGACTGGGCCTGTGCCATTGGGCAGACCAGCAATGCGGCCATAATAGCCGGGAGGACGATGTGTACATACTTCTTCATACGCTTATTTTAATTGGTTCTCAGATACTTGTTTGTTTATACCGGCGATGAACTCCAGCAATTCCTCGCGCCCTCGACGTGTTTCAGCCGAGGTGATAAAGCTTGGGGGAAGCTCCTCCCACTGACCTTCTAAATGCAACAGATAGGTCTGTACGTTAGCTTTCAGTGCGCCGGGTTTCAGCTTGTCGGCCTTGGTGAAGACCAGTGCGAAGGGCACGGCATTCTCGCCCAGCCACTCTATGAACTCCAAATCGATGGCCTGGGGGGAGTGACGGCTGTCAATCAGCACGAACAGACATGTCATCTGACCGCGGTGCAGCACGTAACTCTCAATAATACGGCGTATCTGCTCCTGTACCCGTCGCCCACGCTGGGCATAACCATAACCCGGCAGGTCGACGATGTACCACTGACGGTTAATAAGGAAGTGGTTGATGAGCAGTGTCTTGCCCGGTGTTGCCGACGTCATGGCCAATCCCTTCCGCCCGGTGAGCATGTTGATAAGGCTGGATTTTCCCACATTTGAGCGTCCGATGAAAGCATACTCCGGCAGTCCGTCCTGGGGGCACTTGCTCACGTCGGTATTGCTCACGACAAAAGTAGCACTGCGTATTTCTATCATAATCTTCGCGGTTTGATTCTACGACACAAAGATACAGATTATTCCGGTAAAATGAAAAAAGCTCTAAGTCACCCTCCACATCTTTCCTGAGTCGGGCAATATGTCACAGCATCTGCGCGCCCGACTGTTGGACTCCGTCTTTTATGCGCAGAGTGTCATGGCAGTAGTGTGTATTCATGGAGAAAGTTACAAAAAAATCCCTACAACTCAGTGTGTGGAGTTGCAGGGATTCTTGCAGATGAAGAAAAAAGTAAAACGTGCTTATTTGCTGAGAGCCAGCGCCACATTTACGGCGCAAGCCACGGTGCAACCTACCATCGGGTTGTTTCCGATACCCAGGAAGCCCATCATCTCTACGTGGGCGGGTACTGAGCTGGAACCAGCGAATTGAGCATCGCTGTGCATACGACCCATAGTGTCGGTCATGCCGTAGCTGGCGGGACCAGCAGCCATGTTGTCCGGGTGCAGTGTACGTCCTGTACCGCCACCACTGGCTACCGAGAAGTAGGGCTTGCCTGCCAACACGCGTTCCTTCTTATAAGTACCGGCTACAGGGTGCTGGAAGCGGGTGGGGTTGGTAGAGTTTCCGGTAATGGACACGTCGACATTTTCGTGCCACATGATGGCTACGCCTTCGCGAACGTCATCAGCACCGTAGCATTTCACTTTAGCGCGGGGACCATCGGAGTAGGGGGTCTCTTTTACAATCTTAAGCTCGCCTGTGAAGTAGTCGAACTCTGTCTGAACATAAGTGAAACCGTTGATACGGCTGATAATCATAGCGGCATCCTTGCCCAATCCGTTGAGGATGCAGCGCAAGGGGTTCTTGCGCACCTTATTGGCCATTTCGGCGATTTTGATGGCGCCTTCGGCAGCAGCAAACGACTCGTGTCCGGCCAGGAAGGCAAAGCACTGGGTCTCTTCGCGCAGCAAGCGTGCAGCCAGGTTGCCGTGGCCTAAGCCTACCTTACGGTCGTCGGCCACAGAGCCGGGGATACAGAATGCCTGAAGTCCGATGCCAATGGCTTCGGCAGCGTCAGCAGCATTGGTACAACCTTTCTTCAGGGCGATGGCACAACCTACGACGTAAGCCCACTTGGCGTTTTCAAAGCAGATGCCTTGAGTCTCCTGGCAAGTGAGGTACGGATCGAGGCCTGCGGCGTCACAGATGGCATTAGCCTCTTCGATGTCTTTGATGCCGTTCGCGTTCAACGCGGCAAGAATTTGCTTGATACGGCGGTCTTGGCTTTCAAATTGTACGGGTCTAATCATATCTGTGTCCTCCTTTATTCTTTACGTGGGTCAATGTATTTAACTGCTCCTTGTTCGGGCTTGAAGCGGCCGTAGGTTCCGGTCACTGCCTTGAGTGCTTCGTTAGCATCTTTGCCGGCTTTAACCTGTTCCATGAACTTGCCCATGTGGACGTATTCGTAGCCGATGACTTCATTGTCTTTGTCCAGAGCCATGCGGGTGATGTAGCCTTCGGTCAGTTCCAGGTAGCGTGTACCTTTGGCCAGCGTACCGTAGAGGGTTCCCACTTGGCTGCGCAGTCCCTTGCCCAAGTCTTCAAGTCCGGCACCAATCATCAGTCCGCCTTCCGAGAATGCCGACTGGGTGCGTCCGTACACAATCTGCAGGAACAGCTCGCGCATGGCTGTGTTGATAGCGTCGCATACAAGGTCGGTGTTGAGTGCTTCAAGAATGGTCTTGCCAGGCAGGATTTCGGAAGCCATGGCGGCAGAGTGGGTCATGCCCGAGCAGCCAATAGTCTCAACAAGTGCTTCCTGAATGACACCCTGCTTTACGTTCAGTGTCAACTTGCAGGCACCCTGTTGGGGAGCGCACCATCCGATACCGTGCGTAAGGCCGGAGATGTCAACTATTTCTTTAGCTTTTACCCATTTACCTTCTTCGGGTATTGGAGCCGGTCCGTGGTTGGGACCCTTCTTTACAACACACATGTGTTCAACTTCGTGTGAATAAGTCATAATCAGCTCTTTTAGTTAGTTATAATAAT
>CALUIF010000124.1 GCA_944320635.1 uncultured Bacteroides sp. | reverse complement strand
ACTTTTCCACCTCGTTCCGCAAGGCGGGGTGACATGGCTGCCCATCTATTTCTTCACCCTTGTCGGTGCTTATAAATACGGGTGGAAAACGGGACTGCTGACGGCGGTCGTTTCTCCGCTGGTCAACTCCCTGATGTTTGGGATGCCTGTATGGGGCGCGCTTCCTGCCATTTTGCTTAAATCCGTATTGCTGGCTGGTGCTGCCGGGTATGCGGCGCACAGGTGGCAAAAAGTGTCGTTGCCGCTTATGCTGGCGGTGGTGCTTTCCTATCAAGTCATCGGCACGTTGGGGGAATGGCTGATGAAAGGCAGCTTCTACGACGCCGTCCAGGATTTCCGTATCGGGGTGCCGGGCATGCTGCTGCAAGTCTTTGGCGGTTATCTGTTTGTCAAATACCTGATGCGTAAGTAATCCAACCTGTTCATATAGCGGAGAGGGACGTATCCCGCGCACACATTGTGTTTGCGTGGAATACGTCCCTCTGACGTTGGAATGCAAATGGCTTATGGGGGCAACACGCGTCACTCCAGCCCTAAGTCCTTGAACGTTCTTGGCGCAGGAACACCCGGCAACGGCTTGCGGTCCTTCAGCTGCTCGAGTGCTACCTCGATGGCCTTTTCCAGTTGCTGGTCAACGCCGGCTTGCTCCTGTATGGGGTCGTTGTCGATAAGGATGTCGGGGTCGACACCGTGATTCTCCACAATCCACTGGCCAGTCTTGGCATCGTAGTTGGTGAAGAAGGGCACGCGGATGTCCGTGCCGTCCATATAGGGCAGGGAACCACTGATGCCGATAATGCCACCCCATGTGCGGGTGCCGATCACCGTGCCCAGGTTGTTTGCCTTGAAGCTCCAGGGGAACAGGTCGCCGTCGGAAGCCGAATACTTGTTGATAAGCAGAATCTTCGGGCCGTATTGCGTGGCGTCGGGGATGGTGCCGGTCATGGTAGACGTGCGGTACATCGTCATGCGGTAGGGCTTACGCAGCAACCGTTCGATAATCATGGGCGATACGTTGCCGCCACCGTTGGCACGGTCGTCGATGATGAGGGCTTCCTTGTCGAGTTGCGGGTAGAAATACCTTGCGAATTCGTTCAAGCCCTCCGGCCCCATGTCGGGGATGTAGATGTAGCCCACGCGGCCTCCGGTAGCTTCTTCCACGCGGCGCAGGTTCTTCTGCACCCAGTTGTAGTGGTACAGCGGATATTCATCGGCGGTGGGGGTGACAACTACCTTGCGCGCGCCCTCGGCCGCAGGCTTGGTGTTGATTGACAATTCGGTCAGCACATCGGCCTTGCCCACGAGCAGCCGGTAGATGTTGTCCACCGAAGTCACGGGCACGCCGTCGATGGCCGTGATGTAGTCGCCCTCGTTGATGCCCATGCCTGGTTCGGCGAGGGGCGAACGCAGCTTCTCGCTGTACGGTGCGCCAGGCAGAATTCGGTCGATGCGGTAAAAACCGCTCTTATCTTTGCTCAGCTCGGCACCCAGCAGGCCCATATCTACGCGTTCCGGCTTGGGATATTCGCCGGGGTTGACGTAGGCATGGCCGCACGCCAGCTCGGCTATCATCTCACCGATGACGTAGTTCAGGTCGAGGCGCGTCTTGACGTAGGGCAGCAACACGGCATACTTCTCGCGGATGGCCTGCCAGTCCACTCCGTGCATGTTCTCCAGGTAGAAGCCGTCGCGGTAGGCGCGCCAGGCTTCGCCGAATATCTGCTTCCACTCTTGGGGATAGTCCACGGTTGCGGCCAGGTCGCCTAGGTACACAGGTTCGTCCAGCGTCGCTTCGCCGGCAGTCAGGTCGCCCACATACAACAGGTCGCCCTTCATGTAGAGCACCTTCTTGCTGCCTGCCACCGGCACCATGTAGGCTCCTCCGGCCACTTCCTTGCATTCCTGCTCCGCCAGGTCGTAGGCATACGTGGAGCCGTCGGCATAATACCACACCGTCTGCCCGTCCGAATGGAAGTTCCGGTAATTGCCCGCGGGCAAGGGCAGCTTCACGATGCGCCCTGTGATGCCTTCGGCGTCTACCTGCACCGGGCTGCTTCCGCCTTCGGCTGCTGTTCCCTTATCCGCAGGCTTGTTCTTGTCACCGGCGGGCGAAGCCACGCTCACCGACTCGTCTTCCGGCAAGAAGGGCGAGGGCGTGTCGGCGGTCAGCATGGCCAGGTAGATGCCACCCATGCGGGTGTACACATGGTTCCACTCCAGGCGTCCGTAAATGGGATTGAAGTCGCGGTCGGATTCAAAGATGAGGTACTTGCCATCTTCGCTGAACACCGGCGAGGAGGAGTTGTACCAACGCTCCGTCACGGGGTATTCTTTCTTGCCAGCCAGGTTGTAAATGTAGACCACGGAAAACTGGTTCTTCGCCGGCTTGGTGTAGGTCAGCCAGCGGCTGTCCGGCGAGAAGGCCACATCGTAGAACTCGCCTTCGGGACACTGCATCACCACGGTTTTCGTTTTCTTCGCCACGTCCACGGTGACGATGCGGTTCTTGCGGTCGGTGTAGAGCACGGTCTTGCTATCGGGGCTCCACAGCAGGCTGCGGATGTAGGTATCGTTGCCCGTGGTCAGCTGCACGGGGTCTCCCCCGGCGGCAGGCTGGAGGTAGATTTCCGTCTCGCCCGTGCGGTCGGAGATGTAGGC
>CALUIF010000123.1 GCA_944320635.1 uncultured Bacteroides sp. | reverse complement strand
TTCTCTTTCACGTCGTCCAGGCAGCTGTCGTAACGGTTGGCGATGATGGCTTGGCTTTCTGCCTTGAAGCGGGTCAAGTCGTTTATTACTTTGCTGCCGAAGAAGGTGCTGCCGTCTTCCAATGTCGGTTCGTACACAATCACTTCGGCGCCTTTGGCCTTGATACGCTTCATTACGCCTTGGATGGATGACTGTCGGAAGTTGTCGCTGTTGGACTTCATGGTCAGGCGGAACACACCGATGGTGACTTTGTGCTCTTTATCTTTGTCCCATCGACTGTTGGCTGTATAGTAACCTGCCTGGGTCAGTATGCGGTCGGCAATGAAGTCTTTCCTTGTACGGTTGCTTTCTACAATGGCCTGAATGAGGTTTTCCGGCACATCGGCGTAGTTGGCCAGCAGCTGCTTGGTGTCTTTGGGCAGGCAATAGCCTCCGTAACCGAATGACGGATTGTTGTAGTGCGTGCCAATGCGAGGGTCGAGGCATACGCCATCGATGATGGCACGGGTGTCCAGCCCTTTCATCTCCGCATAGGTGTCCAGTTCGTTGAAGTAAGATACGCGCAAGGCCAGGTAGGTGTTGGCAAAAAGTTTCACAGCCTCGGCCTCGGTCAGTCCCATGAACAAGGTGGGGATGTCCGGCTTCAAGGCACCTTCCTGCAGCAGGGTGGCAAAGCGCTTTGCGGCTTCATCCAGGCGAATATCACCTTCAGGGCGGCCTACAATGATGCGGCTGGGGTAGAGGTTGTCGTAAAGTGCCTTGCTCTCACGCAGGAATTCGGGGGAGAAAATGACGTTTTCCGTACCCGATTTCCGCCGGATGTATTCCGTATAGCCTACAGGAATGGTGCTCTTGATGACCATAATGGCCTGCGGGTTGACCTGTTTCACCAGTTCGATGACTTCTTCTACATGGCTGGTGTCGAAGTAGTTTTTCACCGGGTCGTAGTTGGTGGGGGCGGCAATGACTACAAAGTCCGCTTCACGGTAGGCTGCAGCCCCGTCCAGTGTGGCAGTAAGGTTTAATGGCTTTTCTGCCAGATATTTTTCGATATACTCATCCTGTATGGGTGATTTCCGCTGGTTTATCAGTGCCACTTTTTCCGGAATGACATCAACGGCTATGACACGATGGTGTTGGCTCAGCAACGTGGCAATGCTGAGGCCTACATAGCCTGTTCCGGCTACGGCAATATTCATATGGGTTAAGAATTAAAGTCTAATTACGATTTTCTTTATTCTATCATCTCCCTTAGCACATCCTCTTGTGCCTCATACCTCTTATCTTTCAGGTAGAAAATAACCCTTGCCAGTTTCTGAAACTCCGGCGCGGAACTCAATGCCTTAAACAGTTTCCGGTATTTTTGGCTGCTTTTGGCATCTACTTGTTTGGTCTCCTTTTTCATGCCTTCTAATGAGACGGGTATTTCATACGTTCTTAAATCAAGCTTAAGAGTCGATGCAGCTTTTAAAATGAATCCTTCTACGGCAGGCGATATCAATAAGATATAGTGCGGTCTTTCTTTATGCTTATATATCTCCAAGTCTTGGTCGGAAGCAATGAGGGAGAATTCTTGCAGGTAAGAGACCCGTCTCTTGTCTTTGTCCATGATGCCTAAAGCAAAACTGTCTGCAAATTTTTCCTTCATCTTTTTAGCTACAGCAGGACACCCTTTCTGGTGATTATAACCGTGTTGAGGAGGTACTAAAGCTTCTATCAGATTAGTTTCTATATAACACTCCGGCAAGATGAGATTGTCTGTTGCGTGATTCATTCTGCGAAGATTTCACTGTTGAAAAACAAGTCTATTCCGTCATTGTATACTTCTTCGACTTCAGCCTCCGAGAGTCTGCGAACAGTGGTCAGTCCTTCTTGCAAATCTACAAGATAAATGGCCAAGTCTTTGTCGTGATGCTCCAAAAAGTCGTTCAGAACGTAGGGGCTGTGGGTTGTGATGAAGTATTGGTTGTCATTGTTTTCTAAAATGCTGCTTGTTATTTTAGAAATGAATGGCGGATAAGCATGGGCTTCTATTTCTTCAAGCAAAATGACAGAGCCTCGGTTGCTGCCGATGGCCGCTTTATAAAATATCAACCTTTGCAAAGTGTCTGATATGGAAAAGAACGGAATGGAGAAAACGGTGTTTGCATTCAGTTTCTTTTGAAATTTGATTTCGCGTGTCGAGGCATCAAACACCAATTGAAGTCCATATTCTGCTGCAATGCCGCTGATTTCTGCGGTCAATGTGGCACTGTTTTGGATAATTTGCATGAGGTTTTCTCCGGCAATGGGAAGCAGGAAAGGCAAGTCTGCATTGGAGAATTTGTCCAGTTTCCGGAATATATATCTTTTGAATGGGGGATACGCATTGTCTGCCGTTTTGCGGCTTACAATTTTCCCTCCGGATATAGTCAGCATTTCGAGGTTTCCCTTCCGGGCTATTGTCCAACCCAGCTTAGTATTGTCTACACTTGTCAGCGTGGTTTTATAATCGCCTGCCTGCACCGTGATGGGTTGTGAAACATTACCGTCAAAGAATAATTCACCAATGCTGTGTTGATACCTTAGCATGTCGTTCAGTTCCCGTTTCTCAGGCAACAGATAGGGCACGGAGAAGATGGATAAAGCCTCCAGTATATTGCTTTTTCCCACATTGGGTCTTCCCAGCAACAAGTTGTAAGTCCTGCAGTCATTTAAGGTTGTGTCTTTCAATGACTTGAAATTCTCAATGCGTATTTGGTCAATAATTGTGCTCATGCTTATCCATCATTTAAAGCTTCTCCACTTCTTCTTTGGGCAGGCCGGTGGCTTGTGTGATGATTTCCGGTGAAACGCCCAGTCGTTTCAGGTTGCGGGCATTTTTAATGCGTTCTTCTTGTTGTCCTTCAGCCCGTCCTTCAGCCCGTCCTTCAGCCCGTCCCTCAGCCCGTCCTTCAGCCCGTTCGGTGTTGATGTTGTCACGCAGTATGACAATGTTATCGAGGTGTCGATAGTAGGCCTTCAGTTCGTCTTTTGTCATGCGGTTCAGCTTCAGTTGCTCACGTGCCTGCTCCAGGCCAGGAGCCGATGCGTCCGAGGGGATGTCGCCGGTATTCAGGTAATAAATCCATTCTTCCAACGGGGTTTTTGCTACGCGGTTGAAGTCGTTTACTTTCAAGATATAATATTCGGGATAAAGCGCGCTAACGGTATCGACTTTAAATGTCTGTCGCTGAAAGGGAGTCAACTCCAGCAGATCGCCGTTATGAATGCCACGGAACTCCGTTTTTCCATGATACACAAAGTCTTTTCCTGCACCAAGCGAGAAATACACAATGTTCACACTATATACTTTGCGTACTTTGTCATAGCCATCACCCCGGTTGATGTATTCGGTAACCAGTTTCGATGTGCCGAACAACATGCGTTGGAAGTATGCATATTCATTGTTGTTTTGTACTTCAATAAGTACAAGTTCTCCTTTAGAGTTTTCGGCAAGCATATCCACGCGGTTATACTTGTCGAATTCGTCTTCTTGATTGCTTTCGCTTTCCAGTAGTCGGTCTATGGTTATTTTTTCGCCCAATAACGTAGTCAACAATCCTTCGAGAACCCCGAAGTTTGCTTTATTGCGTAGCAGGCGTTTCATAGCCCAGTCGAAACGGATGTATTTGTTGCTTTCCATTTTTCTTCCTTATTCTGTGTCCTTTGCAAAGGTAGCAATCTTTTCCCATTCATCCAAACATATCCGCGTAGCAGTCCAAGGGGTTGTAGGGCATGATGCCCAGGTGGCGTGCCACGGTGACGTTCCAGGCATGGAGATCGGCCTGCAGGGCGTGGGCTTTGGTGGGACTGTCGTCACGCAGGGCAAAGGCTATCTGTTCCCGGTATTTGTGGGAAACGAGGTGCAACAGCCCGATCAGCTGTTCCGAACTGATGTGGTCGCCCTCTAATAAGGCGTTTTTTTCATCCGCCCAATGATGCCATTGCGCAGGTGGAGTTCTTTCTCGGTTTGGCGGAAAGCCAGGCCCAGCTTCGCTACCTGGAGCGAGAGGGCTTGAAGCAGTGCTTCGTTGGTTTTGAATCGATTAGTCATTTGTTATGTGATAATTTATATTCTTATTTTGTCCCGGCTGGGGACAAAGATAACGCTTGTTTTACGGTTTTTTGTCACTTTTACATAAAATTGTAAAACGAGAGGTTCCTGCTTCGGGAATCTGTGTTCTTAACTTCTAAGTAGATGTGAACATTTAGTTTATAATATCAATGAAGGGATGTGTCTGTCATTCTGAGCGAAGCCCGTAGGGCGCAGTCGAAGAATCTCAGCGATTACCCTGCCATGAAGCGAGATGCCTTGACTATGCTCGGCATGACAGATAGCGTAAACTAAACATAAAGAATTACTTAAATTCAATGATGCTTTATGCTTACAAACGAATTGATGTCTTATTTTGAAGCGCCTATTGCTCCGGTCAAAGATGCCGGCGGGCGCTTGTTGCGGGCGGCGACGTTGCTGCCTTTGCGGTCGGTTACGGTGGCCGAAGTGTATCATCTTATTACTGCCGATGAGCGGTTGTGCGAGTTGACCCGGCAGGTGCGGGCGGCACCCGATTTAAACCTGGCCAAGCGCAATGCTTTGCCGTTTGTCACGCCTTTCGGCACCTTCAGCCGGAGGCGTTGCGATAGTCTGACAGCCTTCTCCGGCGTGCTGCCCATTGATGTGGACAAGCTGGCGGACGCGGCCGAGGCGGAGGAAGTGAAGCAGGCCTTGTTTGCCGACCCTTATCTGGACACGCGGCTGGCTTTTGTCAGTCCCAGCGGTCGGGGTGTCAAAGCTTTTATCCGTTGGCCCTCGGGGCAGTTGAAGCAGGAGGAAGACCCGGCTTCATGGGCTGCCCATTATGCCAGGCAAGCCATGGAGTATGTGCGCCTGATGCACGACCCGCATCCCGATGACGCTGCCCGGGGCGTGGATGTGAGCGGGAAAGACGTGGTACGTGCCTGTTTCCTTTGCCATGACGCGGGGGCGAGGATGAAATGATTATTATCGGAAGAATTTTTCATCCGCAGATGGCGCAGATGACGCGGATTTGTGATTTATAGGATTCAGCATTATGCTAAAATAATCCGCATCATCCGCTCAATCCGCGTCTAAAAAATCAATGACCGGCATAGTATAAACTAAATATGAACAACCACTTAAAATAAAAATGTTTGATTTACAACTTCTTGTTGACGCCGTGAAGCGTCAGGGGGCAGACATTGCCCCCACTTATAGCGAATATCTTCAGCTGGCCTTGGCGCTTGCCACCGATTGTGGGGAAGCCGGGCGCAGCGTGTTTCATGAACTGTGCAGCCTGTCGCCCAAGTACAGGCAGGCGGATGCCGACAAAATGTACACCCGCGTGTTGCGCGACGGGCATGGATTGGTGCATCTGGGCACCGTGTTCCACTTGGCCCGTCAGGCGGGAGTAGAGGTAGCAAGTAGCAGTACAAGCCATTTTGCCAATAGTGAAAACATGCAAAGTATACGGAATATGCCTCCCCGCGAATCTCTCACACACGGGCGCGCGTATACTATGGTGGACAGCGGTGCATCGGCCGAAACCGGTGATGCCGTTCAGGGCAGCGAACCGTACTTCGCACTTCCGGTGTTTGCCTCTTACGAGTGGCCTTGGCCTTTGCAG
The DNA here is from genome assembly GCA_944320635.1 of uncultured Bacteroides sp. GTDB lineage: Bacteria > Bacteroidota > Bacteroidia > Bacteroidales > Bacteroidaceae > Bacteroides. Next base: position 1,854 of record CALUIF010000123.1, on the reverse strand, counting down.
CAATCGGTGGCTTTCGGTGCCACCCGTCCGCAAAAAGATATCCTGTTACTGGGCACCCTTACCGTATTGGGTGCGGGGCTGGGACGCAATGTGCATTTTTCCTACGGAGGCAAGTGTTATTCGCCCACACTCCAGACGTTTATCATTGCTCCGCCCGCTTCCGGAAAAGGAGCGTTGAGCTTTACCCGTTGCTATGTAGAACCTATCCATCGCGAGGTGAGGCGGCAGGTGGAAGCCCGGATGAAGGCTTACCGTCAGGAAAAAGCCGCCTACGACACCCTTGGTAAGGAGCGCAGCAGGGTGGAGCCTCCCCGGCAACCGGCCAACAAGCTGTTTCTCATTCCGGCCAACAATACCGGGACGGGTATTTTGCAAAACCTGATAGACTCCGATGGTACGGGGCTGATTTTTGAGCCGGAAGCCGATACCGTGAGCAGCGCCATAGGCAGCGACTACGGACACTGGAGCGACACGCTCCGCAAGGTATTTGACCACGACCCGGTGGCTTACAACCGGCGCACCGACCACGAGTATCGTGAGGTGGAGCGCACGTACCTCTCAGTGCTCCTGTCCGGTACACCCGCCCAGGTGCAGCCCCTGATTCCTTCGGCGGAAAACGGGCTTTTTTCCCGCCAGTTGTTTTACTATATGCCTGCCGCCGGGCAGTGGCAAAGCCAGTTCGACCGCAACGACTTGCCCGTGGAAGAAGTGTTCCGCCAGTTGGGTAAGGACTGGAAACAGAAGTTGGACCGTCTGAAGATGATGGGCATTTTCCAGCTTGTGCTTACATCGGAACAAGAGGCGGCATTCGATGCCTTGTTTGGCGGCCTGTTTGGTGAGGCACGCCGGGTGTATGGCAATGAAATGAGCAGTTCGGTGGTGCGCATGGCTGTCAACATCTGCCGCTTGCTTTCCATCGTGGCTATACTGCGTGTGGTCGAGGCCGACGAACCGGAAAGAGAGACGGACCTGCTGCATCCTGCCCCCGACATTGCCGGGGATAACCTGAAAGATAAAATCATAGCCCGCTGGGAACTGGCGGTACGCACGGACGACTTCCAGGCCGTGATGGCCTTAGCGCCTGTGCTTTACCGGCACGCCACCCACATCCTGTCGTTCCTTCCTGCTACGGAGGTGGTGCGTCGGCCGCAGGCCGACCAGGAAGACTTCTTTGCCCTCCTGCCAGACCACTTTACCCGGCAGGAACTTCTGAACCTGGCAACGGAGAAGGGACTGAACGTGCACACCGTGGAAGGCTGGAAGCGCAAGTTTCTGTTGATGCACCGCTTGGAGCAGGACAGCAAGCGCGGCTGTTATAAGAAGCTATTATAAGTACGCGCGCCCGTGTGTGAAGATTTCCGGCCACGACATATGTGCATAATTTGCATAAATTAAGAGGAAGCTTTTCTTGCTGTTTGCATCGCCCCATCAAGTTGATTACAGCCTGTAATTGGCTTGATTGGGCGATGCAAGCTTATTGGTTCTAAGACAAGCTCTAAGGCTCCCCCAGCGTATCCACAATGGCCTTGACCTCCAGTGGGGTGAAGGTGCGTCGGCGAGGGTCGTAGCCCAGTTCGCGTAGCTGGTCGGTCAGCCGTTGGCTGTGGGCTATCCACTGCATCAGTTTGCGGTAAGCGCTATAGGCTGTCAGTTCGGGGTTATAGAGTTGTGCCAGTTCGGTACGTCCATAGCTGCGTATTTTGAATCCGTTCATGCTGTAGTTCTTTTTCTGATTTGTTGGTTTACAGCATAAAGATAAGCAAAAGTACTTTGATAACCAAGACTTTCCGCAAGAATAACCCGCAAGAACCCGCTATAAGGATAGGTAACTTGCAGTAACCCGCAGAGTAGGGG
>CALUIF010000122.1 GCA_944320635.1 uncultured Bacteroides sp. | reverse complement strand
TGCTCGAAGGCCACGCGTGCAAAGAGCAGGATGCTCACAGCAAGAGCCAAGGCAAGGGAAATGATTTTCAGCAAGTTGCTCCCCTTGGCGTGAAGCAGTACTTGAAAGGTGTAATGTAGTTGTTTCATACTTCGTAGGTAGTTTGTTAATAGTTTCATCTGCATTTCTCTATGCAGAAACTGTGCCAAAGTATTTATTATGCTGAAAGTCAACCATAAAGCAAGACATGAAAAAAGAGAGAGTGTCTAATTATTAGACAACACCGTCCAATAATTAGACACTCTCTCCCGCCCTATTCCGCGCCGGATTCATCGGGCGGTAACCGCCACCTTTATTACTCCGTCGAGCTTGTTCTCAAAGATGCGGTAAGCTTCGGCTATCTCTGCCAACGGGTAGCGGTGGGTGATGAGAGGCGTGGTATCTATCCGTCCCGCTTCGATAAGGCGGAGAATCTCGGCGCAATCACACCCGTCTACCCCGCCCGTCTTAAACGTAAGGTTCTTGCCATACATATCGGGCAGCGGAAGCACTTGCGGACGGTCGTAAAGCGCCACGATGGTAACGACGGCATTGGGACGTGCGCATTGCCATGCCAGCGCGAAAGAGTCGTCGCTACCCGCCACCTCCATCACCACGTCGGCTCCCCCATGGTCGCTATGCTCCGCCACAAAGTCACGGCAAGCATCGGGTGTAGTGACCAACACTTCGGGATAGTGCCGGTGTATGAAGCCGATACGCTCCTCCGACCGTTCGCACACAATGATGCGGCGCGGACGGTGCAACATCGTGCAAAGCAGGGTGCAGATGCCCGTCGGTCCGGCACCGATGATGAGCACCGTATCGTCCGGCGTAATCTCCGAGATGCGTGCCGCCCAAAAGCCCGTGGCAAGCACGTCGCCCACCAGCAGGGCCTGCTCGTCGCTCACCGTGTCGGGGATGCGGTCCAGCCCTTGGTCGGCATACGGCACCCGCACATACTCCGCCTGTCCGCCATCAATGCGGCACCCCAACGCCCAGCCGCCATTGGGGTCGGTGCAATTGTTCACATAGCCGTGCCGGCAAAAGAAGCATTCCCCGCAAAAGGTTTCCACGTTCACCGTCACGCGGTCGCCCGGCTTCACCTTGCGGGCATCTGCTCCCACTTGCTCTACCACGCCCACCATCTCATGCCCCACGGTGATGCCTACCTTGGCGCGAGGTACACTGCCGTGCTTAATGTGCAGGTCGCTGGTGCAAATGCTGCCCAACGTGACACGCACAATGGCATCGCGCCCATCCTGTAGCACCGGTTTCGGCTTTTCAGTCAATTCAAACTTTCCCTGCTGTATGTAGGTATATGCTAACATTTTTGTTTATTCCTATATATTTTTATTCTATAAATATCAGTTTACGGCTTGGAATACTGATAATAGTCTTCTGCTTAGAGAGGACTTCATAACCGATAAGCCCGTCTATTTTATTCTCCCACTTGGCATTCAAGTGGCTTATGTCATTGAAGGCGGTAGCCATATTCTGAAATCGCTTCTCTCCAATGGCAAGGCATTTCACCGTAGCTTCTTTCACGTTTACTGTTTCTTGGGATGCCCCTCTCAAGTCGGTTGTAGTGATGCCGGTCAAGCCGTTTTCCAGTTTATTAAAGAGTGAAATATCTAACAAGTTGCCCGTAGCCCCGCAATCAATGCCCAAAGACAATGTTGTATTGCCTATCACTCCTTTGACAAAAGGAATATGTGAAGTTTCAGATGTCAACTGAAGTGGTACTTCACTGGTGGTATATTTCATTTTGTCGATATAGGCTGCAGTTCTTTTCGGCTTAATCAATGTCAAAGTTTTGTTTTCATAGTCAAACAACCAATCATAGTCTTTTATAACCTGATAGCCTATCAGTCCATAAATTTCTTCATCTTTAAGCAGGTGGGACAAATCGGACATTAAGAAATCTTCATCTCGCATCTCAATGCCATAAAAATCAAAGGAATCAATACGAACGGCAGATTGTCCTGAGATGCCGGAACTTACGCCTTGGGATGAACCTATTGTAATGCCACCCTTGCCACTCGCAAAATATCGGCTATTCAAGTAGAGGGAAGGCGCACCGCTGTCGAGAATAAATTTCCGCTCAATGCCGTTTAGCTTAGCAACGACCGTTATCAGATCATCACAGATATCTATAGGTATAGTAATCACATCTTGCTCAGGAATCTTAAAATCGGTCTTTGTACTTACTTTTTTGACTTGGGCAGGAAGTAAATCCATTTGCTTTAACTGATTGTCGGCATTGAATACAAAGGTAGCATTCTTATGCCCCAGTTTCTTGCTATAATTGAAGTCGTAGACCAGCGTTAATGTACCGTCCGCTTGTTGTTCGCTAACCTTACTGATGTCTGAGATGTGCTCGTCCAGTTGCCGGACCAGTTGTTCCATTACCGCCATGGCAACTGCTCCCGTCTGACCGATACATGTAAAATCGGGAGCCAAATGTTTCTTCAATTCTTCGGTAGAGTGATTATTAACAGCATCGACAGCAGTGGCCACAACTTTTTCGCACGCGCCAATATCCTGTGCACTAAGGCGGGTGGTATGGATTGTGGAAAGCAATAAAAGGATACATAAAATCTTTACGCTATCCCTGCACCGCTCAAGCACGGCATTACGGTTATAAGGCGTACAATAATCTACTCTCAATACAGGCCACATTCCCCCTGACTTCATTACCGATGTGGACAGAGAACTGTTTTTTGAACTTATTTCCATATTTTTCAATTAGGTTACTTTTTTTACTGATTCTTACTTTGCCTAAACTTCATACCCATATTTATTCTTCCTATTGTCTTCACAAAGATAAGCAAACCACAAGAATGGACAAAAGTATTTAGTATTAAAATTTACGAATAAAAAAGAATCAAAAAGATAGCGAACGACTATATTTTAAATACAATAGTATACCATTCTTATAAAATATACTTTCCCATAAAGTTTCTGAAAAGACGAAAACAGAAAAGCGAAACGTTTTCTCTTTGCATAATTATCGGCAAAAACAGCATATCCATGCAAAGAGAGCACCTTTTATACAAAAGATATGCAATCCGGAACTTCGTCAACGCTTTGCCAACGGCAAAGTACGGACAAGTAAGCGGCAAAGTACTGACAAGAAAGCGACCCATCACTAAGAAGAAAGCAACAGAACGCCATCCGGAAAACGGCAAAAATCCCGCAGTCCGACACTTTTACACTCTATTTCAAATGTCAATATTCATATATCGCATTGATAGACTACGGTTTAGGCAAAGTGAGCTCCGTTTTTTCCGGCCACACGGGGAAGAGGACGGAAGAAACGCATTCTCGCGCATCGGGAAAAGCAAAATGACACTTTGATAGCTGCGTCAATTCCCCCCGCCTGCTGGCAAAGGTACAGCCCTCCACTCCCTGCAAAGTAAAAAAAGAAAGCATACCCGCCATTTTTGGCCTGCTTTTTGTACATTTGCAGAAAATACACTTCACCCTTTGGACATGAACGAGCAAGACATACACGAAACCTACCGAAGCATTGCCGGCCTGCTGGAACAGCGTCGGCTGAAAGAAGCGCACCTGCAACTGCACGCCCTGCTGGCCACATGTGCCGACTACGCCCTGCAAAACCGGTTGGAACAGACGGAGACGGCCTATGGCTACATGCTGCAATACATGAGGCACGGCACAGAAGACCCCGGAAGGCACGAACTGCACCTGCAACTGTGCGCCGAAACCTGGGAGATAGCCGAACAACTATACCTCCTCCTGCTGGATGGCGCCGATCCAGGCTACTTCCACTCCCTGCGCCGCACCCTCAAGCAGACGAAGTTCATGGAAAGCCTCGAAGCGTGCCTGCATGTGCTCGAAGCGTTTGAAGACGAAATGGCCCTCTGCCACCTCATGCCACACGACCGCAAGATGCTGGAAGCCACCTTGGCACGGCACGAAGACATGCAGCAAAACCTGTTTCTGACCACATGGGCCAACAGCAGTTGGACAACGGGCGAAGCACAACAAGCCGACGCCTACCTGCACTCCGAACAGTTGCCGGGCAACGACCTCTGCCTCTTTGTCAGCGCCGTCACCCTGAGCCTGCTGGCATGCTTCGACCCCCGCAAGGTGAAGTGGCTGCTCGATGCCTGCCAAACGCCCAATGCCCATGCCGCCCAGCGAGCCTTGGTGGGGCTTGCATTAACCCTGCACCGCCACCCTGCCCGCCTGCCCCTCTACCCTGCCCTCATGGCGCAACTCACGCTGATGAACGAGGACGGGAAACTGGGCAAGAGCCTGAACCGCATCTACATACAGCTGCTCAGAAGTCAGGACACCGAAAAAATAAACCGGAAGATGCAAGAAGAAATCATCCCGGAGATGATGAAAAACGTGGGATTCATGCGCAACATGAAGTTCGGTTTTGAAGAATTGCCCGAAGACAACGACTGGAACCCCGACTGGGAACAGGCCTTCGAACAATCGGGACTGAACGATAAAATCCGCGAGATGAACGAACTGCAGATGGAGGGCTCGGACGTATACATGAGCACCTTCTCCCAACTGAAAAGGTTCCCCTTCTTCAAGGAAATAACCAACTGGTTCTACCCTTTCGACCTGAAGCAATCCACCATTGTGCAAATATTTGGCGAAGCGGCAGAAGCCAACAATCCCATGCTGGCACTACTGCTCCAGTCGGGATTCCTCTGCGACAGCGACAAATACTCGATGGCCTTCACCCTGAACCAAATACCGCAAGCGCAACGCAACCTGATGTTCAACCAAATGACGTCGCAGAACATGGAAGAGCTGATGGAAAGCGAACACTTCGAAGGGCTGAAGAAATACGCGGCACGTCCGGAAGTCATCAGCAACCAGTACATACACGACCTGTACCGCTTCTTCAAGCTCAACCCACGGCGTAAGGAGATGCACGACGTCTTTCAAGACACCATAGCCTTGCATGCCTTGCCGGCACTTGCCCCCATGCTCGGCACGCCGGAACTGCTGAAAGACGTGGCCGACTTCCACTTCCGCAAGGAGCATTACTCCGAAGCTGCCGCACTTTATACCAAGGTAACCGCCGAGGGCGAGGCTGCTGCCGATGTCTTCCAAAGGACAGGTTATTGCCTCCAAAAAGAGAAACGCTATGCCGAAGCCGTAAACGCCTACCTGAAAGCCGATATGCTCAAACCAGACCACGTGTGGACCATCCGCCACCTGGCCACCTGCTACAGGCTGTCGCACGACTTCGGGCATGCCCTCGAATATTACCGCAAAGCCGAAACCATCCAGCCGGACAACCGCAGCATCCTCTTCCACACCGGCAGTTGCCTGGCCGAATTGAACCGCTACGAAGAAGCCTTGCAATGCTTCTTCCGCCTCGACCTCATGGAGAACGATAACGATGCCAAGACGTGGCGTGCCATTGCCTGGTGCTCGTTTGTGTGCGGAAAAGATGAACAAGCCGCCCGGTACTACGACAAACTGCTGTCGTGCCCCGCACCGCTTGCCACCGACTATCTGAATGCCGGACATGTGGCATGGAAGTGCGGCAACATTCCACAGGCGGCACAACTGTATTCGCAAGCAGCGCAACGCTGTGACAACCGCAATGACTTCTTCGACTTGTTTGATAAAGACAAAGACATCCTCGTACGGATGGGCATCCGCGCGGAAGACATCTCGCTGATGATTGACTTGGCAGAATAAAGCCGGCCGGCCACACCGTGCAAACCTTCCGCCTTCCGCCAAGAAGATGCACCACGCCGAAAGACCTTTTTGTTAATATCTATAACCATACAAAGACGTTCCATCTTCGTTCTTTGTTCGTTCCTATAGCGACGGGAATAGAACGAACATGGTACGAACTTGGTACGAACTTGGTCTACCCCCTTCCCTAATGGGAAATGAGGACGCAATATGTAAACTAATATTACCTTACGCCGTACATCAGGCAAGGCAGGGAGGGCAACGGGCTGCCTGCTCAGAACTTGCACAGTTCACGGTAGAGCCGCTGCACGGGCAGGCCCATGATGTTGTAGTAACTGCCGGAGATGTACTCCACGCCTATGTAGCCTATCCACTCCTGCACGCCGTAAGCACCGGCCTTGTCCATGGGGTGGAAGTGGTCTACGTAGTAGGTTATCTCTTCTTCGCTCAACGTAGAGAAGCGCACTTCCGTACGGGCGGAAAAGGTATGCTGCCTCTGCGTGGTGGTGAGGCACACGCCGGTAAATACCTCGTGTGTCTTGCCGGACATGGCCCGAAGCATGTGCAAGGCATCTTCACGGTCTTGAGGTTTGCCAAGTACTTTGCCTTCGAGCCACACAATGGTGTCGGCTGTAATCATCAGTTCGCCGGCATGCAGCATGGAGCGGTAGGCATCGGCCTTCTCGCGGGCTATGTAGAGGGGGATGTCGGCTCCCTGCAAGGTGTCGGGGTAGGATTCGTCCACATCGGGCAAGGTGCGGATTTCATACTGCACTCCCAACCCTGCCAACAGTTCTTTGCGACGGGGGGAATTGGAGGCCAATATCACGTTGTATTTCTTCAAATTGTCCAGCATATCTGTTGTTTTGTTTCGATAAGGTTTACCATCTGAATGCCTGCTCGCTTGCCATCCACAGGTCTTTTGCTTTCAATACCTGCTCCACGATGTCGCGCCCGCAACCATAGCCCCCCCCGGCGTAGGAGATGTAGCGTGCAACGGACTTCACTTCGGGGGCCGCGTCTTTTGGGCAACAGGGCAGGCCGCACATGCGAAGCACCTCGATGTCGGGTATGTCATCGCCCACATAAAGTATATCCTCGTCTTTCAAGCCATGACGCCCTTTGAAATCCTGATAATCGCGAATCTTTATGGAAGAGCCCAAATAAATGTCGGCTGCCGGAATGCCCAACGAAAGGAAACGTTTGCGCACGGCTTCCGATTTTCCTCCGCTGATGATGCCCAACAAGATGCCTTGCTTGATTGCCAGATGGATGGCATATCCGTCTTTTATATTGACAGTGCGCATGGGTTCGCCCTCCATGCTCATGGGGATGACGTTGGCGCTCAGCACACCGTCGACATCGAAAAGAAGGGCTTTTATCTGCTTTAAGTCGTAGTTGATGGTACTCATGCGAATAGGATGTTTACTGCGGATGTTCTTCTTCGTGAATACTTTGGCTCAGCAGCCGATAGACTTGCTGCAGGCGGGGTTCACCGGCAAGCATCTGCAAATGGTGGTTGATGACATTTTCGTCATAACGGAGCGCCGGCCCTGTTTGGGCTTCGCCGGGGGAGAGCTTATGAACCTTGCGCGCGGTCTCGTCTATTAATGGCAATAAGACGTTGAAGGGCAAATTGTTTTGCTGCAACAAGCGGGCAGCCAAAGCATACATGTGGTTCGTAAAGTTGCAGGCGAATACGGCAGCCAGATGGAGGCGTTCCCTTTGCAAGGAGTCGGCTTCGTAAACCTTGCCGGACAGAGTCGCAGCCACTTCCTTCAAGAAAGCAGAGACTTCGGGAGTACAGCCTTCCACAAATATGGGAATTTCCTTGAAATCGACTTCACGCTGCTTGCTGAATGTCTGCATGGGGTAAAATACGCCGTAATGCCCTACCAATCCGCTCCATATGTCCATAGGAACACTTCCGGCCGTATGTACCCACAAGGCTTGTTCGCGACCGGTTGTCAGGACGGGAAGCAGTTGGGCCAACGCGGAGTCTTTCAGTGCCACTATGTACATTCGGGCATGGTGCTTCACTGCAGCAGGGTCTGTGGTGTAATCGGCTTCTACCGACTGAGCCAAAGCTTTGGCCGATGCCTCGGTGCGGCTATACACTTGTGCTATGCGGAAGCCCTTCCGATAGAAAGCCTTGGCCAGATTGGTGGCCAGATTGCCTGCACCGATAAAAACAATAGAGGTATCTTCTATGCTTCTTTTCATTGACTTATCGAGTTGAAATAACATACAATATGCCACCAATAACCAGCAAAGCAACCGGTAGCAGATAAGCCGACATCGTGCCAAGCAGGGCCGTTATCAGCCCGAAGTTCAAAACCAGCCACAAGCCGGCCAATACAAGTCCGACAGACTTATCGTGCTTGAACAAGAGGAAGATGACGGCGGTATAGAGCAGGAAGTTGTCTTTGTCCATTACCCACGGCAACCCGATAGCAGCAAAATGCACCAGTTTGTCCAGCAGATACAGGATGCCGAATACAATGAGTGTAATGGCGGTAGCTTTATAGGTATCGCTGTTATTGTTTGCCCTTGTTGCGCTCACGGCTATTTCCCTCCATATTTATTCAGATGGATTTTTTCCCACTGCAGGTGGTTTTCATCAAAAGGTTTGCGTTCCATGCCTTTATGTCCTACGGCAATGATGCTCACGACTTGGAGTTGCAAGGGTATGCCGAGCACTTCATGCACATAGTCGTTTGAAGGAATGCCTGTTGCGGTGAAACGTTCGCGCACCTGCACCCAACAACTGCCAAGCCCTAAATCTTCGGCCTGCAATTGTATATATATGGATGCTATGGCGGCATCTTCAATCCATACATCGCTTGCCAAAGGGTCGGCTACTACCACAACAGCAAGAGCAGCATCGGCAATAAATTGGGCTGACTGTTCCTTGCACAGAGATAACTTTTTCAGCAATTCTTTATCGTCTACCACTATAAACTGCCATGCGTTACTGCGCTTTGAGGTAGGTGACATTAAAGCTGCTTTCATTAAAGAGACAACCTGCTCTTGCGTCAGCTCTTCATCAGTAAACTTACGCATGCTACGACGCCTTTTTATCAATTCGCTAAAACTATCCATATTTATAAGCTATTCGGTTTATTAATTCAAAGACTCTTGTTCTATCAAGAAATCTACTTGCTCCGGATTGCAGTGCACTTGACGAACTCCATCGGGAACTTTATTCAGTCTGACAGTATATTTATCTGCTCCCAATCGAAGCAGTTCATCATATGGCACTTCAATACTGAAATCTTCCGCTTCAATTTGTCTGAAACGGCTTAATCCTACTTGAAACGTTACCTGTACTTTAGACGGAAATGCCCTTAGCACTTTTCCGAAAGGAAAATTTATGCCTTCAACCGGCACTTCCACAGTTTTTTCAGTATAAATGTCTACAGGAAGCATCAGTTCTACCGTTGAAGGAACAATCTTCACTCCTTTGGGTTGAAGCAGGGGTACTTGTTGTATAAGCGTATCGCTTATATTTTCAAAAGCAACAGACTGTGTATATGCAGCCACAATAGTATCCAACATCCCGGCAGGAGCATAAATCAACACTGAGTCCGGGCGAAACAGGGTATCGGACAAATAATATTGCCGTTCTACACTCAACTTGCCACATAGTCGTACAGGCAAACGTTTTGATATGCCGGTAGAATAAATATACTCTAAAGTATCTGGATTCATGGAAAGAAGACGGGTAGAGGCATTTAACTGGCTCACCACACTCTTTTCATACTCTGAAGCAGCCACTTTAACAACATTATCTTTAGAATTATAATCCTCAAAATTTAGTTGTACTGGATAGAAGCTTTTTCCCAGCATATAATTTAGCAATACGGTCCCTTTATCTTTAACCCGTACCCGAATTTCAGATGCCGGCTCGGAAGTTATCACGACATCGTTGGGTATACCTTTAAGTTTTACAGGGATGGAAAAATCGGCTTCGTAATCATTATTCAATGTCTGCAATAGCCAAAAACCTCCGGCCATAAAAAAGAAAAACAAAAAAATAAAGAACTCCCTGCTCTTTGCACTAAGCAGAAAGTCCTTTATCTGTTTTCTCGTTTTTACAAAAGTCCGTTTTATATTCCTACGTTGTTCATACATAGGTAAAATCAGCTGTATCTATTATTTAGTTTGTTGAGTGCTAGCTGCATCGGCTGCTGCTGCAAAGATAGAATTCTTATCTATACGTATTTTTACATTGGATGCTATTTCGAGAATCACATCTGAATCATTAATCTCCTTAATCACGCCGTGTATGCCTCCGGCTGTAATCACTTTTTGATTAACCTGAAGTGATTTGCGAAAATTGGCAATCTCCTTTTGCTTCTTGTTTTGAGGACGAATCATAAAAAAGTACATGATAACAAACATCGCAATCAAGAAGATCCACATCATGGCTCCCGACCCGCCAGCAGCAGGGGCTTGCAATAAAAACACAGTCATTAAGTTCATAAAATTATTCTGTTTTAGGTTTCTAATCTCAACAAAGGTATCAGTTTTTCATTAACTTCCCGTCTTTTTTTAATTGATTAACTATTCCATCCAAAGTGCCATTTACAAAAGCACCGCTTTTTGCTGTGCTATACATCTTTGCAATATCTACATATTCATTTAACGAAACACTGATAGGGATATTGGGAAAGCTTAATATTTCCGCCAAGGCGCACTGCATAATGATGACATCCATAAAAGCTACACGGTCAAAATCCCAATTGCGGGTATTTTCACTAATGAGATGGCGGTAATAATCGCTATTCAAGATGGAACGGCGAAACAGACGGCAAGCGAAATCTTTGTCTTCCTCGTCTTTAAATTCAGGCAACAAAGATTGGTTGGCACCGTTCTTCTCATCAAAGCGTTTGATGGTTTTCAATACAAAGGTATCTACTACTTCTTTGTCATCATTCCAATATAAACTTTGTTCTTCAAGTAGGGCATCGAGCTCCTCATTGTTGAATACGAAAGTCTTATAGAGTTTGCGCCATAATTCCCGGTCTGCTTCATACGACTGTTCTTCTGAAGACATATAATCTTTATATATATCGGAAGCTGTAATCTTTTCGTATAAGCTTTTTATAAAATCACCATCATTGTCCCACGAACGCTTTTGGTTGGATATAAAATCACATAACTGCTTATTGATTTCCAATTGGGCAATAAACTTATTCTCCACAAATTTCATATTGGGATACAATTCTTCCGCACTAGGAATCAGTTTTGATTTCGCCGCTTCAATCCGCTTCTGGGCATAATTGGTTACAGCAACCATCAGCATTAGCAAATAGTTATAAAGGTCATAAGCCTTCGACAAACTAAAAAGCAGCTCTTTCTCCGCCGAGTCCAAATTCTTACTGCCATTTTGATAGTACGCATATACAAGCTGAATAATCTTAAGCCGTATAAGAACCCTGTTTATCATAACTCCAATCTAAATAGTATTAATTTTCTAAATTGAGTTGCAAAAGTAGACATTTTTGATGGATTTACACAATTAAATCGTATTTTTTAATTTCATTGCACATAATCCTGCCATTTTCTTTTGACAGTTCAAAAAAAAACTTCAAATTTGAGGCCATCAAAGGGTATTGAGGATATATATACCTATATTTATAGTAATAACAACACAGCCAATGGCTGTTCAAAGCAAAAAAACTAATCTTTACGAATGATGGAAGAATATAGAAAGAAAAACGGTACCGACGCTAACGACAAGGAAATTGTGTTCTCACAAGCCATTAAAGCGGGAAAACGTATTTATTATGTTGACGTGAAGAAAAACAGAAAAGATGAAATGTTCGTTGCGATTACTGAAAGCAAAAAAATCATCACCGGAGAAGGTGATGATTCACAAATAAGCTTCGAAAAACACAAAATCTTCCTATACAAAGAAGATTTCGAAAAATTTTTGAATGGGTTACAACAAGCTATCCGGTTTGTAGAAAACGCGCAACCGAGTGATAATGCATTCGAGAAAACGGACGAAAAAAGCGAAATACGTGCCGGAGAGCCCAACGAAAAAGAGGTTTCATTGGGCGAAAGCATTAAGATAGACATTGATTTTTAGCAGACAAGCTTTGTTATTCAAAAAAGAAAGTGTACTTTTGCACCGCTTTTTTGAAACGGCGTGTGGATAATGCCACAACGTGTGATGGTAAATTAAGCAAAGAAATACTTAATTTTAGAGTAACACAAAACTATTTGTAACAATGAAATCGATTGAAGTAAAAGGAACTGCAAGAACCATTGCAGAACGTTCTTCGGAACAGGCAAGAGCTTTGAAAGCTATCCGTAAAAACAACGGCGTACCTTGCGTACTCTACGGAGGTGGCGAAAACATCCACTTTACTGTAACTACTGATGGCTTGCGCAATTTGGTTTACACTCCTCATATTTATGTGGTAGACCTCATTATTGACGGCAAGAAGTACAATGCCATCATGAAGGATATCCAATTCCACCCAGTAAAAGATACCATTCTGCATGTAGATTTCTACCAGATTGATGAAGCTAAGCCCATCGTAATGGAAGTTCCCGTTCAGTTGGAAGGTTTGGCAGAAGGCGTTAAGGCCGGTGGTAAGTTATCCCTGCAAATCCGCAAACTGAAAGTGAAGGCTTTGTACAATCAAATTCCTGAAAAACTGATTGTAAACGTTTCACACTTAGGTTTAGGAAAAACCATTAAAGTGGGCGAGTTGAAATACGAAGGCTTGGAACTGCTGAATGCCAAAGAAGCCGTGGTATGTGCCGTGAAACTGACACGTGCCGCCAGAGGTGCAGCAGCTGCCGCTAACGCATAAGCCATATTGGCGAACTTAGGGACGCGGATTAACGCAGTCTATCTACGCAGATTCAACAAAATCCGTGGATAACTGCGATAATCCGCGTCCCTTTCATTTTAGCACATTACTTAAAAACATAATTATGTGTATAGTTTCATTTTCATCCGCGGATGAAAATGAAACTAGATAAAGTATCACTTAATTTTGCACACATATTTACAATGAAATATCTGATTGCCGGATTAGGGAATATAGGTCCTGAATACCACGAGACGCGACATAATATTGGGTTCATGGTTGTAGATGCCCTGGCCAAAGCCGGTGGCATATCATTCAATGACGGGCGCTATGGATTTACTGCCACCCTTTCCATAAAAGGGCGTCAACTGCTTCTGCTAAAACCATCTACCTACATGAACCTTAGTGGAAATGCCGTGCGCTATTGGCTGCAAAAGGAGAATATCCCCTTGGAGAACCTGCTGGTAGTGGTAGACGACCTCGCGCTGCCTTTCGGCACCCTGCGCCTGAAAGGGAAAGGAAGCGATGCAGGGCACAACGGATTGAAGCACATAGCCGCCACACTGGGCACGCAAGCCTATGCCCGGCTACGCTTCGGCATTGGCAACGACTTCCCGCGCGGAGGGCAAATAGACTACGTGTTAGGCCATTTCAGCGAAGAAGAACAGGCTGCCTTGCCGCAAAGGCTGGAAACAGCCGGTGAAATAGTGAAAAGCTTCTGCCTGGCAGGCATTGACATCACCATGAACCAGTTTAATAAAAAATAAACAATCCACCACTGACAAAGGATATGGACGAAGCCAGAATAGACAAATGGATGTGGGCGGCACGTATATTCAAAACCCGCACCATAGCTGCCGAGGCCTGCAAGAAAGGGCGGGTCTGCATTAACGGCGCACAAGCCAAAGCTGCAAGGATGGTAAAGCCGGGAGACGTGATACAAGTGCGCAAGCCCCCTATAACTTACTCATTCAAAGTGTTGCAAGCCATAGAAAAACGGGTTGGAGCCAAACTGGTGCCACAGGTGCTGGAAAACGTCACAACTCCCGACCAATATGAACTGCTGGAAATGAGCCGCATCAACGGATTCGTCAACCGAGCCAAAGGCACGGGAAGGCCGACCAAGAAAGACAGGCGGAGCTTGGAAGAATTTACAACACCGGAATTTATGGATGATTTTGATTTTGACTTCGACTTTGAAGACGATGACGAAGCGCATCCATTGTAAGCAGTTGGTTACCAGAGACATAAGAGTTTATTCAAATTTACCAGTAATAAACTGCCAGTTTATCAGCTATAAACTGTTAGTTTAGTAGTGATAAACCGACAGTTTAGTAGCGATAAACTGACAGTTTACCAGCTATAAACTAAGATGTACCCGATACGATTGAATTTTGTATACAAAAGCATATAGGTATGGACGAGAAAATAATAAAATGGGGATTCATAGGCTGCGGTGAAGTGACCAAGTACAAGAGCGGCCCTGCCTTCCAGAAAATCGAGAACTCGGAAGTAGTGGCAGTGATGAGCCGCAACGGGCAGAAGGCAAAGGTGTACGCCCAGGAAAGAGGCATTCCCCGATGGTATGACGACGCGCAAGAACTTGTGAACGACAAGGAAGTCAATGCCGTGTACATCGCCACCCCCCCATCCTCGCACGCCACATACGCCATCATGGCCATGAAGGCGGGCAAGCCGGCCTACATCGAGAAGCCTATGGCCGTCACCTACGAAGAATGTTGCCGCATCAACCGCATCTCGCACGAGACGGGCATCCCCTGCTTCGTGGCTTACTACCGAAGGTATCTGCCTTATTTCAAAAAAGTAAAGTCTCTGATAGAAGAAGGGACCATAGGCCGTGTCATCAACATACAGATACGTTTTGCCCAACCTCCACGCAATTTGGACTACAACCGCGAAAACCTTCCGTGGCGCGTGCAGCCCGACATTGCCGGCGGAGGATACTTCTACGACCTTGCCCCCCATCAGCTGGATTTGCTACAGGAAATCTTCGGTTGCATTCTCGAAGCCGGCGGATACAAAAGCAACCGGGGCGGGCTGTACGAGGCGGAAGACTCCATCAGTGCCTGCTTCAAGTTTGAAAGCGGGCTGGTGGGAAGCGGCTCCTGGTGCTTTGTCGCCCACGATTCCGCACGCGAAGACCGCATAGAAGTCATTGGCGACAAGGGCATGATTTGCTTCTCGGTATTCACCTACGACCCTATTGCCCTGCACACCGAAAAAGGGCGTGAGGAAATCACAGTGGAAAATCCCACCTACGTGCAACAACCGCTCATCCAAGCCGTGGTCGACCATCTGCTGGGCAAGTCGGTATGCACCTGTGACGGGGAAAGCGCCACTCTTACCAACTGGGTGATGGATAAAATTTTAGGCAAACTCTGATGGCCTAATCCGCATATTCGTCTTCCGACAATCCGGCCAGTTTGTACACATCGCGACTTTCGCCTACCACCCAAACTACATCGCCTTCAGCAAAAGGTTCGTGTGGGTTGGGGGTACGCAGAGTGTCGCCTGCACGCTCCACCCCGGCAATGAAACAGTGATACTTGTCGCGGATGCCTGCCTCTTTCATTGTCTTTCCCAGGAATGGAGAATCTGCATCGATGCGAAACTGCCGCATAATGGTTTCGCCATTGGACACCACATCCTCATCTACCACAGAAGATGTGCGGTTCATGGCCTCAGTGAAAGTCTCTAAATCCTCATCCGTGGCAATGATCTGAAGCTTATCCTGCGGATACAAGCAAACGTCGGCTCCCGGAATATTGATGCGTTTCTTGCCTCTCAATATGGAAACGACATGAACACCATATTGCTTGCCAAAATTCAAATCGCCCAATGTATGCCCTACCCACTCCGATTCGCCGGGCACCATGATATCAGCCAAATGCAAATCGTGTGACAACAAGCGCCCGGCATATTCCGGCTTTTTTTCTCCAAAATATTCGGCTTGCATATCGCGATAACGCAAATTTTGAAAAAAGGTGCGTTCAATCAAGATGGACTGCTTCTTCAACTGGCGGGAAAGCACCATGACCACTACCAGCAATAAAGCCACTCCCAACAACAAACCTACCGAAATCTTGAACAACCCGCCAATGACGAACATCACAAATGACACTGCCAACAAGACACGCAACAAAATCGTTGCCACCAGCGGTGCCCTATTCCCTCTGTTCTCCTTCCATAAAGTAACAAACTCCACCGAATGGTTTTTCTTAATCATAATGGCACGCAAAAAAGGAGAAATACAAAGGATGATAATAACTGCTGCCAACAATGCCCCCCATTGCCCAGGAAGCCACTCCCGGCAAAGAGGTACTAAGAAACGAAAAGCCAGGAAAATAATGGCTACACTAACAATGGAGTACACCACCGTAATACGTACCAGCTCTATAATCAGCCTGCGCCACAAGCTATCGTGATTGACCGGACGCGTACCGGAAGCATAGCGGGACAGGAACTTGCGCCACCGCTCGGGAAGATGACGGTCTACATAATCAGAAGCAGGTTCAGCCAGACGAATCATGTAAGGTGTAATGAATGTTGTAATGACCGACACAGCCACTACTACGGGATAAAGAAAATCATCGGTCACCTTGAGCGATACGCCCAAAGAGGCTATGATGAAAGCGAACTCCCCTATTTGCGTCAGGCTAAAGCCGCATTGCATAGCCACCTTCAACGGCTGACCGGAAAGCAACACACCCAATGTGCCAAACAACGATTGCCCCACCAGCACTGCCAAAGTGATGACAAGGATAGGCACAGCATACTCCACCAACATGTGAGGATCGACCATCATACCAACCGAAACAAAGAATATAGCACCAAATAAATCTTTTAGCGGAGTTACCAGATGCTCAATGCTTTCTGCCTCAACCGTCTCTGATAATATGGATCCCATGATGAAAGCACCGAAAGCGGCCGAGAAGCCCGTTTGCACCGCCAAAACTACCATACCCAGGCACAAAGCCAACGACACGATGAGCAACATCTCCTCGTTCATCAGCCTCCGGCAACGCTTCAACAGGCCTGGTATCAAGTAAATGCCTACCACAAACCATAGTATTAAGAAAAACATTAGCTTCAACACACTCTCCAGCATCTCCGTTCCCTCAAAATTATGGCTAGCGGCCATGGTGGAAAGCATTACCATCAAGACCACCGCAAGAACGTCTTCCAATATCAATATACTGAGCACAAGGCTTGTAAACTGTTTCTTCTGCAAACCTAAATCGTCGAATGCCTTATATATAATAGTAGTGGACGACATGGCAATCATACCGCCTAAGAACAGGCAATCCATCTGCTTCCACCCGAAAGCCGTCCCTACCGCCAAGCCTAGCATAATCATGCAGAAAATAATAGTACATGCTGCAATAATGGCTGCACCACCCACTTTGACAATCTTTTTGATATTGAACTCAAGTCCCAAAGCAAAAAGTAGGAATATCACTCCGATGTCTGCCCACGTCTGCACATTTGCTCTGTCTATCACCGAAGGCGTAAACACGAAATGGGGACTGGCTATAAACCCTGCCACCACGTAGGCCAACACCAATGGCTGCTTCAGCTTCTTAAAAATTAAAGTCATAATCCCGGCACATATCAATATCAAGGCCAGGTCTGAGATAAGCGGTGCTAATTCTGACATAATTACTCCCTTTTCACCAAATTGGAGCACAAAGGTAAACAATATTTCCGTAAAAAGCAGCATTTGTCAAACAGAAAATCCATATGCTTGCTGACTTGTTTTAGAAGAACTATACAGGAATCATATCTGCCGATGTATTTTCCTAAATTCGGTAGGACTGACGCCTTTGTATTTACGGAATAGCCTGTTCAAATGACTTTCATCGGTAAATCCAAGTTCCTCTACAATTTCATTGATTCTCATATCGCTATGCAGAAGCCTACTTTCTACGATTTTCATTTTATAATTCAAGATATATTGCTGCATGGTTTCATTGGTCTGTTTCTTAAAATACCTCCCTAAATAGTTTGGAGAAATACCGAAATGCTGACTGATAGCTTTTGCCTTAATCTTATCGGGATGATAGATATTGGATTGGATATATTGCAAAATGTTCAATGACATTTCTGTTGAATGTGCATCCAGCTTTTCCGGCAAGAACAAGGCTACATTGCGGGCAACTACAATGATAATGGTATTGATGAGCTGCGTGATGATTTCTGTACTGTATATATGTCTGTTCGTATATTCACGGATTATGGCTTCAATCATGGGCTTGACCAGCAATTTATCCGTAATATTCCGTAAGATGCAGCCTGGCTGATGATTGGCATGTTGCAGAATAAACTCCAGACGCTGAATATTATCTGCGCCAAATACCGCCGAATGTATGTAGATGTCATTGAATTTAATATAGACGAATTTCGTCTTTGTGTGTATGTCAAACGCATGTATATCCCCCGGGGTAATCATAAACAAGTGCCCGTCATGGTAAGGAAACTTATGGTTGTTTATCCACTGAATGCCGGTACCGGCCAATATATAAACCAATTCAAAAAAAGTATGGTCGTGCTCCTTCAAAGTTGATTCGTCCAACTCACTGAACGAGATTTCAAAAGGCTGGTGTAGATTTTCTCTTTTCATACAGATACTGTTTGAATGCGAAGATACAGATAAAAAGAAAAATAATACAGGAAAATTATTAGGGATATGTATATTTTTGCCCAGAATTTTAAAAGCTATGAGTATGAACGATGAATTGAGAAAATGCTTGTCCGGTGAATGGTACAATTGCCATGCGCCTGTCTTTATTGAGTTTAAGAAAAAGACCCACAGGTTGTTGTTGAAGTATAACGCGTTGCCTTACGAATGCAGGGACGAAAGGCTGACTGTCTTGAAAGAAATGTTTGGAAGCATTGGTGAGAAAGTTTCCGTTAGCAGTCCTTTTGTTTGCGATTACGGGTGTAATATCCATATCGGCAACAATGTCAGCATCAACACAGGATGCACATTGGTTGATTGCAATAAAATCACCATCGGAAACAATGTCTTGATTGCCCCCAATGTACAAATTTATACGGCAACGCATCCCATAGAATTGAACGAGCGTCTGACACCCGTAGAGACACCTGATGGAACAGAATGTGTCCGACACACATACGCTTTACCTGTCACCATTGAAGACGGATGTTGGATAGGCGGAGGAGCAATATCCTGCCAGGGGTCACCATTGGCAAGGGAAGCGTGATTGGTGCAGGAAGCGTGGTGACTAAATCTATTCCTGAAAACAGTTTGGCAGTAGGAAACCCGTGTAAAGTTGTTCGCAAAATCAACATCAACCATGAACACGATTAAATTAGTCGCTTTTGATTTGGACGGTACTATCGGTGACACTATCCCCTTATGCATACAGGCTTTTAAGGAAGCTGTAGCACCTTATATCGGGCACGAATTGGCTGATAGCGATGTGATACAGACTTTTGGCCTGAATGAGCAGGGAATGATTGAGAGTATGGTAATAGATGCTCCACACCAAGAACGTGCATTAGAAGATTTCTATACCATCTATCAGAATCTGCATGAACAAATGTGCCCCCACCCTTTTCCCGGAATACGAAAACTGATAGCCGCCTTGAAGCAAAACGGCATTATTGTAGCTCTTGTAACGGGAAAAGGGTTGAAGAGTTGTAACATCACTTTGCGCCAATTCAACATGAATACCTTGTTTGACAAAGTACTGACCGGCAGTGCCGAGAGGAACATAAAAGCGGATTCGTTGAAATGGCTACTACAAAGCTATCAGCTATCTGCCTACGAAGCGGCATATATAGGAGATACCGTTTCCGACATAATAGCATGTAAAACAGTAGGAATAGATTGCCTCTCTGCCGCATGGGGAATACCTGAAAAGCCTGCACAAGACTTAGCGATGCATAATAAGAATGTTTTTTACTCTATACAATCTCTCTACAACCATCTTTTACCCCAATAAGTTCTACCTTTTGAATATGCAGACAAGCCAAATAGCGACAAGACTTCGCCAATTTCGGACAATCTGTACCCCCTTCCTGCTTTTAGTTGTGGGGGGTACGAGTTAGGTTACGAACTTTGTCTTTAAGGGGCGAAAAGGTGTACTTTAAGGCAGACATACGGGGATAAAAAAGTCCCACAAATTCAACGGTTTGTGGGACTTATCTGTTCGTTGTCCGGCTTTGTCCGGTACGTTCAGCGGAGAGACAGGCTCTCAAACCTACATATTCAAGAAATATCATAAAATTACAAATTACTGATAATCACACACAATTTGGAATACATAGTAAATCTAAATCTTTCTGAATATCTTTTGCTATT
>CALUIF010000121.1 GCA_944320635.1 uncultured Bacteroides sp. | reverse complement strand
GGCTTGGGCTGGTAGTCATTCTTGGCAATGGTTATCCGCTCGTAGCGGTCGTATGTGAAGTAGTCATGATTGCGGGGGTCGTTGGCATCGCGCAAGGCAATGACGCGGCGCACAAAGGCCACGGCGGGATTGTCGCGCCGGCGGTAGCGTTCCCTTTTTGGCTCGATGACTACTTCCTCCAGCGTCAGCCCGTCTTGCGCCAGGCGTATGTCGAGGGTGTTCACGCGGCCGGCGCGGATGGGCACACGCTTGGTAGTGTAGCCCAAGTATGACACCTCCAGTACTTTGCCTGGGGTGGAGGTGGTGAGGGTGAAGCTGCCGTCGTCCGCCGTGCTGGTGCCTATGGTGGTACCGGGGAATGCCAGTGCCACGTAGGGCAGGCGCTCGCCGGTGATGGAGTCGGTCACCACGCCACGGATGGTGGTGTGCTGCGCCCAAGCCGCAAGGGGCAGGGCGAACACGGCCAGAAACAAAAGTATTTTTTTCGTCATAGTCCTTGGTCTTTTCATGTCTTGTTATCCCTTCTGTAATTATCTTATAATGAGGGGTTTGTTAGCGACCCATCGCTAACGGCTTAGCGTAGTATCGCTAACGGCTTAGCGACCCATCGCTAATACGACAGCGACCCGTCGCTATCTTTTCAGGCTCAGTCATGCAGCCAACGGGCCTTCCAGCGCAGGTAGTAGTCGGGCTCGTCCACCATCAGCTGGCCCTGCTGGTCGATGAAGAGCTGCACAGTCTTTGCCTCGGCGCAGAGCGCGTGGTCGGCGGCACGGTAGATGCGGTACTCGTAGTCGAGCCGTGCCCCGGGGCGCGGCACGTAGCGGGTGTGCACCTCGGCCACGTCGTTCAGCCGGAGCGGGGCGCGGCAGGCCAGGTGAAGGTCGTACAGCGGGGCGTAGATGCCGGCCTGCTGCATGTCGGCGTAGCCAATGCCGGGATACCGGCGGCCGAACGATTCGCGCCCGTCTTCCAGATAGGCGATGTACGAGCCGTGCCAGGCGCACCGCATGGAGTCTATTTCGCTGAACCGCACACGGATGCGGCAGATGTCTTCCAATGTGTTCATACGCTTGCGGGAGGATTGGTCAGGTGTACAGTCCGCCATCGATGGCCACCACGTTGCCGGTGATGTAGCCCGCGTCGGACGAGGCCAGGAAGGCCACGAGCCGGGCCACCTCCTCCGGCGTGCCGAAACGCTGGGCGGGGATGGTGCGGCGCAGGGCGTCTTCGTCCAGCCCCTCCACCATGTCGGTCTGGATGAAGCCCGGCGCCACGGCGTTCACCGTGACGTTCTTGCGGGCCACCTCCTGCGCCAGCGCCTTGGTGGCGGCTATGATGCCCCCTTTGGCGGCAGAGTAATTGGTCTGGCCGGGCATGCCCTTCAGCCCGCTTACGCTGGCCAGGCTGACGATGCGGCCGTACTTGTGCCTCAGCATGGGTTGCAGCAGCGGTTGGGTGACGTTGTAGAAGCCGCCCAGCGAAGTCTGCAGCACGCTGTCCCAGTCTTCGTCGGGCATGAAGACCATGAGGTTATCGCGCCGTATGCCTGCGTTGTTCACCAGCACCTCGATGTAGTCTTCCGGATGGGCTTCCATCCAGGCTTCGAGCACCTTGCGTGTCTGCACGCGGTTGCTTACGTCGAATTGCAGTACCTCTCCGTTCTGTCCGGCCCGGCGCACCAGTTCGAGGGTATTCTTTGCCTCGGCAGTGTTGCTCACGCAGTTTATCAGCACGTGGTAGCCCATCTTCGCCAGCTCCGTGCAGATGGCGCGGCCTATTCCCCGGCTTCCTCCGGTTACTAATGCATACTTTGTCATGTGGTTGCTATTACTCATTTGTTACAAGTAGTTGTTCATATTTAGTTTATACTATGCAGGGTTTTGATTTTTTAGACGCGGATGAGGCGGATTGAGCGGATTTGTACTTTATAGGATTCAGTATGTTATGCTAAGAATAATCCGCGTCTAAAAAATAACAGGATATATTCATTTAATTCTTGAGACTTACTTAAACCTAAATAATTTATAGAGCCTCTCCCCTCACAATCCTCCAAATCCGCTCGCGCCCCAGCAGCTCGGCGCAGGTGAGGAGTGCGGTCATCGTCACCCCGTGCACGCCATGCAGCATCAGGCTCTGCCCGGTAAGCAGCAAGTTGTCGATGGGCGTACGCACGGAAAGCAACGTGCCCAAGGGGTTGTCGTAATCCTTGCGTGCGCCGTAGGCCGAGCCTTGGGGAGTGCCGGTGTAGTCGCGGTAGGTCAGCGGAGTGCTGGTGCAGAGGTAGTCCACACAGTGCCGCAGTCCCGGCAAAGCCTGTTCCGCCAACGCAATGCACTCATCGGCCAGGCGTGCCTTCAGTGCCAGGTATCCGGCATCGCGGTGCCCCACGCGGGTGTCTTGCCAGAGGAAGCATTGCTGCCACGTCATGGGGGTAAGCAGGTCTACCTGACGGGTGTACGGGCTGCCGTCTTCGGGCACCCGGCAACTTACCAGCACGCCGCCCACAGGACTTTCGCCCCGGCTGCATGCCCATACATCCGGACGGGCATAGACGTAGCGGTTGAAGTTGAAGTACTTCAGCGCCCGGGGCTTCAGCACGAGCGATGCGGTAAACATGCCGCAGGTGTTCTCCAGCGCGGCCATGCGGCGGCGGTAGGCAGGCTTCATGCGGCTGCTTTGCCCTATCAGGGCGCAGGTAGCGGCGGGGTGCAGGTTGCTGATGAAGCATGCGGCTTCGTAGCTTCTGCCATCCGCACAACGAGCCTGCACCAGGCGTCCGTCGCGTTCCACCAGCTCGGCGACCCCGGCATTGCAAAGCACTTCGCCACCCCTCGCCCGGATGCCTTGCACCAGTGTGTCCACCAGTTGCGAAGCACCGCCCTTCAGCCTCCAGCTGCTTTCAAGGTAGCTGCTGTGACCGTAGGCAAAGGTGAACAACGGAAGCGACTCGCTGCGCAGCTCCATCTTCAACGCGGTGCCGCTCAGCACATCGATGAGCAGCGGGTCGCGGAATAAGCTTTGCAGGTACCTGAGGGCACTGGTTTCCATCAGGCGTTCGGTGAATGATGTGTCCGCGTTGCCTGCGGGGTCCAGGGCATCCAACTCGTGCGCCGAGACTTGCCGCAGCAGGCGGGCATATTGCTCCAGCGCGGTGCGCTCGGCAGGGAAGTCGGTGGCAAGCATCTGCACAAAGTTGTCGTAGCCCTGCGCAAAGGCAAAAGTGCGGCGGCCTATGGTCACCCGGTCGAACAGCTCGTCCATCCGCACCCAAGGCAACTGCATCAGCCCCAGATAGCGGAAGACGGCGTGCATGGGTTGCCCCTCATTCAGCCCGCCTGTGTAGTGAAAGCCCGTGTCGAAGTCCAGCCCGTGCCTGCGGTACGTCTGCATGCAACCGCCGGGTTGCACTCCCTGCTCCAACACAAGCACATGCAGTCCGGCACGTGCCAGGATGCCGGCGCAGAGCAATCCGCCCAAGCCGCTGCCTATGATGATGACTTCACGCCTGCTCATGCATCTCTCCCTTGAAGTCCAGATAAGTGGTATCGCCGGCAGTGATGCGGGCGGTTACGGCATAAGCGGCCTCGCCGGCGGGCTCGGCACTCACGACGACGTCCAGCCAGGGACAACGGTGGGGCGAGGCCACGGCAGTGAAGCGGCATTGCTTGATAGCGGCGATGGCCAGCCTTTTGCCTGTCAGCATCGAAGCACACTCTTTCACCACCTGCACGTTGCACACACCGGGGCATACGGGATGACCGGGGAAGTGCCCGCGGTAGACGTCGCACTCCGGCAGCAAGGCAATGCGGAAAGTGGTTTCCCGCCCTTCCGTATGCCACCCGTCCACGGTGTAGTAGTTTCCTTTCAGTAGCATGGCTATGTGGTATTTTATGCGATGAATATCTTCATTTGTGTGGCAGCCACCGTCTCTTCGCCTACGCGCGTCTCGCCCGTCAGCAAGGTGACGCCGCCCGTCTCTGCCCCCAAGGTAATGGTGGTGGTGAGCGTCTCGCCCAAGTGCGGGCGGCGCAGGCAGCGGAATTTCTTCACCTCGCCGATGTAACCCACGGGCGGAACCTCCGCGCCTTGCCGCAGTGCCTTGTAGCCGGCCAGTGCAGAGGCCGACTGGGCAATGTGCTCCACCAGTCCCGTCTCGTCCAGGCAGTTGTCTTCGTCAAGGAAGTAGTTGCCCGGGCGGATGGTGAGGCACGTCTTTGCCGTGTCGCCGTCCGCCTCCAGCAAGGCGTCTACCATGAGGATAGGGTCGCGCTGTGGGATAAGGCGGGTGATGTGGGGATATGCAGTGCCGGGTGTCATGCTTGTGCCACGTGCGATTGGATGTAGTCGTACAGGTTGTCGAACGTCTGGATGGTCTTCAGTTCGGCTACCGGAATCTTGATTTTGTACGTCTGCTGGATGATGGCCACCAGGTCCACCAGGCTCAGGCTGTCCAATGAAAGGGTCTCCTTGATGTTGGCATCGGGAGCAAAGTTGGCTTCGTCCACTTCAAACTCTTCTGCCAGCAGGGCATTTACTTTGTTTACGATTTTTTCGCGTGTCATAATCTTTCCTATTTTATATGTGAAAACTTCATTCTGTCTTTACCGCACGTCGCGCACGATGAGCGTGGAGTTCGTTCCGCCAAAGCCGAAGGAGTTGGACAGGAACGTGTCGAACCGCGCTTCGCGCGTCTCGGGCACAATGTTGAGGCTGGCGGTGTCGTCGTCGGGATGCTCGAAGTTGAGGTTTCCGGCAATGAATCCGCCCTTCATCATCAGCATGGAGTAGATGATTTCGCTGGCGCCGGCCATCCACATTTCGTGCCCCGTCTGGCTCTTGGTGGAGGTGACGGGCACGCGGTAGTCGCCAAACACCTGCGCAATGGCCTGTGCCTCGCGGGCGTCGCCTATGCGGGTGGAGGTGGCATGGGCGTTGACGTAGCCTATCTGCCGGGGCTGGATGCCACCCTGCTTCAGGCAGAGCTCCAGCGAGCGGGCGGGCCCTGCCACGTTGGGCGTGGAGATGTGGTCGCCGTTGCCCGAGAAGCCCCAGCTTACTATCTCCGCCAGGATGGGTGCCCCGCGCTTCACGGCATGCTCATAGCTCTCCACAACCACCGTGGCGGCACCGCCTCCGGGCACCAGTCCGTCGCGGTCGCGGTCGAACGGACGGCTGGCGCGTGCAGGCTCGCCGTCGCGGACGGAGAACGACTGTATGCCGTCGAAGGCCGCCACGCCGTACATGTTGGCCTCTTGTGCTCCACCGCATACCACGCACTCCTGCATGCCGCTGCGTATGAGTAGCCAGGCCAGGCCGATGGCGTGCGAACCCGAGGCACAAGCTCCCGATGCCGTGAGGTTGATGCCTTTCAGGTGGAACAGGCAAGCCAAGTTCATGGTGACGGTGGAGTTCATGGACTGGAAGATGGCGCCGCTGCCGCAGGCCGACGTGTCGTGAAACTCGCGGAATTTGTCCAGCGCGCGCATCGTGGCCTCGGCCACCGAGTCGTTGCCGTAGATGATGCCCACCTCGTGCGTGTCGATATAGTCTTGGTCGAGCCGCGCGTGCTCCAGGGCGGCGCGGGTGGCCATGTAGGCATACCCGGCCTCTTCGGGCATAAACTGGCGCAGGTTGCGCGATACGAAAGGTTTCAAATCCGGTTTCTCAACGGCAGCGCAAAGCCCCGAGCGGAAGCCCGCCTCCTTGCGTTCCGGGCTGAATACGATGCCGCTCTTTCCCATGTAGAGAGATTGCCGCACATCGTCGAGCGTATTTCCAAGGCAGGACCAGATGCCCATGCCGGTGATAACAACTTTTCTTTCCATGTTTTATTGTACTTCAATAAGTTTACAAATCTTTCTGGTAGCACCGCCTGCGCTTGCCCAAGGTGGGGTTGAGCGGTTTCCATTGCGACAGTTCCTTGACGTTGTGCTCCAGCTGGGGGCCTGTCTCGGCATGGGTAAAGCCCAGGCGATTGTACACGGGGATGAGGTCGGCAAAGAACAGCGCGTTGACGCCCAGCCCCTGGTAGTCGGGGCGCACGGCTATGAGAAACAGTTCGGCCTTGCTTTCCCGTTTCCACTTCAAACCCTTGACCAGGTGATACCAGCCGAAGGGGAAGAGTCGCCCTTTAGCCTTGCGCAGGGCGTGCGACAGGCTCGGCATGGTGATGGCCACGCCCACCAGTTCGCCCTGCTCGTTTTCCACGACGGGCAGCATACGCCAGTCCAGCAGGGGGACGTAACGTTTCAGGTAGTCGTCTATCTGGCGGTCGGACAGCTCGGTGTAGCCGAAGAGCGGGGCGTAGGCCTCGTTGAGCAGGTGGAACACCCGCCGGCCGTAACCCTCGTGCACCTCTTTGGTGTTCAGCTTGCGCACGCGGAGGCCGAACATTTCTTTCGACAAGCCGGCCACTCGGGCGTACTTTGCCGGCACCTCGGCAGGAACTTCTATGCTGACCTGCACCCAGTCTACCTCCTTCGCGTAGCCCAAGGCCTCCAGGTGGCGCGGATAGTAGGGCGGGTTGTAGATGGTGACCATCGAGCCCATCTGGTCGAAGTCTTCCACCAGCATGCCCTCTTTGTCGAAGTCGAAAATGCCCATCGGGCCCTGTATGCGCGTCATGCCCTGTTCCCTTCCCCATTGCTCCACGGCCCCGAGCAGGGCGGCGGACACGCGGGGGTCGTCGACAAACTCTATGAAGCCGAAGCGCACGTTGCGCGTGCCCCACTTCTCGTTGGCCCGGTGGTTGATGATGCCCGCAATGCGCCCCACGGCCCGACCTGCCTCGTCGTAGGCCACGAAAGGGCGGATGTCCGTAAAGTCGAGCCCGGCGTTCTTGCGGGGGTCGAACGTTTCGCGGATGTCCATCTCCAAGTCGGGCACATAGCAGGGATTGCCCGCATAGATGGCACGGGGCAGGCGGACGAAATCGTCCATCCCGCGCTCGTTGGAAACTTGTTTTATGCTTACAGTTTTCATACAAGGCGCGAAGTTATGCGCTTTTCCCTTCCCTTGCAAGGGGAATGTAACGCGAAGGAGGTTCATAGGACAAGTTTTCAGAAATAGAGAACAGCGCCGGCCCCCTCCGGCACCTTTTATCGGCTAATAAGCAGGAGGTTTGATAAATTATTTCTATCTTTGCGCCCGATTTGATAGCGACCCGTCGCCATCGCGTCAGTGATACTACGCTATCACGCGGGCGATACTACGCTATCATGCCGGCGATACTGTGCTGTCCCGCCGGCTCCACTATGCCGCCGGGGCAGTGCTCCGGGGCCTTATGGCGATACATGCGCCGCTTAGCCGTTTTTTATACATTATGCTGAAACAATTCTTCTCACTCCTGGGGCGCTACATCAAGCCCTACCGAAAGTATGTGGCTTGGGCCGTCTTCCTCAACTTCCTGTCGCAGTGGCTCAACGTGTTCTCGTTTGCCGCCATCATCCCCATCCTGAACATCCTGTTCAAGATAGACACCCAAGTCTACGAGTACCAGCCCATGGACTGGAACCACCTGGACAAAGACGTGGTGGTGAACAACGCCTACTGGTGGATTGGCAACTTCATCTCCGAGCACGGAGCCTTCCTCACACTGGTGCTCATGGGCAGCGTGCTCATAGCCATGACGCTGCTCAAGACGGCGGGCTACTTTGCCTCGTCGGCCGTGATGGTGCCCCTGCGCACGGGCATCGTGCGCGACATCCGCATCGAAGTGTATAATAAGGTATTGAAACTGCCGCTGAGCTTCTTCTCCGAAGAACGCAAGGGAGACATCATTGCCCGCATGAGTGCCGACGTCACGGCGGTGGAAAACTCCCTCACCAGCTCCATCGACATGCTGCTGCGCAACCCCATCGCGCTCATCATATACTTCTCCACGCTGTTCATGATAAGCTGGGAGATGACGCTCTTCGTCATCGTCGTCCTCCCCCTGGCCGGCTGGGTGATGGGCGTAGTGAGCCGCAAGCTGAAGCGCCAGTCGTCCACCGCACAGGCACAATGGGGCGACATCATGTCGCAGCTCGACGAAACGCTGGGCGGACTGCGCATCATCAAAGCCTTCATCGCCGAAGGGAAAATGGCCGCACGCTTCGCCAAGACCAACAATGACTACCGCGACGCCATGAACGCCATGGTCATCCGCCAAAGCTCAGCACACCCCATGAGCGAATTCCTCGGCACGTGCGTCATCGTCATCGTGCTGTGGTTTGGCGGCTCCCTCATCCTGGGCACCGACTATGCACCCATGGACGCTGCCACGTTCATCTTCTACATGGTCATACTCTACAGCATCATCAACCCGCTCAAAGAGTTTGCCAAAGCCTTCTACAACGTGCCCCTCGGCCTGGCCAGCATGGACCGCATCGACATGATACTCAAAGCCGAAAACCCCATCAAGGAGCCGGCCAACCCGCTGCCCCTCACGTCGTTCGACAGCCAGCTGGAGTTCCGCGACGTCAGCTTCAGCTACATAGAAGGCCGCCCCGTGCTGAAACACATCAACCTCACCGTGCCCAAGGGCAAGACCATCGCCCTGGTAGGACAGTCGGGCTCGGGCAAGTCCACGCTGGTCGACCTCGTGCCCCGCTACCACGACGTGCACGAAGGCCAGGTGCTCATCGACGGAAAGAACATCAAAGACGTGTCCATCCGCAGCCTGCGCTCCCTGATAGGCAACGTCAACCAAGAGGCCATACTCTTCAACGACACCTTCTACAACAACATCACCTTCGGCGTAGAGAACGCCACGATGGAGCAAGTCGTCGAAGCCGCCAAGATAGCCAACGCCCACGACTTCATCATGGAGTCTGAGAAAGGCTACGACACCATGATAGGCGACCGCGGCGGACGCCTGTCCGGCGGACAACGGCAACGTGTGAGCATAGCCCGCGCCATCCTCAAGAACCCGCCCATCCTCATCCTCGACGAAGCCACCTCGGCCCTCGACACCGAGAGCGAGCGCCTGGTGCAGGAAGCCCTGGAGCGCCTCATGAAGTCGCGCACCACCATCGCCATTGCCCACCGCCTCAGCACCATAAAGAACGCCGACGAGATATGCGTGCTCTACGAAGGCGAAATCGTGGAGCGCGGCACCCACGAGCAGCTCATCGCGAAGAACGGCTACTACAAGAAGCTGAACGACATGCAGAGCCTGTAAGAGTAGGACGGTGTATCGCAATGCAAAGTCACCATCATACTGTCATGTTAAGCGGAGTCGAAACATCTCACTTAATCTATGTGAGACCCTTCGACTACGCTCAGGGTGACAGCATGATAGCAATCTTACATTATGATACACCCTTCCCGTCAACTAAATGATATTACCCAACCAAACATAGTTTATGATGAAACAGACAGAAGCAGACTTTAAATCTGCAACTGACGATGGCAGCAAGAAGCTGTTCATCGAAACCTACGGCTGCCAGATGAACGTGGCCGACAGTGAAGTCATCGCCTCCATCATGCAGATGGCCGGCTACACGCCCGCCCAAACGCTCGACGAGGCCGATGCCGTGTTTATGAATACCTGCTCCATCCGCGACAACGCCGAGCAGAAGATATGGAACCGGCTGGACTACTTCCACTCGCTGAAGCGCAAGCGCCCCGGCCTCATCGTGGGCGTGCTGGGCTGCATGGCCGAGCGGGTAAAAAACGAACTTATCGACCACCACGGCGTAGACCTCGTGGCCGGCCCCGACGCCTACCTCTCCCTGCCCCACCTCATCGCACAAGTGGAGGCAGGCGAAAAAGCCATCAACGTCGAGCTGTCCACCACCGAGACCTACCGCGACGTGGTGCCTGCCAGAGTGTGCGGCAACCACATCTCGGGCTACGTGTCCATCATGCGCGGATGCAATAACTTCTGCACCTACTGCATCGTGCCCTACACCCGTGGCCGCGAGCGCAGCCGCGACGTGGAGAGCATCCTGCGCGAAGTGGCCGACCTCCGCGCCAAGGGCTACAAGGAAGTCACCCTGCTAGGGCAAAACGTCAACTCCTACCGCTTCACCCGCCAGGACGGCACCATCATCACCTTCCCCCTGTTGCTGCGCACCGTGGCACAGGCCGCGCCCGACATGCGCATACGCTTCACCACCTCGCACCCCAAGGACATGAGCGACGACACCCTGCACGTCATTGCCGAAGAGCCCAACGTGTGCCGCCACATCCACCTGCCCGTGCAGAGCGGAAGTAGCCGCATACTCAAGCTGATGAACCGCAAGTACGACCGCGAGTGGTACCTGGAGCGCGTGGCAGCCATCCGGCGCATCATCCCCGACTGCGGCCTCTCCACCGACATCTTCAGCGGCTTCCACAGCGAGACGGAAGAAGACCACCACCTCTCCCTCTCCCTCATGGAAGAGTGTGCCTACGACTCGGCCTTCATGTTCAAGTACAGCGAGCGCCCCGGCACCTACGCCTCCAAGCATCTGCCCGACGATGTGCCCGAAGAAGTGAAAGTGCGCCGCCTGGAAGAAATCATCGCCCTGCAGAACCGTCTCTCCGCCGAAAGCAACGCCCGCTGCGTGGGCCGCGTGTACGAAGTGCTGGCCGAAGGCACCAGCAAGCGCAGCCACGACCAGCTCTTCGGCCGCACGGAGCAGAACCGCGTGGTAGTATTCGACCGCGGTACCCACCGCGTAGGCGACCTGGTGACGGTGCGCATTACCGACGCCACCTCCG
>CALUIF010000120.1 GCA_944320635.1 uncultured Bacteroides sp. | reverse complement strand
GCAAGTGGACTACCTCAAGCAAAACTTGGTGGGAGCCTTCTAATGCTGATGCCGGGGTTACTGAAGACGACCTGATGGCTTCTATGACCTTCTCCCTGCAAGGTAGTGCCGGCCTTACTGTGACTACTTACAAGGATGGCGTGCCCACAACCCAAGAAGGCATGTTCAGCATGAATACCGACAATCACACCATTAGTGCTGTGAATGTGGATTTTGCCCACGGTGCTTGGGCCGACGGCAAAGCTGTAGATTTCAGAAACAATTTCCAAATATTGGTACTGACGGAAAACCAACTGATGATTGGAAATTATCGTGATGAAGCGTTGTCGGGAGAGGGACGTTGCGTATATTGCTGGAACTTTGTTTCTAAAGAATATGCCGACAATTATGTGCCTGTAGACCAACCCGACCCGGAACCCACATTGCCCGATGGTTGGAAAGATGCTGTATCGGAAATTTCCACCACGAGGATTGTATGGAACATGTCTGCCGACGTGCCTTTCGACTGGGCTAATCTGGATGGTAGTTTGATGAATAATTTCACGGCAGGAAATTATCCCGACTGGGCCCCCGTGCAACCCAACTTGGACCAGTTGACCATGACGTTGGATTCGCAGGACAATTCGTATGAGTTCGTCATGCCTGACGGAACAACTACCAGTGGCACTTATACCTTAGACGACAGTGGTATTTATACGTTTGACAACGGTGTGCCCTCTTATCACATCGGTGGTGGTGACATCATGTTTGCCGCTACGGCTGAAAACCAGTTGCGCATCTTGCAAGTGAATATGCTAGGCAACGTGCTGCAAGGCATGTGGCTGGGGCAACGCAGCACAGAGAAGGATGAGTACATTGCTTACCACTTTATTCCCGCAGCCGGAAGCGGTAGTGCTGAACCCGAATATACTGCCATTGTCGTGGATAACAGCAAGCTCGTATGGGGCGACTTGGAAGAAAATAATAACTTCCGTATTGAACTGTATAACATTTTTGGCTCAACGGGTGGTGGTAGCGATTCTGCTCCCGAATACACTGACGCTTCTCCCCTTGACCCTGCCAGCATTGTGTTCAACAACCAGATGGAGATTACTTTCACCATCAGCGGACTGTCTGGTGATGCTGCTACAGGCGCATACGAAGCTCGGTTGACCAACTGTACGTCACCGGGGTGGTGGCCTAATGTAGGAGAAGACAATATCCCTTCGGTAACGGTGCAAGGTGACGGCACTTACACGCTTACTTACAACACCAGTAATGCCTATTCGAGTGGTGTCATCGTCTTCTGCATTGACATCATAGATATGGCACCGGACATTGCTGACCCGGATGCCGTATCGGTAACCATCGACAATCTCCGTATCATCTGATACGACTCGTTAGGTATTGTTAGATAGATTAATTAATTTGAGGCAAGCCGGCATTTTCGCGCAAGCGGGAGTGTCGGCTTTGCTGTTGCATGGGCGTGTCGTAATGTAGAAAACTTACCCTGACTGGGGAAGAATTTTTTCCCAGTTGGGAAAAAATCATTCCTTAACTGGAAAGAATCCACGGGGGAGATGTCCGATAACTCTTCCTGTGCAATCATTCTGTCATATTGAGCGAAGCGAAATATCTCCCATCAACACTAAGGATACAGGAGATCCCTCGCTATCGCTCCCTTAGATGACTGATAAAATGAAAGCTTATGATAGGTCCTCGGACAGTCTGGAGGGGAGGGCGTGTCATAATGTGATTGTCATATCATTCTGTCATGTTGAGCGGAGCGAAGCGGAGTCGAAACATCTCATTTAATATATCGTGAGACCCTTCGACTGCGCTCAGGGTGACAGAATGATAGCAACTCTGCATTATGATACACCTCCATCTTTGCATCTGTTTCCATCTGTCAGGAAGCAAATCACGATATTGGAGTAGCTTGACTTTCTTTCTGGAAGCCAGGTGCCTTTTTAAATTTTACTGCAATTGGTTATCGTTCAGCTCGCATCGGGTTATGCAGGAAATCCTCGTATGCAAGGCGGATGCCATCTTCCAGTTCGGTCTTATAGGTCCAGCCTAATGCTGTGGCTTTTGATATATCAAGCAGCTTTCGGGGCGTGCCATTCGGACGTGTGGTATCCCAACGGATTTCTCCCTGATAACCTATTACTTTGGCTACCAGTTCCGTCAGTGCTTTTATAGTCAGTTCCTTACCTGTTCCTGCATTGACGGTTTCATTGCCGCTGTAGTTATTCATAAGGAATACGCACAAGTTGGCCAGGTCATCCACATATAGAAATTCTCGCAGTGGACTGCCGTCTCCCCAGCAGGTCACATAGGGCACACCTTGTTCCTTTGCTTCATGGAAACGGCGTATCAGGGCAGGTAGTACGTGGCTGTGTTCCGGGTGATAGTTGTCGTTAGGCCCGTAAAGATTGGTGGGCATTACGCTGATGTAGTCTGTTCCGTATTGCCGGTTTAAGAATTCACAATACTTCAGTCCGGATATTTTCGCCAAAGCATAGGCTTCATTGGTTTTTTCCAGTTCACCTGTCAGTAGGCATTTTTCCGTCATGGGCTGCGGAGCCATGCGGGGATAAATGCACGAGGAGCCAAGAAATTCCAACTTTTTGCATCCATTCTGCCAGGCTGCATGAATGACGTTCATTTCCAATACCATGTTTTCGTACATGAAATCGGCTAAAGCCGATTCGTTGGCTACGATGCCACCCACTTTTGCTGCGGCAAGAAATACATATTCCGGCTTCTCTTCTGCAAAGAAGTGTTCCACATCTGCCTGCCGTGTCAGGTCGAGTTCTTTATGAGTACGGGTAATGATGTTCGTATATCCTTGCCGTTCCAGTTCGCGGACAATAGCCGAGCCTACCATTCCACGATGTCCGGCTACATAGATTTTTGAATCTTTCTCCATCATTTCACGATTCCTTTCTCCAGATATTCTTCCAAGTTCATGCGTACATGTTCACCGGCACGTTCTACGGCCACTTTTGCCATGTCCGACTCTACCATTAGTTTCACCAGCTGTTCGAATGATGTTTTCTGAGGATTCCAACCCAATTTCCTCTTCGCTTTCGAAGGGTCACCCCACAGGTTTACTACATCTGTCGGGCGATAAAAGTCAGGCGACACCTCCACCAGTACTTTGCCGGTTTTTGTATCGATGCCTTTTTCTTGTTCGCCTTCGCCTTCAAAGCTCAGTTCGATGCCTGCATAGTGAAAGGCCAATTGGCAAAACTCGCGCACCGAATGCTGTTCCCCGGTAGCAATCACAAAATCCTCCGGCTTGTTGTTTTGGAGTATCAGCCACATGCATTCCACATAGTCCTTGGCATAACCCCAGTCGCGAAGAGAAGAAAGATTCCCCAGGTATAGTTTGTCTTGTTTTCCTTGGGCAATGCGGGCAGCAGCAAGCGTTATCTTGCGGGTCACGAAAGTCTCGCCACGACGCTCGCTCTCATGGTTGAACAAGATGCCCGAGCAACAGAACATCTTGTAAGCCTCGCGATATTCCTTCACAATCCAATAGCCATACAACTTCGCTACGGCATACGGACTATATGGGTGAAATGACGTCAGTTCATTTTGGGGAACTTCTTCCACTTTACCATACAGTTCACTGGTCGATGCCTGGTAAATGCGGCAGGTTTCTGCCAGGTCGCATTGCCTCACAGCCTCTAAAATACGGAGTACGCCTGTCGCATCCACATCTGCCGTAAACTCCGG
Organism: uncultured Bacteroides sp.; assembly: GCA_944320635.1. Taxonomy (GTDB): domain Bacteria; phylum Bacteroidota; class Bacteroidia; order Bacteroidales; family Bacteroidaceae; genus Bacteroides. The sequence goes on along the minus strand of CALUIF010000120.1, from coordinate 280 downwards.
TGAGTCGAAAGATACCTGTACATGGCTTTGTGCCGCCAAGTTGTACACTTCATCGGGCTTTACTTTCTTCATCACTTGCAGTATGCTCATCGAGTCGCCCAGGTCGGCATAGTGCAGGTGGAAACGGGGCTGCCCCTCCAAGTGGGCTATGCGTTCCCGGTAGTCTACCGACGAGCGTCGTATCGTGCCATGCACGTCATAGCCTTTCTCTAAAAGAAACTCGGCCAAGAACGAACCGTCCTGGCCGGTAATGCCTGTTATTAATGCTGTTTTCATCATT
>CALUIF010000119.1 GCA_944320635.1 uncultured Bacteroides sp. | reverse complement strand
TGCCGCGTTCACGCTCCAGGTCGTTGTTGTCCAGCATCAATTCACCTGTGCTCTGGTTGCTGCGGAAAAGGTTTCCAGCCAGCAGCATCTTGTCTACAAGCGTCGTTTTGCCATGGTCCACGTGGGCAATGATGGCAATGTTTCTAATGTTCTGCATACAAATACCTATTGTTTTCGCGTGCAAAGATAGTGCATTTCGGTGAAGAATAAGCCAGTGCCGCCCATAAAACGACTGAAAGTTGCTGTGGAAAGGGTGGAAAAACCGTCCTCAGGCTCCCGCCGGAAAGCACCCCGTTGCCATCGTGATAGCGACGGAGCGCCAGCGCGATAGCGTCCCATCGCTAAGACGCTGGTGACCCAACGCTAACAAAAGGGTGCTTTGTACGAGGAATACGAGATTTTTTGCCCCGAAAGCATTGCCGTATGAAAGATAATCATTACCTTTGCGCGCTGAAAAGCATTTTTCACTTTCACTAATAACATTTTAATTAAAAACATTTATGTACTTAGACGCTGCAAAGAAGCAAGAAATCTTCGGCAAGTACGGGAAGTCCAACACGGATACCGGCTCGGTAGAGTCCCAAGTAGCTCTGTTCTCCTACCGTATTGCCCGTCTGACTGAGCACATGAAGCTCAACAGAAAAGATTATAGCACAGAAAGAGCCTTGACCATGTTGGTAGGCAAGCGCCGCGCCCTGCTGGACTATCTGAAGGATCGCGATATCGAGCGCTACCGTAGCTTGATTAAGGCATTGGGCTTGCGTAAGTAATCTTCCTTACGGCAAAGGCCTCGAAACGAAAAGAGCGAGAGCGCGGAAGGCATTCGGTTGTGGATGTCTCCGCGCTCTCACTTTTTTCCCTCCCCTGCCATGCCGGGTGAAGGCAGCGGCTTCAGACGCCCAGCAGCAGCCTGAGCCTGTCCACCGATTCGGCTATCTGCGGGCGGCTCTCCAGCCGGCTCCCGTCGAAGCGGTATTGTGCCCGGGCATAGTGGGGCATGCGTCCGGCCAACGCTTCGGCAATGAAGGTGCGCAGCTCCTCGTCGGTCTTGCCCTGCAGTATGGGCCGTTGGCGGGTAGCTCCCTGCAGGCGGCGGAACAGCACGTCGACAGGCACGTCCAGAAACACAGTGGCGCCTTGCGCGTTCATATACTCCATGTTGTCGAAAAAGCAAGGGGTGCCCCCGCCGGTGGAGATAACCACGTCTTCAAACTCGCCCGCCTCGTGCAGCATGTTGCGCTCCACGGTGCGGAATCCGTCCTCGCCCCGCTCGGCAAACAGCTGGGGGATGGACTTATGAAAACGTTCTTCGATGTACCAGTCGAGGTCGATGAACGGCACGCCCAGCGCGCGTGCCAGTGCTTTGCCCAGGGTGGTCTTTCCTGCACCCATGTAGCCTATGAGGAAAATGCGTGTCATGTCTCTATACTTGTTCTTTATTTGTATTGCTTGGCCATGCCTGGGGGCAAAGGTAAGCAAATAGATTATGATTTATCGCTTTTCCTTGCACATAATCCGCAAACTTTCCTTACCTTTGCGCCCGAAATACAATGTGGAAAGATTTGAGTAGCTTGCAACCACAGAAAAAAATGCTAAAACACATGCTTTTCTGAAAAAAGCCTTTCCCGCAAAGCAGCCATGCACGCGGGGATTCTGCTCTCCAAGCTTTCCCTTTTCAACTTTAATTATTAACTTCTTAATTCTTATTGAAATGGGATATCTGTTTACATCCGAATCGGTGTCGGAAGGACACCCCGACAAAGTGGCCGACCAAATATCGGACGCAGTGCTCGACAAATTGCTGGCTTATGACCCTGACTCGAAAGTGGCCTGTGAGACGCTGGTCACCACGGGGCAAGTCATCCTGGCCGGCGAAGTAAAAACCAAGGCTTACGTGGACATGCCGCTCATTGCCCGTGAGGTCATCAAGAAAGTGGGCTACACCAAGGGCGAATACATGTTCGAAAGCAACTCGTGCGGCGTGCTGAGCGCCATCCACGAGCAAAGCCCTGACATCAACCGCGGCGTGGAGCGTCAAGACCCCATGGAGCAGGGTGCCGGCGATCAGGGCATGATGTTTGGCTACGCCACCAACGAGACGGAAAACTACATGCCGCTCTCCCTCGACTTGGCCCACCGCATCCTGCAAGTGCTGGCCGACATCCGTCGCGAGGGTAAGTGCATGACCTATTTGCGTCCCGACTCCAAGAGCCAGGTCACCATTGAGTACGACGACAACGGCCTGCCTGTGCGCATCGATACCATTGTCGTGTCCACCCAGCACGACGACTTTATTCAGCCCACCGACAGCACCCCCCAGGCCCAGCTGAAAGCCGACGAGGAGATGCTGGCCATCATTCGCTACGACGTTATCCACACGCTGATGCCGCGCGTCATTGCTTCCATCCATCACGAGAAGGTGTTGGCACTGTTCAACGACGACATTAAGTACCTGGTCAACCCCACGGGCAAGTTCGTAATCGGCGGCCCGCATGGCGACACTGGGCTGACGGGGCGCAAAATCATTGTCGACACCTATGGCGGCAAAGGCGCGCATGGCGGTGGAGCTTTCTCCGGCAAAGACCCCTCGAAAGTGGACCGCAGCGCCGCCTACGCAGCCCGGCACATTGCCAAAAACCTGGTGGCAGCCGGCGTGGCCGACGAGATACTGGTACAGGTAAGCTATGCCATCGGCGTGGCACAGCCCGTCAGCATCTATGTCAATACCTATGGGCGCAGCCACGTGGCCATGAGCGACGGAGAGATTGCCCGCACGATAGGTGAGTTGTTCGACCTCCGCCCCCGCGCTATCGAGGAACGGCTGAAACTGCGTTGCCCCATCTACCAGGAAACGGCAGCCTATGGCCACATGGGGCGTGAGCCGCAGAAGGTAGTGAAGCACTTCCGCAGTCGCTACGAAGGCGATAAGGACATCGAAGTGGAACTCTTCACCTGGGAAAAACTGGATTATGTGGACAAGGTGAAGGCCGCTTTCGGGCTGGCATAACCCAGTGCGGCTTTACGGCGAATACTTATAATGCTGTAAGAGAGACTGCCGCCAATTATCTTTGGGGCAGCCTCTCCTTTTTATTTAAAGCGTCTGTAACATTACCTCTGATTATATTTGGTGCTTATTTTCTTGCGAAGATGTTGGAGTACAATCAAAGTTCTAGGATGCGATTGTCCATTTCGGCACGGAGCAGCACAAGTCATTCTTCGCCCCGTCCGAAGCCGCCGACATCAAGAGTGTGATGCAGGAGTACGGGGAAACGACCGAACAGCAGAATGCGGTCGGCGCATGGCTCTGTGATTATGCGGAGAGCCGCCAGCCGTTTGATGAAATAAAACATCGCCATACACTCAAAGAGGTTGGCGATGTGGCAGAGGGTAAGTATGACTGGAAAATTGAGAGAGGACATGAACAAGAAATATCAATGTGAAAAACGGAAATGCTTTCTATCCTATACAAAAAAACTATTTTTACCTATGTTTATTACCTTATCTGAATTAGTCAAGACTTAATCTGACAATTTCAAATAAAAAGAATAATTTTGTAATAACAAACAGATTAAGTTATGACCACATCAGAAAAAGTCATTAAGAACAAGTTGGGGCTGCTTGAATTGTCCCAGCAGTTGGGTAACGTGTCACGTGCCTGCAAGATTATGGGCTATAGCCGTGACAGTTTTTATCGTTTCAAAGAGTTGTACGAACAAGGCGGCGAACTGGCCTTGCAGGAAATTTCAAGGAAGAAGCCTATACTAAAGAACCGTGTGGAAGAGCATATAGAACAGGCGGTTGTGCAGATGGCTATAGACAATCCCGCGTTGGGTCAGGTGCGTGTATCCAACGAACTGCGTAAGAAAGGAATTCTTGTCTCTCCCGGGGGCGTGCGCTCCATCTGGCTCAGGCATGACATGGAAACTTTTCAGAAACGCCTGAAAGCCCTCTCCACCAAGGTGGAGCAGGAAGGCATCATACTTGATGAGAACCAGGTTGCGGCGCTTGAGAAGGCAAAGGCGGAGAAGCAGGCGCACGGAGAAATAGAAACATATTATCCCGGTTTCCTTGTGGCGCAGGATACCTATTATGTAGGATACATCAAAGGAGTGGGACATATCTACCAACAGACGGTCATCGACACTTATTCCAAGATTGGCTTTGCCAAACTCTATGACAGGAAGAACGCGCTTGTGGCAGCAGACATGCTCAATGACAGGGTCGTCCCGTTCTTCGAGCAGCACGACTTGAAGCTGATGAGGATGCTCACTGACCGTGGAACGGAATATTGCGGCAACAGGGAAACGCATGAATACGAACTGTATCTGGCCATTGAGGACATCGACCACTCTAAAATCAAAGCCAAGAGTCCGCAGACTAACGGTATCTGTGAGAGATTCAACAGGACTGTGCAGAACGAGTTCTATGCCATTGCTTTCAGAAAGAAGATATATGCCTCGATAGAACAACTGCAGGCAGATCTTGACATCTGGATGAACTCTTATAACACTCAAAGAACGCACTCTGGAAAATACTGTTTCGGGAAGACTCCCATGCAGACTTTCCTTGAAGGAATTGAGGTGGCGAGGAGATACCAATTGCAGGACGCAGGAAAAATACTACCGGATGAGCAGGTTATTGCAGCAGCTGGTTGTGAGAGTGGAAATAGTTGCGTATCTTCGCCACAAACATCGGACACTTTTTTTGTCCGATAGTACATGCATTGTCAGAACAAGTCTTGACTATTACATATTAAACAAATATAGTGTGTCATGTTTAAGGTTGGTCGGAAAGCCAACCTTTTCTTTTGTGTCTGAATATTCAAAAATATGTAGAAGTGAATATTTGCATTCTAAACAAATCATTGATATATAGAA
>CALUIF010000118.1 GCA_944320635.1 uncultured Bacteroides sp. | reverse complement strand
CTGCCCGTCTACGATGATGCTTTTCACGCCCTTGCACACACCGTCGGGATTCTTCACCGTGATGTGGTATTCTGCTCCGCGGAATTTGCGCTTTACGCTGAACCCTTTCCAGCCGGACGGAATACACGGGTCGATGACCAGCCCTTCGTAAGCCGGCTTAATGCCAAGAATGAATTGCGTGATGGCATAGTAGTTCCAGGCGGCGGTGCCCGTCAGCCAGCTGTTCTTTGCCTCGCCGGGGCGAGCGGCATCTTTGCCGGCTATCATCTGCGAGTAAACGTAAGGCTCTACCTTGTGCAGGGCGCTATGTTCTTCGGTGTACGAGGGGCATATCTTGCGGAAGTACTCCCAGGCACGGTCTCCCCGGCCCAATACTGTCTCGCCGATGATGACCCACGGGTTGTTGTGGCAGAAGATACCGGCGTTCTCTTTGTATCCGGCCGGGTAGGTGGATATCTCGCCATACTCCACGTAGTAGCGCGTAAAGGCCGGGTTGTTCAGCACGATGCCGTGCTCGCAGTCTAGGCGCTCTTTTACGGAGTCGAGTGCTTTTTGCACCATTCCTTCTTCAAGCCCGATGCCGGCCATAGTGCACCAGCCTTGCGATTCGATGAAGATTTGCCCCTCCTCATTCTCCTTGGAGCCGACTTTGTTGCCGAAATAGTCGTAGGCGCGCAGATACCAGTCGCCGTCCCAGCCATGTTGTTTCACGGCATCCACCATCTGTTCCACGCATTTCTTCGCACGGTCGGCTTCTTCTGTCTGTCCTGCCTCGCGGCATAGTTCCACATAGTCGCGTCCGCATACTACGAACAGGCCGGCAATCATCAGTGACTCGGCCTTCGAGCCTTCTGTCTTGTTCTCCGTGGTTTGGAACGATTCATTCGGGTCCCACGAGAAGCAGTTCAGATTGAGGCAGTCGTTCCAGTCGGCGCGCCCTATCAGGGGCAGCTTGTGTGGCCCCAGGTTTTCTATCACATGGTTGAACGATATCCTCAAGTGCTCGAACAGCGACACTTCCGAGCCCTTTTGATTGTCGAACGGCACGGGTTCCTGCAAGATGCTGAAATCGCCCGTCTCCTTGATGTAGGCCACAGTGCCGAAGATAAGCCACATGGGGTCGTCGTTGAAGCCCCCGCCTATGTCATTGTTGCCCCGCTTCGTCAGAGGTTGGTATTGGTGATAGCACCCCCCGTCGGGGAACTGTGTGGAGGCAATGTCGATGATGCGCTCGCGTGCGCGTTCCGGTATCTGGTGCACGAATCCCACCAAGTCTTGGTTGCTGTCACGGAAGCCCATGCCCCGCCCGATGCCGCTTTCAAAGAAAGAGGCCGAGCGCGACATGTTGAAGGTAATCATGCATTGGTATTGGTTCCAGATGTTGACCATGCGGTTCAGCTTTTCCTCATTCGTATTTACTACGTAGATGTCCAGCAGGTGGTTCCAGTACGCCTTTAGTTCTTCAAAGGCGGCATCTACCTTGGCGGTGGTGTCCAGCGAGGCAATCATGGCCTTTGCTTTCGCTTTGTTTACGATGGGGCAGGTAGGTGTGCTTTGCAAGATAGTGCTGTTTGCGGCCGTGGCTGGTTCAAACTTTTCTTCCTGTCTGTTTTCCACATAGCCGAGCAGGAAGATGAAGTCCTTGCTTTCACCCGGCATGAGTTCCACCTCTATATAATGGGAGGCAATGGGGCTCCAGCCGTGTGCAATGCTGTTGCCGGGATGCCCCTCCAATACTTTTTCCGGTTCGCTGAACTCATTGTACAGTCCGACAAACGTCTCGCGGTCGGTGTCAAAACCGTCAATGGCCGTGTTTACGCTATAGAAGGCGTAGTGGTTGCGCCGTTCTTTATATTCCGTCTTGTGATAGATCACAGAGCCGTCCACCTCTACTTCGCCCGTCGAGAAGTTCCGTTGGAAGTTCTCCATATCCGTGGCAGCATTCCACAGGCACCATTCGGCAAACGAGAAGAGTTTCAGCTTGCGCGTCTTGTCGCTCTTGTTGTGCAAGGTAAGCCGTTGTACTTCCGCCTGCGTGTTGAGGGGTACGAAGAACAGTATGCTGGCTTCGATGCCATCCTTTGCGCCCGTGATGCGAGTGTAACTCATGCCGTGGCGGCATTCGTAGAAGTCGAGTGCCGTTTTGCAGGGCTTCCATCCCGGCGACCATAGGGTGCCGTTATCGTTTATGTAGAAATATCGTCCGCCATTGTCCATCGGGACATTGTTGTACCGGTAGCGGGTGATGCGGCGAAACTTTGCATCCTTGTAAAAAGAGTATCCTCCGGCAGTGTTCGATATCAGTGAAAAAAAGTCTTCATTGCCCAAGTAGTTAATCCAAGGCCACGGCGTCTTGGGGTTAGTGATGACGTACTCACGGTTGGCGTCATCGAAATATCCGAATCTGTTCTCTTGCATATCGCTTATAAATTATTGGTAAGTGGTTAATATTGGTTAGTCGGCTTCAAATTTATAAACTTTTCGTTGAATGCCGCAATCAGTTTGTCCCTTTTTGCCCCGGATGAAACATATAGTGTCGGAAAATGATAAAAAACGCACACTTCAATGTCGTTCTTACGGCTTACCTTTGCAAAGAAAACTTTTATCGTATGAAACAACACAATCTATCTTCTAAGCTTTGCAAAACATTGTGCTTGGCTTTGTGCCTCTTTTCCGTCCCCTTGGTCTTCGCAAGCCATCCGCTTCGCGAACACATCCTGCTGGATGAAGATTGGCGCTTTGCCTTTGGAAATGCGTCCTCACCCGAGAAAGATTTCGGGTGCGGAACCGAATATTTCAATTACCTTACCAAGGCAGCCTCCATTCACAACGCGGGTCCCTATAGCGACAAGTTCGATGACTCTGCCTGGAAACGTGTGGATTTGCCTCACGATTGGGTAGTCGACCTCCCTTTCGACTCCCTGGCCAGCCATAGCCATGGGTACAAAACGGTGGGCTACCGCTATCCGGAAACCAGTGTAGGCTGGTATCGCAAGACATTTATGATACCCCAGGAAGACTTGGGACGCCATATCACCCTCCGTTTCGATGGCATCTTCCGCGATGCCCGTATTTGGGTGAATGGCTTCTATGTAGGCCATGAACCAAGCGGTTACGCCACGCAGGTGTACGACATAACCGATTATCTTAATTATGGTGGCGAAAACCTCATTTGCGTCCGTGCCGATGCCACGCTGGAAGAAGGGTGGTTTTATGAAGGTGCCGGCATCTATCGCCACGTCTGGCTGGATAAGACGGAGCCTGTCCATGTGGCACCTTTCGGCACGTTCGTCTATAGCGAGCTCGAATACCCTTTCGATACCGCCATGCTTACGGTGGAAACCACGGTGGAGAATTCCGGCCTGACATCTGCCGATTATTTCGTGCGCCATACGCTGGCCGATGCCGGCGGAGAAGCCGTTGCCCGTTGTGAAACTACGTCCAACGCTTTGCTTCCCAAGACAACCGGCATCACCAAAGCTGTCATGAACATTTCCCGCCCGAAGCTATGGAGTGTCGATACACCGTATTTATATACCTTGCGCACTGAAGTATATCAAGGCGGAAAGCTGGTCGATACTTACTTCACCACTACAGGCATTCGCCACATAGCCTTCGACCCCGACCGCGGTTTCCTCTTGAACGGCCAATCCGTGAAACTGAAGGGCGTGAATATGCATCAAGACCATGCCGGAGTCGGGGCAGGCATTCCCGATGCCCTGCAGGTCTATCGGCTGAAGCAGTTGAAGAAGTTCGGTTGCAATGCCTACCGCTCCTCCCACAACCCCATGACGCCCGAAATGCTCGATGCCTGCGACCGCGAGGGTATACTGGTCCTTGAAGAAAACCGCCTGACGGGCATCAACCAAGAGCATCTCGGACTGCTGCGCCGTATGATTGAGCGCGACCGCAACCACCCGTGCGTCATTCTTTGGAGCGTGGGCAATGAGGAGTGGGGCATCGAAGGCAAGGTGACTGGCGAACGTATAGCCGCCACCATGCGCGAATACTGCCACCGCTTCGACCCCACACGCCCCATGACGGTGGCCAGCAGCGGCGGTGCCGAAATCGTGAAGCCTGCCGATGTAGCCGGCTACAACTACATCCTCCAAAATCCCGTAGAGCAACACCGCAAAGACTACCCGCAACGTTGTGCCCTTGGCTCGGAGGAAACCTCCGGCTGCGGCACGCGCGGCATTTATTTCACCGATGCCGCCTCCGGGCGCATGATGGCCCACAACCGCAAGCCCACCGGTCGCGACAGCCTGCTGAACTGCATAGAGCGCGGCTGGAAGTTCTATGCCGAGCGTCCCTACCTCGCCGGACTGTTCTATTGGACAGGTTTCGATTACCGTGGCGAGCCCAATCCCATGAAGTATCCTGCCACCGGCTCCCAGTTTGGCATTCTGGACTATTGCGGCTTCCCCAAAGACGAGGCCTATTACCTGAAATCATGGTGGACAGACGAGCCTGTACTCCACATCCTGCCCCATTGGAACTTGCCCGAATCCCACGTGGGCGACAGCATCAATATCTTTGTCTATAGCAATTGCGATGAAGTGGAACTTTCCGTAAACGGTAAGCGCCTCGGGCGCAAGCCCATGCCGGAAAACGGGCACCTGTCTTGGTGCACAGTCTACCGTCCGGGCAAGGTGAAAGCCATTGGCTACAAAGCCGGCAAGCGCATGCTGACGGAGCAGGTGGAAACCACCGGTGAGGCTTCCCGCATCGTCCTTTCGTCCGACTATTTCGCTCCCCACGCCGATGGCCGTGACCTCTTTGTGGTGAACATCGGGCTGCAGGACAAGAAGAAACGCTTCGTCCCCGATGCCTGCCCCCTGCTCACACTTACCGTCAGCGGCCCGGTGCGCATCTTGGGCGTAGGCAATGGCGACCCTGCCTGGCAGGCTGCCGAGCGTCCTGCCGACCGTGATGCCCGCACCTTCCAAGTCCGTGCCTTCAATGGGCTGGCCCAGGTACTGTTGCAAAGTGCAGACGACAGCGTCGGTGAGGCCACCCTCACCGTTGAGGGCAATGGCTTGCAACCGACCACTCTCATCCTTCATCGTGATGCCCGGCCTTGACGCCCTACTTTTGAGTATTGTAAATATATATTATCGTCAAGGCAGGAAAAAGGACGCATAAGACCAAGTTCGTACCATGTTCGTACCAACTTCGTACCATGTTCGTTTCATTTCCCTCCCTATAGACTCGAACATGGAACGAAGATGGTACATCAAAATGTAAATGCTTTTTATTGCCTTGTGCCGGTAAAGGGCAAGACTTATTGTGCTCATCTTATTACGCTTAAATAATTCCCATTTTCCGTATAAGTAGTTGTTCATATTTAGTTTATACTACGCCGGGCATTGGTCTTTTAATCTTTTAGACGCGGATTGAGCGGATGACGCGGATTATTTTTAGCATAAAATGCTGAATCCTATAAATTATAAATCCGCTCAACCCGCGTAATCCGCGTCTAAAAAATAACAGGATATATTCATTTGATTCTTGGGACTTATTTGTTACAGTAAGCACGGCAGAAGTCTGCGCCGGAGATGAATGTATCGGCAAACACATCCGCTGTCTCCCCCGTCGACACGTTATGCAAGGATAAAAATGTAAACATATTAAAATTCTCATACTTTCCGCACCAAAATCCATAAATGTTTACATGATAAATTTTGATTATTCTCATTTCCTTACAAAAAATGCCTTCTAAAGGAATCGTATTGCATTCTGAATCAATACATTGCCATATAGAATACACCTCAACATCATACCTCCTCCGACTCTCCTCCGATACAAGTCCGACTCAAGTCCGACAAAAGTTGGGCGTATAGGGTCGGAGGTGGGGCGTAGAAAATACGGACATGTCCGGAAGGAAATAGGGAGGTGCCGGCCTTTAAAACGGACTTTTTTGTAAGCATTTGTTTGTCGCACTAATCTCTTGGAGGGGGATGTTATTCCAAAGTGTATTTCATCAACACACTCCGCTACGCTCCCCAACGTTTACCATGCAGAGACGTGCCGCGTCTTCCTATTGGTGCGAATGACTTAATGAGTAGTTGATCATATTTAGTTTGTACTATAAAATAAGTAACAGGATATATCGGTTCGTACCTGCTCCGCTTTAACTTTTGCGTTATAGAGCGTCGCAAATACGGACAAGGTGCGTCTTTTATTTTGACATGAACCTGTAAAAAAGCCCGGAAATACGGATAGAATAAAGAAAAAAATGTATCTTTGCTACCAGATACCTGTACTCAATTGATAATTTGCCATGGAAGAACAATCTTACATAATGCGTGAAATCACACCGCTGTCCGATCGCGATTGCTTTTACATAGCCGACCGGCGCAAGAAGGAATTCGCTTATCCTATCCACTGCCATTCGGAGTTTGAACTGAACTTTACGGAGCATGCCGCCGGTGTGCGCCGCGTGGTGGGCGACTCGGCCGAGGTGATAGGCGATTACGACCTGGTGCTCATTGCCAGCAAGGATCTTGAGCATGTATGGGAGCAGCACGAGTGCACTTCGCAGGACATCCGCGAGATTACCATTCAGTTTTCATCAGATTTGTTCTTCAAGAGTTTCCTCAACAAGAACCAGTTTGCCAGCATCAAGCACATGTTGGAGCGGGCGCAGTGCGGACTGTGCTTTCCTATGGAGGCCATTATGAAGGTGTATCATTGGCTGGACAGGTTGGCTTCGGAGGAGCAGGGCTTTTATGCGGTGCTGAACTTTCTGCGCATCCTCTACGAGTTGTCGTTGTACGATGATGCCCGTACATTGGCCAGCTCGTCCTTTGCCAAGATTGAGACCTTGTCCGAAAGCCGCCGGGTGCGCAAGGTGCAGACGTATATCGCCGCCCATTATCAGGAGGACATCCGGCTGGCCCAATTGGCCGATATGGTGGGCATGACGCCGGTGTCGTTCAGCCGTTTCTTCCGCCTGCGCACGGGTAAGACGCTTTCCGAGTACGTGCTCGATATCCGCTTGGGCAGCGCCAGCCGTTTGCTGGTCGACTCTGCGCAGACGGTGGCCGAGATATGCTACGATTGCGGTTTCAATAACCTTTCCAATTTCAACCGGCTGTTTCGGAAGAAAAAGGGATGTGCACCCAAAGAATTTCGCGAAAATTACCGGAAAAAGAAAATTGTGGTATGATAAGATAAAATAGTATTGGCTGTAAACGTGCAAACCGCTTATCTTTGCCAATAGAAAAACAAAAGGTGTTATACCATGAAAAAAGTAACTTTTCTTCTATTGGCTTTGGGACTGTGCGTTTCCTTCGCGACGGCACAGATCCGCGGAAATGAAATCCGGGTGGTCGTTTCTCCCGACCACAATGACTGGACCTATCAGTTGGGCGAGAAATGTACTTTCACTGTGAGGGTGGTGAAGGCACAGAACTTGTTGCCCAATGTGACGGTCGATTATGAACTGGGTCCTGAAATGTATCCTACGGAAATCCGGAAAGATGTGGTGCTGAAGGATGGCTCACTGGCGCTGAAGGCTTCGATGAAAACGCCCGGTTTTCTGCGTTGCAAAGTGAAGGCTCATGTGGATGGCCGCACTTATGAGGGGTTGGCTACCGCTGCCTATGCGCCCGAGCGCTTGCAGCCTGTGAGCCAGCTTCCGGCCGATTTCAATGAATTTTGGGCTGGTACGCTGGCCGAGGCACGCAAAACTCCTTTGAACCCTACCATGGTATTGCTGCCCGAACGATGCACGGAGCTGGATAATGTCTATCAAGTCAGCTTCCAAACCAAGTCTTGGGGCGGGCGTTATTACGGCATTCTTACTGTGCCGAAGGCCGAAGGCAAATATCCTGCCCTGCTGCGTGTGCCGGGAGCAGGCGTGCGTCCTTATAGTGGTGACACTTACACGGCTCCGGGCAAGCTGATTGTGCTGGAGGTGGGCATTCATGGCATCCCTGTTACCATGAAACAGTCTGTTTACGACGATTTGGCCAATGGGGCTTTGAGCAACTATTGGACCTTCCGCCGCGATGACCGTAATGCTTTCTATTACAACCGCGTTATTGTAGGCGCTTTGCGTGCTGTGGATTTCCTTTGCTCTTTGTCGCAGTACAACGGCAAGGCTTTGGGCGTGACCGGTTCGAGTCAGGGCGGTGCATTGTCGGTAATAACGGCGGCACTCGATTCGCGTGTCACTTGCCTGGCTGCTGTTCATCCGGCTATGTGCGACCACGAAGCGTGGTTTGAAAAGCGGGCTTGCGGCTGGCCCCACTATTACTTCTATTACGGTGATCCTACAGACGAAGAACGGGAAACGGCACGTTATTACGATACAGCCAATTTTGCCCGCCAACTCAAGGTGCCCGGCTGGTTCAGTTGGGGCTATAATGACGAAACGTGCCCTCCGACTTCCATGTATGCTGCCTATAATGCCATCACGGCTCCCAAAGAATTGCACCCGTATCTTGAGACGGGGCATTACTGGTATCAGGAGCAATGGGACGAATGGCAAGCGTGGCTGCGGAAACAGCTGGGGGTAGAGTAAAGGGAAATGGGAATTTAGCGCGCAAGCGCGCAGTGACGAGCTACAAGCTACGAGTGTGGGAGGGGACTGTCATGTCCCTGCATCCGAAGGATGCCAAGTAGCGGAGCCCGTAGGGCGCAGTCGAAGGATCTCGCTAAAACACACTGTTTCTTTGACAATGCAAGAAGAAGATGTTTCGACTCCGCTTCGCACCC
>CALUIF010000117.1 GCA_944320635.1 uncultured Bacteroides sp. | reverse complement strand
GCTGAAGAAGTCGAGCGATGCCTTATTGCTGCCCATGTTGCCTTCGTTCAGGAGGAAGAAGCCCTTGACGGAGCCGTTGCCTGCTGCTCCTCCCGGCGCCACTTCTTCCTCTTCGGAATGGATGAAGGGAATATCGCCACGGCAACCCGCAAAGGCGGCCGCCAGAATAAGGAGAGAAAATAATATGCGATGCTTCATAATTATTATTATTAAGTAGTTGTTCATATTTAGTTTATACTATGCCGGGTATTGATTCTTTAGACGCGGATGAAGCGGATTGAGCGGATTTGTAATTTATAGGATTCAGTATTTTATGCTAAAAATAATCCGCGTCTAAAAAATATCAGGATATATGCATTTAATTCTTGAGACTTACTTATTGGAATTGATTAGAATGTATATTGCACGATGAATTTGAAGTTGGTGCCCGGCATGGGATAGCAGATGACGACCTCGTATTGCTGGTTGAACAGGTTGTTCACCTCCAGCGTCACCTTCATTTCCCCTTTGGGCAGAGGCAGGCAGCGGGCGATGGAAAGGTCGCTGGTATACCAAGGCACTACATAGTTGGCCGGGATGTTGGCCCTTGAAGAATAGCGCTCGCCGGTGTAGATGAAACTGTAGTTCGCCTCCCACCGCCGCCAGTTGAGGTTCAGTATGGCCGACCCGCTGTGCCACGGGACGTAGGGAATCTGCCCGCCATAATACGCATCGGCGGAATCGGTAAAATCCTGCGCCTTCTGGTAGGTATAATTGAGGCGTCCTGTCAGCAGCCAGCCGCCTCCCCATTGCCAGTCGGTCTGCACCACGGCATCGATGCCGCGTATCTCCACTTCCCCCAGGTTGAGCATGGTCCAGCGGAAGAAGTTGGAGGTAGGCATGGCCACAATCTTGTTCTCCACCTCATTGTAATACACATCGGCCTGCACTTCTATCCTGCGCAGCCATTTTCCGGCAAAGTCTTTTTCATAAGCCAGCCCGATGTTGTATTGGTTGGTGTATTCCGGCTCCAGGCTTATGTTGCCCACAAACGTATAATACAGGTCGTTCAGTGTAGGCATGCGGAATATGCACTTGTAGAAGGCGCGCACATCGAAGCCAATGTCCCGAAAAGGTCGATAAGACACGACAGCCGTAGGCGTCCACTCCATCTTGCTGTCGGCAGCCACGTTGTTCCTGACACGGTCTTGCACGAACGTGCCCAACAGGCTTGCCTGCATCTTCAACCGCGACAGATGCAGGGATGTAGCCACGGCCACCAGTTCGGTGTTCCGCCGCGGATAAGCAAAGTCTGTCAGGTCGGCGTCCAGCAGATTGAACTGGTAATCGGCCGAAATGCCCACATCCCAAACCGGCAGGATGGAGAACCGGTTGGCAACCGATGCATAGATCTCGTGCTGGTAATAATGGTTGTCGACATACATCAGGGCCTCGTCGCGCTGCGGGTCGGCCAGGTAATGCAGGTAGTCATAAGCATACTTCGCATTTACCAGCAAGCTGTATCGTTCGGAAAAATCACGCTTGTAAGAACCTTGCGCAAAGGCATTCGTATCCCACTGCCTGTCTTCATGGCTGAATTTGTTTTTCACCACAGCCCCGGGATAGCCCCGCTCCGAACGATAGAAGTAGCCCTTTGCACGCCAGTAACCCTCTTTCATCTTCCCGAAAAGTCCACCTTCCAGGCGGAAAGCGTTCACATCGCCATTCCTGCGGACGGCTGTCGTGTCGTAACTGTCGTCCACACGGTAGGTGAATTTGTACTTCCCCGTAGAATAGAGGTACTCTGCGCTCAGCGACGAGCTTACACGGCTGTTCAGCCGCTTGTCCCATACGATGGCGGAATTCACCACACCGAAAGAACCGGTCTTGAACGTGGCTTTCACCTTGTGCGTCTTTCCGTCCTCAAACTTCGGGACACGGGACTGCAGGTAGATGCTTCCTGCGGAGCCGAAATCCTTCGCCGGCTGGAAAATGTTGCTTTTCTGCCCGTTGTACAGAGTGACAGCCTCCATGTTGTCGAGCGAAAACCGCCCCAGGTCCACAGTACCGTTCTGCGCATTGCCAAGCTCAATGCCGTCGTAAAACACGCCTACATGGTTGGTGCCCATGCTGCGGATATTTACCGTCTTCAGGCCGCCCACGCCGCCATAATCCTTAATCTGCACGCCGGAAAAATAGCGGATGGCATCGGCCACGCTGTGCGAACTGAGCCGCTGGAGCCGGGCACCGGAAAATTGTTGTACGGGAATGACGTCTTTAGACAGGTAACTGGCCGTTACCACGACTTCATCCAACCTTTGCAAACTGTCCAACCTGCCTTGTGCATAGAGGGATGAGGAAGACATACTTCTCCCTGCCACAATGAGCGCACAACACAAATAGACAGTACAAAAACGCTGTCTACACATGCCTGTTTTATTTATTGAAAAACAATAACTTCATCCTCTCTAACCCCGGAGAAAAGATGATTCTGTGAATGATGGCAGGTCTTCTGACTGACTCCCTTTCTGAAACCTTCCCGATACAAGCTATATCAGTGGCAGTGAGTAATCTTCAGAAAGTTTAAAATAGAGTTTCACAGCAGCGGGACTGTTCGGGATTCTCACCCGATTCCCTTTTAATTCCCTATCCGTGTGCATGGATAGTAGAAACCAATTCGGCGGCAAAGGTAGGGATATTTAAAGAAATACAAAATAATGAAAACAAAAAGCGGGTTCCATTAACTATTATTAGCAGAATAGCCAATGGAACCCGCATCATCCGCCCAATCCGGAACTTAAAAGCCATTTTTTCCTTTTCGGGCACCTCCGCAGGCAGGTATGTGTTGTTTACAGGGCTTCGCGGAATATCTCGCCCACGGTGGGGTGAGGGAAGACCACGCGCTTCCACGCTTCCGCCGTGAGACCAAGCTCGACGGCCATGGCGGCCAGGGTGATGATTTCCGAAGCAGGATTGCCAAGTATGTGCGCGCCAAGCACCCGTCCGTCGGGCTCGGACAGAAGCACCTTGCAAAGGCCGTTCACCCCTTCATTCTCGGCCACGAAGCGACCGGAGTAGGCCATGGGCAGCCTCACCACGCGGTAGGGCGTGCCGCTTGCCTGCAGGGACTCTTCCGTGGCGCCCACGCCGGCTACCTCGGGGTTGGTGTACACCACGCCGGGAATGGCGCGGTAGCTCATCGTGTCGTCGCGGCCAAGCATGCTTTGCACGGCCACTTCGGCCTCGCGCACGGCGGTATGTGCCAGCAGGGAGTGCCCGTTGAGGTCGCCGCAGGCATACACGCCGGGAATGGAGGTGAGCAGGTGCCCGTTCACCACAATGTTGCCGCGCCCGTCGCGCTCCAGCGGCAGGCGCTCCAGCCCGAAGCCCTGTGTCACGGGGCGGCGCCCCACGCTCATGAGCAACCTGCAGGCCTCTGCCTCGGGCGGGCAATTGCCCTCGAGGTGCACGCGGATGCCGCCTTCTGCCGGCTCCACGCCCGTCACTCTGGCTCCCAGGTGGAAGGTGATGCCGCGCTTGGCATACTCGGCACGCAGCAGGGCGGACAGCTCGCGATCCATATTGCCCAGTATCTCGTCCATCATCTCTACCACCGTCACCTTCGTGCCCATGCTGTTGAAGAAGGAGGCAAACTCCATGCCGATGACTCCGCCACCCACGATGATGAGCGACTCGGGCAGCTCCTTGCACTCCAGCGCCTCGCGGTGCGTCCAGTAGGGCACAGTGTCGAGCCCGGCGATGGGGGGGATGAAGGTTTCCGAACCCGTGCATAGCAGCAGGTTGGCACACTCGTACTCGGCATCGGCGCAGCGCACGTGGTGTGCATCGAGCACCTCGGCAGTGCCCGCCACTATCGTCACTCCGGCGGCGGTGAGCCTCGACTTGATGCCCAGCACCAGTTTGCGCACCACCTTCTGCTTGCGCGCGATGATTTTGGGCAGGTCGACCGACACGCCCTCCGTGCCCACGCCGTAGGCCTTGGCATGGCGCGCGCCGTCGTAAGCCTTGGCAGAGTAGAGCAACGTCTTGGTAGGTATGCAGCCTTCGTTGAGGCACACGCCCCCCAGGCTTCGCTTTTCGAACAGCACGACGCTCAAGCCCGCGCGTGCAGCGGCTTCGGCGGCCGTGTAGCCCGCAGGCCCTCCGCCGATGATGGCAAGTTGATACGTTTCCATACAGTATAAAGTAAAAATCGGATTTGAAGCCGCAAGATAAGAAAAAGGCGGCAAATGCCCAACAAACCGGAGGAAAAAGCGCAAAAGCATAGCGACCCGTCGCTGTGTTGTTAGCGTCCCATCGCCAGCACGTTAGCGTCCCATCACTAACACGTTAGCGATGGGACGCTAACAATGCGGGCATCCTGCTGGTTCCAACAATCGGCAGGATGCCCCTCTACTCACTCATTATCAGATATTTCAATCCACTTCCTGCAATTCCAGTACTTGACTGGCATATTCACCTTTCAGCAATCCAGCCATGCCCAAGCCTTCCTCCATCAATACTGCGCCACGGAACACCTTGCCATCCAGCGAACAAGGCTTCTGCGCCTTGGCCGGCGTAAGGTCTTTAATGCGGTAATGCTTATTCGGATCCAAACCAGCCAGGCGCACACCGGGCACGGTCATATTGATGAAATTCTCCAACTTATAGACGTAGAACACGGCACGATCCTTCTCGGGAGTGACATACATCAAAGAAGCGATTCCTTGGTTGTCGTAGGGAGACACCAGGCGATACAAGTCACCAAATTGTACTACAGGACGCACATGCTTGTAAGCGGCAATGGCCCGGCGGGCAAACTCTTTGTCGCGCTCGTTCATATCCTTGGGCTGCATCTCCATACCCAAGCGACCAGACATGGCTACATCGAAACGGAACTTCAACGGCGTAACCCGGCCTGTCTGATGATTCTTATCCGCACTTACATGCGCCCCAACGGCAATAGACGGATAGAAATTGGACACGCCCCACTGCATGTACACACGCTGCAAGGCATCGGTATCATCGCTGGTCCAGAATTCATCGAAATAAGGCAAGATTCCGTAATTTACCCGGCCACCACCGGCAGCACAAGCCTGGAGCACAAGATCCGGATATTTGGCGCGGATGCGCTCCAACACGTTCTTTAAACCACGATGGTACTCGATGTAAATATGCGATTGCCTGTTTTTGGGCAAGTAAGTGGAACCGTAATCCATCAGACTGCAATTATCATCCCACTTCATGTAGGCAATGCCGGGATACTTCGTCATCAGCCCGTCGACTACACTAAACACGAAGTCTTGTACCTCGGGATTTGTCAAATCCAATACAAGTTGTGTACCACCACGTCCTGTGGAACGCGGTCTGCCTTCTACTTGCAGCACCCAGTCGGGATGTTTTTCAAACAATTCGCTTTGCGTATTTGTCATTTCCGGTTCAATCCAAAGGCCAAACTTCACATTATGTTTCTTGGCAGAGTCTAACAGGCCTTCAATGCCTTCGGGCAGTTTCTTTTTACACACTACCCAGTCGCCCAAGCTGCTGTTGCCCTTATCGCGCGGATATTTATCGCCAAACCACCCGTCGTCCATCACAAACAGTTCGCCACCCAATGCCGAAAAATTCTGCATCATCTCATCCATGCCCGTTTGGTTCACTTTGAAGTATACTCCTTCCCAGCTGTTCAACAGGATATCGCGCTCCACATTACCATGTTGCAACTTGTACATCCGAGCCCAGCGGTGGAAGGCCCGACTTACACCGCCCTTGCCGGTAGTGCTGTAGGTCATGGCAAACTCTGGCAACACGAAAGTCTTGCCCCCGTCCAGTACATAATGGGCCATATCTTCATTGATGCCGGCAGAAATAGCGAGCCAGGTATTCTTCACATCAGCTTTCAGCAGATAGTTGCCGGACCAAGCCAATGTTCCACCCAGCACATGCCCATATTCCTCTTGAGGTTTACCGTCAAGAGTAAGCATGAACGACGGATTACTGGAATGCGAGTTGGCCAATCCGCTCCGGTCGGCTATGATCTTTTGGCCGTTAGTCAGTTTTTCCTCTACCATCATATGCTCGGCTCCCCATGCCCCATGGAAGTGAGTCAGCCAATTATCGCCTCGGTTCACCGGAAAATAGGCCGATGCAAAACGATACAAAGTAACAGATTTCTTTCCTTTATTTTCTACCTCTACCCACGTGGAAATAACATCCGTGCCTTTATAAGCCTTATAGAACTGAGTCAGCACGAACGGATAAATGTTGTCTTTCATACGGATGGCAGTCACGTCACCATCGGCCTCCGTATATTGGTTCACGGCTTCTACAACCAAGTCCAACGATGCATTTCCATCGGCATGAATCACGGCCATGGCACGCTCATTGGAGGTACTGATTCCGAAAACCGGATAACTCTGCGAGCCGAATGCACATCCACTGGCATAGATACTTTGTATATCTGCCGTTTCGATACGACTCCCGTAATACCGGAACATTGATTTCTGTCCGGGCTCCGCCGTCAGCAACAACGAAGTATTGGGCGTTGATATTAAATAGTCTTTGGCAAAAACTTGCCCTGACAATAAGGTACCCAAAACAAACACCAAAAACATTTTTACTTTTTCCATAACGCAAATTGTTTATCTGTTATACATATTCTTGAATTTAGAGTTTCTTGCTTTCATTTGTCTCATTTGTTCTTCATCGGCCATCCATTGAAAATCTACCTTTTTCCGGTTACCTTTCGCATCAATGGCATACACTTTAGTATCAGCGCTTACCATCACATTTTCCACTGTGAAACTTTGCAACGGAGATACAAACACAAGTTTCCCTTTGTGATATACCTCGTAGGCCACTACATTTTTCCAACCATCCATGCTGAAAGTATTTCCTTTGGCAGAAGCCTGTCCCACTTGTATGGAAAGCGGATTCTTAAACAAATCTATCGTGTTGTCAGTAATGTACCAAAAAGGAGTTTTCACCTCCGGATAACGATACGACTTGATTTCTTTTCGCGTTTGCTTGACCTTATCCTCCGGCACCTCAAACATTTTCTTTCCATAATCGTCAATCTCCAACTTTACGGGTTTCAAGAAACCATATTTGTCAAAAAAAGGCAGCAAGTTCAACCCAGAAGCCTGACAAGCCTTCTTCACAAACTCCAATTGGCAATCGCCGGATGTAGCCGGGTCGGGTGTGGTACGCACCAATTCAAACAAGTCTTTATAGAAGTCCGTTTTCCCCAACACTTGGCTTATGTATAAATACAATTGCCAGAATGGAACCAGCCGACAATGGTTGACACGGTTCTCGTTGTGTCCCAATCCTTGCGTGAAATACTCAGTCATGGAACGTTCGTACCAACAGTCGTCATACAGCCCTGTAGGCCTTTCTACTTCTTTCTGCAAGCGGGTAGTCAGTCCGAAAGCGGTCTGGACATAGAGGCAATACAAGTTGTTGGTCACTTCCGTCATTCCATGCCACTTCATACCGGGTCGTACTTGATTGATATGCCCCATTTCATGCGCCGGCCCCCAAAGAGCCGTAGACGTCAGCTGCTCCACATCGCACACTTTATTCATAGCATTGACATGATAAGCCGTGCGGTAATTGGGGGCATACATATACCCCTGATAGGTGACATGGCAATATTGCCTGTTTTTAAACTGCTTGTCTTTATACTTGTCCAAGCCCATAAACGACTGTTCCAGTTCCACTATACGGTCATACGCATCAATCAATGCTTTTCCATCGGGTGTATATTGCCGGAAACTCTCCGTGGGGAATGTCAGATGGACATAACGCCCCAGCACATCAAAATATTTATAAGTGGCCTGCCGCAACATAGCTTGCCATTGGGAAGCTTTATGCTTCCGTATATCAAAATACCCATTGACTTCACCTGTCAGGAAATGAACCTTGATTTTCCGTCCTGTCAATTCCCCATGTGTGTGCCACAACACATAGATAAGACCGTCATTATGGGGCATAATCCTGTTCAACCCTTTCTTCAAATCATAATAAGAGGAACCTTTCTCATAACCATCCCCATCTTTCCTGTCCAAATTCTGTATCTTAATACGTACGGTATCATTCACCTCCATGCCTGCTACCCTTATAACCAACTCTTTACCTTTCCTGGCTACTATTCCGGTGGCATTATCCAACAAGCTATACCCATTTGTCTTGTTTATTTTAGCCATGATATCCGGATGCTGTTGTTGCTCAAACTCTTGTATCCTAAATTCGGCTTCGCAAGGCTGTTCCCAGTCGGTCCTCAACCCGCTGGCTTCCGGTTCAAAATCCGTATCGTTAATCCAACCGGAAGGAACTTTTTCGCCCATTTTTGTCCGGTTCCAGAATTGATAAGCCCCGCTCATGTCTGGATAACGGTCAAACACCTCTCCACGACCAAATACACGGGGGTCTTCCTGCTCTACCAAGCGCAAAGTCATCTCCTTCTCCATGCGTTTTTTCAACTCTTCATAATCAGGATCTTCAGACAAATCTACCATACAATTCGGGTCTTTCTTGATGTTATAAAGTTCTTCCGCCTTGCGTTTCCCAAAAGAGAGTTCCCAATAGTGTGCCGTTTTAGGTTTCCGACGTGCTTTCAATATCTCAGTCTTGGTAGGACTGGCATCTACGTTCATATATCCAGTTTCCGGATTTCCGGCAGGCCAACGGTCTGTTTCATAGTTCCGCAAATAGAGGTAATCGCCCCGAATCAGTCCCCGTATGGGATAACCTTGATCATCCGGTCGTCCCACATCATGACGTTCTTTGCCAAGCATTACAAAGCCACGGTCTACGGAAGAGGGAGTATCTTTCAAAATATCCATAAAGCTTCTGCCCGTAATGGTTTGCATCCCAGAAGCTTCTTCGCTTATGCCGGCCACTTCGAGCACGGTAGGTGCAATATCTATCACACTGATATAGTCATCTACTTTCCGGCCAGCATTCACCAAACCGCCTTTCCACATTACCGCCATCGGAATATGATTGGAATTATTGTATTCCTGCCCTTTACACCGTGGGAAAGGCATGCCATGATCCGAAGTAACAATAACCAATGTATTCTCAAGTTCGCCTTCTTCCTCCAATGTTTGCAAAATACGCGCAAGATGATTGTCAAAGTGCTCAACCTCCAAAGCATAATCCAGCATATCGGTACGTACTATTTCATTATCAGGCCAATAGCTTGGGACGGAATCTATTTGCGACACATACTTTCCATTTTTTAAAGAAGAAGCATATTCATAATCACGATGGGGTTCTAATGCTCCGTACCAGAAACAAAAAGGACGGTTTTTAGGACGCGATTGCATGAAGGCCTTAAAATTGGCCGCATAGTCCACGTTCGACATCTTAGGCGTCAAAGGTTTTGCTTTCTCTTCGTTCCAAGGCGTACCAGTCAAGTTCCTTTTCTTGCCTTGAGCATCCGTAGCAATACCAGGCCCCCATCCCTTGCCTGTACACCCTACATAATATCCATGTTCGGCCAATGCCTCGGGATAAGACTTGAACTCTGCCGGAAACAAGGCCCAATGGTTGCAAGCCTCCTCCAATTGCCAAGAATTGCGCCCCGTAATCATAGCTGCACGGGATGGGGCAGACTTTGCATTACAGGTGTAGGCATTTTGAAACAAAATACCTTCACGTGCCACCCGATCAAACGCCGGAGTATGTACCCAAGGCGTACCATAAGCACTCATATGCCCGGCATCATCGGCTATGCAAAACAAGATATTGACCGGCTTTTGCTGCTCCTGTTCCATTTGGGTGGCCTGCATGGCTCCGGCCCACAAAGAACAAGGTAAAATAGATAATAATTTGATATTCATAACACTCCTCCTATTTATTTCGAACCTACATATTCGGGGTTAAATTTCGACGGAATGGCAGCATACGTTTTATCCACCCATTCTAACAATTGTTTCTTCAGCTCGCTTGCCTTGTCCGGATAACGAGTAGCCACGTTCGTTTTTTCTTTGGGGTCACTCTTCAAGTTATAAAGCTCTACACTATACGTTTCATAGAAATAAATCAACTTCCATTCCCCAAAACGCATGGAAGAATACGGCGTAGCCCGGAATGGTTGTTTTTTCCTCAGTTCTCCATTGGCTTGCAAATAGGCAGGGAAATGCCAATATAAAGCACGTTGCTCATTAGGATTCTCCAAAAGAGAGAAAATATCTTGTCCATCCAAATTTTCCTTGGGAACACCGCCCGCCAATGTTACGAAAGTAGGATATAAATCCACTCCTATCACCGGCATATCCGTCTTCGTCCCCGGCTTAATATGTCCGCTCCACTTCATAATGAGAGGTATTCGCGTACCGCCTTCATAAGGCATGCCCTTTCCACCCCTTACTTGGTAATTATCAGTAACCGGTTCTGAACCACCATTATCCGAAGCAAAAACTATCAGTGTACGCTTTGACAATCCCAAAGAGTCAATTGCTTGACACAAGCGCCCCACATTCCAATCCAAGTTTTCAATCATAGCTGCGTAGACAGGATTCGTATGATAACGTCCCTTCGCCTTGTTTTTATACTTTTCTATCAAGTGTTGGGGTGCATTTAAGGGCACATGTACCCCATAATGCGCCAAATGTAGGAAAAATGGTTTCAACTGATTGCCTTCAATGAAACCAATGGCCTCTTGGGTCAACCTATCAGTTAAGTATTCTCCTTCTTTGCCTTCTTCCAAACCTACATAACATTTCCCCCTTTTATTGCAATAAGGATAAAAGTAAGAATAAGGACCTCCGGCATGTCCACCTGCCACATTTACCTCAAAGCCTTGCGACAAGGGACCTCTTCCATCCGAATCTTCTCCTAAATGCCATTTACCGATGTGGGCACAGACATATCCTTCTTGTTTCAAAGCTTCAGCCATCGTCACAAAATCAGCCGCCACATCCTCATTAGTAACAGGAGGAATGAACTTCCGTTTCTTCTTATTTCCCCGTTCGGCCGGTGCCACCGTATAAACGCCATGCCTCGGAGTATACATTCCGGTCATGTAGCAGGCGCGGCTGGGTGCCGAATTAGGAGCTGCAGCATAGGCTTGACTGAAAAGCAATCCTTCGGTTGCCAACCGGTCAATATTGGGGGTCTCGTAAAAATCCGTTCCTGTCACTCCCAAATCATTCAAGCCTAAATCATCTACCATGACCAGCACAATGTTTGGACGTTCCGCCTGCCCCCATATGGGTACAGTACAAAGACTGCCTACAGACAACAACGATGCAGATAACATACACCTCTTCATAAGCACACTCCTTCCCTCTTTATTTTATTACACATCCTTTCGCTTTCTCTGCCTCCAATAAGGCACGCAGCTCTTCCACTTTCTCAAGATGGGTCGAAGCTACATTGTTTTTCTCACCAATATCATCACGCAGATTGTACAGTTGGTCTTCTTTGGAATACCCCATTTCGGTTCTTGTCTTGGATGAATAAGCCTTGTAAGGGCAGGGGGCAATATACTTCCATGTTCCATCAGAAATGGAAAGCGTCTGCGAACATTCTACAATATAATCACGGCCTTTCCTGTCTTTTCCCAACAAAGCGGGTAGCTGGTTCCAACTGTCATTTTGAATGCTATCTTCCCGCTGGACACCAGTGAGTGCTGCCATGGATGCCATCAAGTCGATATGAGACACCAACGCTTGAGATACCCCCGGCTTTACCTGTGCAGGCCAACTGACTATGAATGGAACGCGAGTACCGGCTTCGAAAATGCTATATTTTCCTCCTCGCAAATCTCCCCAAGGCCGATGGTCGCCCAGCAATTCGATAGCCTGGTCTGCATAACCATCATTGACTACCGGACCATTGTCACTGGTCAGTATGACCATAGTATTATCAGCAATGCCTTGTTCTTTCAATGCCTTCATAATTTCACCTACCGTCCAGTCGAATTGCAGGATAGCATCCCCCCTGTATCCCATGCCACTCTTGCCTCTAAAGCGTGCGTGTGGATATCTCGGAACATGAATATCATTAGTTC
>CALUIF010000116.1 GCA_944320635.1 uncultured Bacteroides sp. | reverse complement strand
TTCGCACCGCAAAAATAAAAGAAATAAATTGAATATCGACTCTTTCCTTTTACTTTTTCTTTGCCAAAAAATGATAAATAACTATTTAACGACGCAAATTAAGGGAAATTTTCCTTATCTGCCAACTCCTGAGCAAGAAAATGTGCTGAATTTGTTGGCCGAGTTCCTTCTTCGCCCTTCGGGCGACACTGTTTTTCTGCTGAAAGGTTATGCGGGCACGGGGAAAACTTCGCTGGTAGGTGCCTTGGTGCGGACGCTCGACGCGCTGAAGCAAAAGTGCGTGCTGCTGGCTCCTACGGGCCGGGCGGCAAAGGTGTTTTCAGGCTATGCAGGCCATCCGGCTTATACCATTCATAAGAAGATTTACCGCCAGCGTTCTTTCTCGGGCGACATGGGCAACTTCGAGCTGAACGATAACCTTACCACCCACACCTTATATATAATAGATGAGGCGTCGATGATTGCCAACGAAGGCTTGTCGGGCACTGCGTTTGGCACAGGCCGGCTGCTCGACGACCTGGTGCACTTCGTCTACTCCGGCCAGGGGTGCCGCCTGCTGTTGCTGGGCGATACGGCGCAGTTGCCGCCCGTGGGTGAGGAGCTGAGTCCCGCCCTTTTTGCCGAAGCGCTGAAGGGCTACGGGCTGGACGTGGTGGAGGCCGAGCTGACGCAAGTGGTGAGGCAAGGCAGCCAGTCGGGCATACTGTGGAATGCCACCCGCTTGCGCCAGCTCATTGCCGACGACGAGTGCTGGGCGTTGCCCAAGATTAGGGTGACGGGGTTTGCCGACATACGCGTGCTGCCCGGCAACGAACTGGTGGACGCCCTAGAGCAGTGCTACGGAGCCGACGGCATGGACGAGACCATCGTGATATGCCGCAGCAACAAGCGAGCCAACCTTTACAACAACGGCATCCGCGCCCGGCTGCTTTGGCGGGAAGAAGAACTGGAGGGAGGCGACCTGCTGATGGTGGCGAAAAACAATTACTACTGGACGGAGCGCGACAAGCAGGCCGACTTCCTGGCCAATGGCGAAACGGCCGTGGTGCGCCGCACGCGCCGCACACGCGAGCTGTATGGCTTCCGTTTTGCCGACGTCACACTCACCTTCCCCGACTGCAACGACCTGGAGTTGGAGGCAACCGTGCTGCTCGACACCCTGCATAGCGATTCGCCCTCGCTGGCACGCGCCGACCAGGAGCGCCTGCTGAATGCCGTGCTCGAAGATTATGCCGACCTTCCCCGCAAGTCCGAGCGCATGAAAAAACTCAAGACCGACCCCTACTACAACGCCCTCCAAGTGAAGTATGCCTATGCCGTGACCTGCCACAAGGCGCAGGGCGGGCAGTGGAAAAACGTCTTCCTCGACCAAGGCTACCTGAGCGAGGAATACCTCACGCCCGATTACTTCCGCTGGCTCTACACCGCCTTTACCCGCGCCACAGGCACGCTGTACTTAGTGAATTACCCGCCGGAGCAGTTGGAATAAGTTGCCCGTAACCCCTTTGTAACAGCCCTCCAATCCCGGGCGGATAGCGTAGTATCACTGGCGCGTTAGTGATACTACGCTATCGTGCTGGCGATACTACGCTAAGAAGATAGTGATACTACGCTATCAAACCGCCCTCCTGATGCCTTCCGGAGGGGGGTAGGAGTGGCGGATTTTTTCATCTGCAAATGCTGAGATAACGCGGATTGCTACGCGTCGTAAATCAACTGACACATAAATTCCTATTATGATTATAGCATAACTCAAAGCAGTATTTGGCGATTGGGTGCATTTACTATATGTAGGTTGCGGGGAAAAAACGTGCGGACGTATTCATTCCCTTTGCCGCTTTTTCCGTAACTTTGCGAAGGATATTTGTTTCCACTAAAAAAACGATAAGATGAAAAACCTATGCCTTTTCTTTTCCCTCCTGGCACTGCTGCTTGCCGGCACTGCCTGCGAGGACGACTACCGCGACATCACCCTCTTCTCGGGGGCCGAACCTATCTACCAGGCAGGTACGTGCGACAACCTGCTGACCTCTGCCGTGCTCTACCTCACCAATCCCGAAGGTATCGTGGTGGGCATTGACGGGGGCGACGGCGACTATACCTTCTCCGACAACAACCCCGCTGTGGCCACCGTCGAGTTCACGGCCAGCGACGACGGCTTCCGCCGCTTCCGCATCACGCCCGTGGGCGCAGGTACTACTTATTTCCAGGTGAAAGACGGCAGCGGCATGGTCACGACGCTGAAGGTGACGGTGCGCGAATATGCCGCTATAAGATTCCGCTTCAGCGAGCACTACTTTAATTATGAAGGCGATGAAGCCCTGCCCGACAACCAGTGGGAGGACTTGACCAATATCTTGGTTGGACAGATGGCCATGCAGCCCGGCGGCCTCTACGTGTTGAAGGCGGACGATGCCGATGTGCCCCTGCCCGACAGTGGTGTGCTGCTGGTGTATCCTTCCGGCGACGGCGACACCCCGATAGAAGGCACTTACGAAGTGACAGGCAGTGAGGCGCTTGGTACGTGCTTCCTGTTCCGTTACGCAGGCGAGGAACATTTGTTCAGCTTTCGTTCGCCGGAAGAATGGGTGGACACGAAGACGAGTCCACTTCCTTCACTCTACGTGTATGAAGACGTTACGTCGCTTTCGCCCATCGCTTTGCCCGAGGGTAGCCGGATAATCCATGGTGAGTTCTGGCAGCAGGAAATGTAGTAAGTAGAGACACCCTCGTGTGTTTAGAAGCAATAGCTGAAGGCAATGCCTCCCGAGCCTCCCGTGTAGAAGGGGACGAGGGAGGCGTTTTTGTTTTGTTTCTTTCGGGTGATTTTTTCCAGCAATTTGCCGGTGTAGGGAAACAGCCAGTAGCCCACCTTGGCACTGAGCACGCCGAAGCCTGCGCCGGCTACCACGTCGCTTGCCCAGTGGCGGTCGTTGTAAATGCGCGATACGCCGATGGCCGTAGCCACGGTATAGGCGGCCAGGCCATACCATGTGCCGTATTCCTGGCGCACCAGTTCGGCGCCCATGAAGGCAGTGGCTGTATGTCCGGAAGGAAAAGAGTGGCGTGAGTTGCTGTCCGGCCGTTTCACCTGGGCTATGCTTTTTACAGAATTGACCAATATGCCCATCGTAGCGTAGGCCGTGGCGGTGATGACGGTGCGTTCCACGTAGTCGTGCTTGGCGGGTGCGCCTAGCAGGCTCAGTCCGTATACCGATACCACAGGCAGGTATTGCACGTAGTCGTCAGCTTTAATCCGGTGATTACGGTAGCGCAGGGTATTGCGCACCTTGCGGTTTACTTTTTTCCCGAAGGAGGTTGAGGTGCCGATGACTCCCAACGTGATGGCTGTGGCAGGAAATATCAGTTGCTTCGGGTGGAACACAGGCTTGTCGTCCGTCTGTTTCTCCGAAGCAACCGTTTTGGGGTAGGCCAAGCTGTCTGCCTGCGTTTGTCCGCAAACGGGCAGGCAGAAGCATAGCCATGCTGTGAGCAGTATGCAGAGGTGTTTCCTCATCGGGTCTTGAGATGTAGTCCCCCCCTCTCTTTTTTAGATGCCGGCCAGCTCGATGACCTTGTCTACAGCAGCTAGCAGTCCTTCCGGATTCTTGCCGCCTGCAGTGGCGAAGTGGGGTTGTCCGCCTCCTCCGCCTTGGATGAGTTTGGCGGCCTCTTTTACCAATGCGCCGGCTTTCAGCCCGCCTGCCACGAGGTTATCGCTCAGCATGACGGTGAGCAAAGGCTTGCTGTCGAACACCGTTCCGGCTACGAAGAACAGGTTTTCGGTGATTTCGCCACGCAACTGGAACGCGATGTTCTTGATGGTTTCGGGTGTAATCATCGGCGAGCAGAACTTGATGAGCTTTACGCCGTTCACTTCTTTTACGCTTTGCAGGAGCTTTTCTTTCAGTTGGGCTTCTTTCTCCTTCATGAAGTCCTCCACCTGTTTCTTCAGTCCGGCGTTTTCTTCAATATATTTGCGGATGGCGCCTGAAAGGTCGGGGGCATTGTTGAAGAGCGACTTCAAGTCACGCAGGGTGTCTTGCAGCGTGTCCATCATGGCTTCTACCTTGACGCCGGTAATGGCTTCGATACGTCGTACTCCTGCGGCCACCGAGCTTTCAGAGAGTATCTTTACCATGCCGATGCAACCGGTAGCAGCTACATGCGTGCCGCCGCAGAACTCGATGGACGAGCCGAACTGGATGACGCGTACATGGTCGCCGTACTTCTCGCCAAACAAGGCAATAGCGCCCAGTTCCTTGGCTTCTTCAATGGGGATGTTGCGGTATTCTTTCAAGGGAATGTTGGCGCGTATCTTGGCATTGACCAAGTGCTCTACTTCGCGCAGCTGCTCGTCCGTCACCTTCTGGAAGTGCGAGAAGTCGAAGCGCAGGGAGTCCGGCGTCACCAGTGAGCCTTTCTGCTCTACATGGGTGCCAAGTACGGTGCGCAATGACTCGTCCAGTAGGTGGGTACATGAGTGGTTGGCGGCACAGGCGGCACGTTTGTCCGTATCCACGCAGGCCATCAGGGGGGCATCCAAGTGTTCGGGTAGTTTCTTGGTGATGTGTATAGGCAGGTTGTTCTCTTTCTTCGTGTCGATAATGCCGATAGTTTCGAACTCGTTTACCAATACGCCGGTGTCACCCACCTGACCGCCGCTTTCGGCATAGAACGGCGTTTTGTCCAATACAATCTGGTAGAGCGTCTGGTTCTTTTGCTTCACCTGGCGGTAGCGCAGGATGGAGGTTTCATATTCCGTGTAGTCGTAGCCCACGAACTCGGTAGTGCCTTCCTGTAGTGTAATCCAGTCGCCTGTCTCTACGGCGGCGGCATTGCGGGCGCGTTGCTTCTGTTGCTGCATTTCGGCATTGAAGTCTTCAATGTTTGCGGTCATGCCGTTTTCGCGGAGGATAAGCTCGGTCAAGTCGAGGGGGAAGCCGAAGGTGTCGTACAGTGTGAAGACGTCTTTTCCGCTGATTTCGGTTTTGCCGGATGCTTTGGCTTCGCTCATGGTCTTGTCCAACAGGCGGATGCCGGTGTCCAGCGTGCGGAGGAATGCTTCTTCTTCTTCCTTGATGACGCGGGCAATGAGGCTTTTCTGTTCGTTCAATTCGGGGTAGGCTTCGCCCATGTTTTCGATGAGCACGGGCAGCAGTTTGTACATAAAGGCTTGTTTTTGCCCCAGGAAAGTGTAACCATAGCGCACGGCGCGGCGCAGGATGCGGCGGATGACGTAACCGGCCTTGGCATTGCCTGGCAGTTGTCCGTCGGTAATGGAAAAGGCTATGGTACGGATGTGGTCGGCCACTACACGCATGGCAACGTCTTTTTGCGGGTCTTTGCCATACTCGGTCTTTGCCATGTCGCCAATGGCTTTCAGCATGGGCTGGAATACATCGGTGTCGTAGTTCGAGGTTTTCCCTTGCAGGGTGCGTACCAGGCGTTCGAAGCCCATGCCGGTGTCGATGACTTTGGCGGGCAGCTCTTCGAGCGAGCCGTCGGCCTTGCGGTTGAACTGCATGAACACGAGGTTCCATATTTCGATGACTTGCGGATGGTCTTTGTTCACCAGTTCACGGCCGGGTACCTTGGCTTTTTCTTCTTCGCTGCGCGAGTCGATGTGTATCTCCGAGCAGGGACCGCAGGGACCCGTGTCGCCCATCTCCCAAAAGTTGTCGTGCTTATTGCCGTTCAGTATGTGGTCTTTGGGGAGGAACTGTTCCCAGTAAGAGGCGGCTTCATCGTCGCGCCCCAGTCCGTCCTCCGGACTGCCTTCGAACACGGTGGCGTAGAGGTTGGCTGGGGCTATCTTGAGCACGTCCACCAGATACTCCCATGCCCAGGAGATGGCTTCTTTCTTGAAGTAGTCGCCAAACGACCAGTTGCCCAGCATCTCGAACATGGTGTGGTGGTAGGTGTCGTGTCCTACTTCCTCCAGGTCGTTGTGCTTGCCGCTGACGCGGAGGCACTTCTGCGAGTCGGCCACACGTTTCCATTGTGCCGGGTGGTTGCCCAGGATAATATCTTTAAATTGGTTCATGCCCGCGTTGGTAAACATCAGCGTGGGGTCGTCTTTTATGACCATGGGAGCGGAGGGCACGATGTGGTGTCCTTTGCTTTGGAAAAAACTCTTGAACGAGTCTCTGATTTCGTTGGCTGTCATCATATCTTCTGAATTATCTGTCTGCCTTGTGGTTAATATTCTGAAAAAACTGCGCAAAGATACGTGTTTTTATTACTTTTGCCGCATTGCCAACCGAAATATTTTTGAGCAAGATGCGCAAAGTTTACTATATATACAATCCTCAGACACAGACTTACGACCGCATTTACCCCACCATCCGCCAGCGGGTGATGAGCTATGTGCGGCGTCTTTTTATCGGCATGGGGCTGGGGGCGGTGTGTTTCATTGCTCCGCTTATTATCTTCGGCTCGCCTTCGGAAAAGGAGCTTCGCAAGGAAAACAGCCGCTTGGAAGCGCAATACCACGTGTTGTCGCGCCAGATGGACGAGGCTCTTGGCGTGCTGCAAGACATCAGGCAGAGGGACGACAACCTTTACCGCGTCATTTTCATGGCCGACCCTGTGCCTTCGGCTATCCGGCAGGGCGGATACGGGGCCGCGCGCTACGAGCACCTGATGGACATGGCCGATGCCGAACTGGTGGTGAGCACAACGCAGAAGATGGACTTGCTGACGCGGCAGCTCTACATCCAGTCGCGCTCGTTCGACGACGTGGTGGCCTTGTGCCGCCAACACGACGAAATGTTGCGTTGCATCCCTGCCATACAGCCGGTGTCCAACAAAGACTTGAAGCGTACTGCCTCGGGCTATGGCCGGCGGATAGACCCTATATACGGCACGGTGAAGTTTCACGAAGGCATGGACTTCTCGGCCAACACGGGCACCGAGGTCTATGCTACGGGCGACGGCAAGGTAGTCAGCGTGGGTTGGGAGAGCGGCTACGGCAAGACCATCGAGATAGACCACGGCTTTGGCTACGTGACCCGTTATGCACACCTCAACGACTACCGCGTCCGCAAAGGGCAGCAGGTGGTGCGCGGCGAGGTGATAGGCGAGGTGGGCAACACGGGCAAGAGCACGGGCCCGCACTTGCACTACGAGGTCCACGTGAAAGGCCGCGTGGTAAACCCTGTGAACTACTACTTCATGGACCTCAGCGCCGAAGATTACGACCGCATGATACAGTTGGCGGCCAACCATGGAAAAGTGCTTGACTGACAGCGTCTTGTTAGCGCTCCGTCACTAACGGCTTAGCGACCTGTCGCTAACGTCTTAGCGCTCCGTCGCTATCTTCTTAGCGTCCCGTCACTATCTTTTTGGTCCCTCGTTGCTATCGCGTCGGCAAAGTACCATAGTCGCAAAGGCAAGCACGCGCCTACATGCGGCCTATGCAAGGGGGTGCCGGAAGGGACGGGGAGGCCAAATCTTAATGTTCTTCAAACACGGCCGTGAAAGGGCGCTCATTTCGAGAGAAATATGTATATTTGCCCGATGTTCAGCGCGTAGGGCGGAGCCGGGGCCTGGAAGTTATTAACAAAACGGCCGACTTATCCACCGTTTTTGCATTCTTTCCCCTTTTTAGTAGGCAAGGTGCAAAATATTCGCTTATTTCGCCGCTGATAATTTATGGAGACTGCTATATGGGAAAAATTATTGCATTGGCAAACCAAAAGGGCGGGGTGGGCAAAACCACTACCACCATCAATCTTGCCGCCTCGCTGGCCACGCTCGAGAAAAAAGTGCTCGTGGTAGACGCCGACCCGCAGGCCAACGCCTCGTCGGGACTCGGGGTGGACATCAAGCAGGCGGAATGCACCATCTACGAATGCCTCATCGACGGGGCCGATGTGCATGGCGCCATACACGACACGGAGATAGACACGCTGAAAATCATCTCCTCGCACATCAACCTGGTGGGAGCCGAAATCGAGATGCTCAACCTCAAGAACCGCGAACGGATACTGAAAGGCGTGCTGGCACCCTTGAAAGACGAGTTCGACTACATTCTGATAGACTGCTCGCCATCGCTGGGGCTCATTACGGTCAATGCCCTGACGGCTGCCGACTCGGTCATCATCCCCGTGCAGGCCGAATACTTTGCACTGGAAGGCATCAGCAAGCTGCTCAACACCATCAAAATCATCAAGTCGAAACTCAACCCGGGGCTTGAAATCGAAGGTTTCCTGCTCACCATGTACGACTCGCGCCTGCGCCAGGCCAATCAGATATACGATGAAGTAAAGCGGCACTTCCAGGAGTTGGTGTTCAACACCGTCATCCAGCGCAACGTCAAGCTGAGCGAGGCACCCAGCTACGGCCTGCCCACCATCTTGTACGATGCCGACTCCACCGGCGCCAAGAGCTACATGGCTCTGGCCAAAGAGCTGATAGAAAAAGACAAATGAGTGATTAAAGAAGTATGGCACAAAAGAGAAATGCTTTAGGACGCGGGCTGGACGCCCTCCTCTCGATGGATGAGGTGCAGACGGGCGGCTCCAGCTCCCTCAACGAAATAGAACTGTCCAAAATCCAAGTCAACCCCAACCAGCCGCGCCGTGAGTTCGACCCCGTGGCCTTGCAGGAACTGGCCGACTCCATAGCCGAGATAGGCATCATACAGCCCGTCACTGTGCGGCAGATGGACGATGGCAACTACCAGCTCATTGCCGGCGAGCGCCGCTTCCGTGCTTCGCAGCTGGCGGGGCTCACCAGTATCCCGGCCTACATACGTACCGCCGACGACGAGAACGTAATGGAGATGGCGCTCATCGAAAACATCCAGCGCGAAGACCTCAACTCCATGGAGATAGCCCTGGCCTACCAGCACCTGCTCGACCAATACGGCCTCACCCAGGAGCGCCTCAGCGAGCGGGTGGGCAAGAAGCGTACCACCATTGCCAACTATCTGCGCCTGCTCAAGCTGCCCGCCCCCATCCAGATGGGGCTTAAGAACAAGCAGATAGACATGGGCCACGCCCGCGCCCTCGTCACCTTGGGCGACCCCAAGCTGCAGGTCCGCCTGTTCGAGGAGATATTGCAGCACGGCTACTCCGTGCGCAAGGTGGAAGAACTGGTGAAGGCGCTGAGCGAGGGCGAGGCCGTGAAGAGCGGTGGCCGCAAGATTGCTCCCAAGCAAGCCGCACCGGCGGGGTTCGACGTGCTGAAGACACAGCTCTCGCGCTTCTTTGGCACCAAGGTGCAGCTCACTTGCTCGGACAAAGGGAAGGGACGCATCAGCATACCCTTCAGCAATGAAGAAGAGTTGGAACGCATCATCG
>CALUIF010000115.1 GCA_944320635.1 uncultured Bacteroides sp. | reverse complement strand
ATGGAAGGGCCGGACTTCCCCATTGCCCTCGGCGTTATCCGCGATGTAGACGAACCTACCTACGATGAAGCCGTGCACGCACAGATAGAAGAAGTGAGCGCCAAGAAGAAGTACCACAACTTCGAGGAATTGCTGCTGACCAATGATACATGGGAGGTGAAGTGACCGACACGCCACAATAACATTCTAGACTACAAAGATAAGGGCACGCCACAATAATATGCAGGGCGTGCCCTTTTGTTTTCACCCGCCGCCAATAATATACGACGTAACCTCACCCTTCTTCTATCCGCACACAAGCCCGAGGGGGATATTGCCTCCCCCGGCCACGTTCTTACCATGCCTTTACTAAGACGAGAGCATGCCTTCGCTAGGACGAGAGCGTGCCTTCACCAAGACAAGGCAATGAGGGCGACGGTAATGACCGCAAGGCTTTCCGGACAGACTGTCTTCATACCGGTGGCAGGGGCGGATTGGCAGCGTCTTATGACATCCCGGTGGTTACGTGCATACATAATCTCCCCTTATGAGAGCTTAACCTATTTATAGCTTTCTTCAAATCAGTGTCTGTGATAAGTTTGTTTATCCCCAGTTTCTCCGACTTGACGAGTATTGTGGCATTGCCATTAGGTTCTATGGTAAACGATGTCTGTGCATATTGCAATGGGATGTGATACCCTATGCCATTTATAGCAAACAGTTGCTCTCCTATTTTTATATAGGCCGAGATATCAAATACCCCATTAATTTCTGTTGCATTCTCAGGGATGTCGGGACGCTGGGTCTCGTATACATGCTCTATGGTATCAACTACTTCTCCTTCTGAATTATAAAGATAAGCTATCCGCAAATGTATCTCACTGCGCTTTGAATTCCTCAAATACTCCTCAAACTTAAGTTTCTCGTTATCCGAAAAGAGTATTGCATATTTTCCTTTCTCAAAATTCGGATAAACCATGATTAACGACAGGTCTATTTTAGCAATCCTACCTTTTTCATCTTCTTGGGTGGATGGCCGTAGTTCAATTGGAATTATCTCTTTCTGACACGGATTAGCAGAGCTTCCTTCGGCATATTTTTTTGCCGGCCCCGTATATTCGGTTGCAGATGTAAAATACCCTTTCTCTATCTGAGACAAGTCTGTTAAAGCTCCTTGCAGCCTTTGCAAATCACCTCGCCCCACTTTCTTTTGGCGTTGGGTATAATCTTTCGCTTCGAGCATGATGTCCCCACCAATCCGGCCATCTAATTGATACCTGGTTTTACTATCTCCAGTCAAGAATTGATCATGAAGCGCATTCTTATCCTCAACCAAGCCCAATATGGCTGTTGATATGATTTCGTATGACTTTCCCTTTTTTGAGGGATAATATCCCATCAACCTATAAAAAAGATGGTCTACCGGTGACTTTTCATAATTGGCCATGGCACTTATTGTTACAATTCGTATCTGCGCGCTAAATTACACAGTTAGGGAATAGAATTTTCCCAGTTGGGAAAAAAATTATTTCCTAACTGGGAAAAATCATCGGCTATCAATACTCCTGCACCTTAAGTTTTGCGCGATAGTCGTCCAAAAGGCTTTGCAATTCGGCCGTGATAGCCTCATAACCGGGTTTTCCGTACAGGTTATTCAGTTCGTGCGGGTCTTCCTGCAAATCGTACAGTTCGTTATAATCCACATCGGGGCTGGAAGCCGGGAAATAATTGGATGCCTTCAGCATGTTGAAAGTACGGTTCTCGCGTGTGCCGGGCTTCATCATGTTGGGCGTGGCACCGGCTGCGCCACCCTTTCCGTAGAAGTGCACCAGTTTGTAGCGGTCGGTACGTACCCCGTCGTGGCGGCGCACCAGGTGAAAGGTAGGATAGTCGTAATAATGGTAATACAAGCTCTTGCGCCACTCCACGCTGTCGCGATTTTCTCCAAACAGCGGTACCAAGGAGCTCCCTTCCATCTCTCCGGGCACAGACACACCGGCCACATCGAGCAAAGTAGGGGCAAAATCAATGTTCTGCACCAGCGCACTGCACCGGCTGCCGGCCTTTATGCCCTGCGGATAGCGCACCAACAGCGGTGTGCGGAAAGACTCCTCGTACATGAAGCGTTTGTCAAACCACCCGTGTTCGCCCATCCAAAAACCTTGGTCGGACGTGTAAACAATAAGCGTATTGTCCAACAAGCCTTCTTTCTCCAGATAAGCCAGCAGTTCGCCCACACTGTCGTCTATCGACTTGATGCAACGCAAGTAGTCTTTCATGTAATTCTGATACTTCCACACGGCAAGTTCCTTGCCCGAAAGCTTAGCCTCCAGAAACTTCTTGTTGCGCGGTTTGTAGTGGGCATCCCAAGCGGCACGCTCTGCAGGTGTAAGCCGGCCCAATTCGCCCATCAGGCAGACATAAGAGAAGCGGCCTTCGGGAGTAAGTGTATCGGCCAATTCCTCCACCTTCAGGTCTTGCACCATTTCCATGGCGTTGGCAATACTCATCTTCTGCTCACGCGCCGCTACACCACGAGTGGCATAATCGTCCCAAAAGGTTTCGGGTATGGGAAATTCCACGTCTTCATACAGGTCAAGATACTTTTGCTCGGGCATCCAGTTGCGGTGGGGAGCCTTGTGGTGCACCATCAGGCAGAAAGGCTTGCTCTTGTCGCGCCCATCGAGAAACTCTATGGCATGGCGGGTGATGAGCGACGTGGCATAACCCTGCTCTTGCACAAACTGTCCATGCGTTTCTTTACTCTTGAAAGCGGGATTATAATATTGTCCCTGGTCGTTCAGCACATGGTAGTAATCAAAGCCCTTAGGCTCGCACATCAGGTGCCACTTGCCC
Source organism: uncultured Bacteroides sp. (assembly GCA_944320635.1). Taxonomy (GTDB): domain Bacteria; phylum Bacteroidota; class Bacteroidia; order Bacteroidales; family Bacteroidaceae; genus Bacteroides. Next base: position 345 of record CALUIF010000115.1, on the reverse strand, counting down.
ACGATGCCCGTCTCATAGCCTGCCCCTTGCAAAAGCTCGGTAAAGAACACCTTCGTGGTATCAATACCTTCACACAGCTGCTCCTGCCCATTCTGATGGCTGTAAAGGCCTGTCATCAGGCAGGCACGGCTTGGAGCGGAAAGGGAGTTTTCCACAAACGCGCGGTCAAACAGCATGCCTTCCGCAGCCAGCCGGTCTATGTTGGGCGTAGGTGCCAAGCGCGACACCTCACTGCCATACGCGCTGATGGTCTGGTAAGAATGGTCGTCGCACATGATGTAAAGGATGTTCGGACGGCTTGACTCGCCCGCCTGCTTGCCCGCGCAGCTGCAAAGGGTGGCTGCG
>CALUIF010000114.1 GCA_944320635.1 uncultured Bacteroides sp. | reverse complement strand
TACCGGCCTTTTGCGCACAACTGCTTACGCCAAGCAGCAGGCAGCAGAAGGGGAACATAAAAAATTGATAAGTTTTCATTGCATCACTATAACATTGTGTATTTCAAAGTTAAATGATAATTTAGCGCGCGTAGCGCGCAGTGACAAGCTACAAGCTACGAGCTACGAGTGACTGCCAGCAACTTGGAAACTTTACTTGTAGCTTGTAGCTGCGGGGCTTCACCCCGCTAAATTCCCATTTATAATACAAACCAAATATAATTAGCTACTTACAATGAAAAAGGACCTGTTTATCCTTGCCGTACTGCTCCATGCGAGCCTGGTACAGCTTCGCGCACAAACCCTCACGCTGGAAGTGCACAACGTAAAACAACCCCAAGGCTACCTCTATGCCGCCCTCTACGACAGCCAAGAGAACTTCCTGAAGAAACCGGTCGCCGCCTTCCGGGTAGAAGCACGCGACACCACCGTCGTCATCCCCTGCCAAGGACTGCCTGCGGGAGAATACGCTTTATCCCTCTTTCACGACATCAACGGCAATGGCAAACTGGATACCGGCCGCTTCGGCATCCCGCAAGAGCCCTACGGCTTCAGCAACGACGCACAAGGCACCATGGGACCACCGAGCTACAAACAATGCCGCTTCGCTTTCCGGAAAGACACCATATTGACTGTACACCTGCTATAAACCGTGCGGATAGGCATTCAGCATCACCCGTATTTTTTCCCAGTTAGGAAAAAATACTTCCCCAGTCAGGAAAGATTTGCTACCCAACTGGGCAAAAACACGTTGCCGGATGCACATCCCTGCGAAGTGTACATAAGACACCACAAATGCCCGGCTTCCCTCCCCCAAAGTCGTATTTTCCCTGCTTTTGCTCCGCTCTTCCTCCGCTCCTGCTCCGCTTCTATAGGAGCGGAGGAAAAGCGGAGGTGGAGCGGAGCAAAAGGGTGCCTGGTAGGAAGATGATAAAAACAAAGCAGGTTCTCTACACATTTAATTTTGATTATCGCCCGTTTTAGTTACCTTTGCGCAGGAAAAAGTGGAAGCCTATGCTCCACATGAACCTTAAACGACACACTACCTGCATGAAAAAACTCAAACTACAATGGATTATCACCTGCGCACTGGTGCTGCTACTGTGGCCCGCCGCCCTCTTGGCCCAGCTTCCGCTGGTGGAGCAGATATCGAGCAACTTCATCACTTCGTTTGCCGAAGACCCCAAAGGGTACATCTGGATAGGAACCAACCACGGGCTGAACCGTTTCAGCGGCTCCAACTACACGGTATACTACGCGCAGAAGGACTCTACAGCACTCAACAGCGACTATGTGAACAACCTGATGTTTGACGCCGACAACCGCCTGTGGATGTCGAACGAATGCGGGCTGTGCATGTGGCAGGACGGCGTATTCAGGCATCCGCAGCGGGTAGGCTTCAACCCCATAGGGCGCGTGCTCGACCTGGACAGGGAATGGCTCGTGGTAACCGACCGCAAGGGGGTGGCAAAGGTAAACAAGCTGACGCTGAAGGAGGAAAAGTACTACCCGCAACCGGGCATGAGCAACGTGACGGCCATCACCATCTCCAGCCAAAAGCAGGTGTGGACGGCCAACGCTTTGCAACAGGCTACCGACATATACATACTGGACGAAAACCTGAACCTGCTGCGCACGCTGCACGGCCCGAAGGACACCTATATAAGGGACATTGTGGAAGACACCCGCCACCGCATGTGGGTGACAACCAACAAGGGGCTGCTGTGCTACGACGCAAAGACATGGGAAGAGCTGCCCGTGCCCGACGAACTTGCGGAAGCCGTGCGGGACAAAAGAATTCACTTCTTGCTGCCCTACCGGCAAGACTTCTTGCTGATGGGCATTGCAGGCGAAGGCATGTACCGCTACGACGTGGCACGCCGGATACTGACCCGCCTCCACGCCCAGCAGCGGCTGAAGGCACAGAACTATGTATGCTTCATCGACTCGAACAACGGGATATGGCTGTCCGACCAGGAGAACGACTTCCAGTATTATCCCGAACGGGCGGCGTTCAACAACCTGTCGTCCATCTTCGAGCACCTGACAGACCCCTTTGTGAAAAACCTGCAGTTCGACCGCGAAGGCTACCTGTGGATGCGCTCCTCGCACGACCTGGCCAGCTACGACACCCAGGCAGACAAAATAGCCTTCCACCTGCCGGACGACAACCGTTACGGGTACGGATATATCTTCATCGACTCGAAGAACAGGCTGTGGGTCATCCGGAACCGGTTGGAACTGCGGCAGTATGCCATCAGCAAGGGGAAAATCGTGCGGGAAGAACATCGCTACACCTTCCCGGCCAATGTATTCTCCGTCAGCGAAGACAAGGAAGGACGCATTTGGGTCACGCTGTCCGACAGGTTTGCCATGCTGGCGGCCGACGGGAAGTTCACCTACCGGTATGCGCCGGGCGGCATCACGTTTTCGCAACTGCAGACGTTGCAACCGTCGGGCACCATGATACTCTACACGGTGAACAACGGCCTCTACAAGTTTGGCGAAGACCAGCAGTTCATCCCGCTGGACTCCCTCTATCTGCCCAACCCGAATTCGCTCACCATCGACCGGAACAATACGTACTGGATAGGAACCTACAACACCGGACTGGTGCATTACGACCCGTACACGCAGCGGATGGAGCGGTTTGACACGTCGTCGGGGCTGATAGACAACAGCCTGAAGGCGGTGGCCGAAGACAAAAAAGGGAACATCTGGTTCAGCTCGTCGACACACATCGGGAGGTATGACGTGCAAGAGAAAACTTTCTCATACCTGTATGACAACCACTTCAGCAAGGGCAAGCTGTATGCGCTGAACTGCGTGGCAGTGGCGCCGGACGGCACCTTGTTTTTCGGAGGCTCGGGCGGCATTACAGCCATTTACCCCAACGTACCGATGGAGAAGAACCCCGACATTCCCCTGCATCTGGACATGGTGTTGGTGAACGGAAGCATCTACAATGGGAATGAAGAAAAGCTATCCTTGTCTCATCAGGAAAATATGGTTACTTTCTACTACTCGGCATTGAAGTTCGAGGCGGGCTTCCTGCTGAACTATGCCTACATGCTGGAGGGATTCGACAAGGACTGGATTGATGCCGGCGCCAACAAGCGGGTGGCTTATTCCAACCTCCCTGCCGGAAAATATACGCTCAGAGTAAAAGCCCGCATGCTGAACGGGGAGTGGTGCAAGAATGAACTGACAAAGGAGGTGATTGTGCACCCCGCACCGTGGGCGGCGCCTTGGGCCATCGCCCTCTACTGGCTGGCAGGCATCGGGCTGGCGGTGCTGGCCATCCGGCTGATTATACGCTGGCGCACACAGGAGGAAAGACTGGCATTGGCCGAGCGGCAAAAGGAGATAAACCAGGCGCACATAGACTTCGTGACCAACATCTCGCACGAGGTGCGCACACCGCTGGCCATGGTATATGCCCCACTGAAGGAGCTGGCCAAGGATAACCAACTGAATGAGCATGAACGCGGACTGGTGGACATCATGCTGCGCAATGCCGAGCGCCTGCTGCGGCTCGTGCAGCAACTGCTGGACACGAAGACGGGCGAAAAGGACGAAAAGCAACTCCGCGTGGCCATGGCCGACCTCACAGCCTTCATCCAGGCACAGACGGCCAACTTCCGGTTTATTGCCCACGAAAAAGGACTGACGGTGAACCTGCACGCCGGGCAGGACACTGTGGCCTGCTTTGACGCGGAGAAAGTGGAAAAGATATTCTACAACCTGCTCAGCAATGCCATCAAGTACACGCCGGAAGGAGGCAGCATAGACATCACCGTGGACAGCGACGGGAAAAACGCACACATACGGGTAGCCGATACGGGCCAAGGCATCCCGCCCGAGAAACGGGAGCAACTGTTCGGCCGCTTTGAACGGCTGGGAGCCGACAAGAAATATCCTAAGGTGAACGGCAAGGGCATCGGCCTGAACTACGCGCAATACCTGGCACACCTGCATAAAGGCGACATCGGCTACACGCCCAACCAGCCGCAGGGAGCTTGCTTTACCCTCTGCATACCCCAGTCGCTCACGGCATACAGCCCCGAAGAACGGGTTCAAGGCAACGAATACCAAATGCCCCTGCCCAAAGACGAGATAAGGGCAACGGAAAAAGATACCCCCAAGGAAAACACACTGCTCATTGCCGAAGACGACCAGGAGGTGCGCGAATACCTGCGCGCGCTGCTGGCCACGGACTACAACGTCATTGCCGTGGAGAACGGCGAGGAGGCCATAGACGGTCTGGGAATGAATCTGCCAGACCTCATCATCAGCGACGTCGTCATGCCCGGGAAAGACGGCTACGAACTGTGCAAGGCAGTCAAGACAAGCCCCGACTGGGGGCACATCCCCTTCATCCTGCTCACGGCAAAGAATGACACCGACAGCAGCATCAAGGGGCTGGACTGCGGCGCCGATGCCTACGTGGGCAAACCCTTCGACCCCTTCTACCTGAAAGCCGTCATAAGCAACCTGCTGGAAAACCGCAAGCGGATGCAACGAATTGTGCAAAATCTCACCTCGGAAAACCTGTCGAAAGGCAAGGCACGCGAAGCCATGCTCGACGAGCAAGACCGCCAGTTCCTCGAAAACCTGCACGCCTTACTGGACAAGCACCTGGACGACGAGGATTTCAGCATCAACTCGCTGGCCAAGGAGATGCTGGTGAGCTACAGCAGCCTGTACGCACGCATCAAGTCGCTGACAGGACAGACACCGCAGAACTTCCTCAATACTTACCGCATGAACACGGCCATGCAACTGCTGAAATCGGGCAAATACACCGTGAGCGAGGTGTCGTATAAGGTAGGGGCATCGTCGGTGGCCAACTTCTCGCGCAGCTTCAAGCGGCAGTTCGGCATACCGCCCAGTGAAGTATAACGTTCTATTGCCTATGGATTTCAACGAAGCTACCCTCGACTTTATCCGCCGGCATGCCGACGACGACGTGTCCGCCCTCGCCTTGCAGGCCGGCAAGCATCCCGGCGTGGACATGCAGGCTGCCTTGGCCCAGATAGCCGGACGCCAACGCATGCAGGCCAAGGTTCCCTCGTGGGCACGGCAAGAAGGCATAGTGTATCCCCCTCAGTTGCCGTTGGAGCAATGTTCGTCGGAGGAGACGGCACGGCACAAGGCAGAGATTGTGGAGCAAGGGGACGGCGAACGGCAAAGGTTGGTGGACTTGACCGGCGGATTCGGCGTGGACTGCGCTTTCCTGAGCCGGCTGTTCAGGACGACGGCCTATGTGGAACGGCAGGAGGAGCTTTGCAGGGCGGCACGACACAACTTCCCGTTGCTGGGACTGACATCCATCGAGGTGCATCATGCCGACAGCACCGAATTTCTGAGACAGATGCCGCCCGCCGACATGATATTCATCGACCCGGCCCGGCGGGACAGCCGCGGAGGCAAAACCGTGGCCATTGCCGACTGCGAGCCCGATGTCGGTGCCCTCGAGCCCCTGCTGCTGGCGAAAGCCGAACGGGTGCTGGTGAAACTCTCGCCCATGCTCGACATCTTCCTGGCCGTGCACAGTCTGCAGCATGTGCAGGCCGTGCACATTGTGTCGGTGGTCGGCGAGTGCAAGGAGCTGCTGCTGGTGCTGGACCGCGGCACGACACTGTCTGCCGACGAAGTGCCCATACACTGCACCAACTTGCTGAGCGGACAACCGGACTTCAGCTTCACCCGCCGGCAAGAGCAAACCTCGCCCTGCCCCCTGGCCCCGGCCGTAGGCGCCTACCTCTACGAGCCCAACGCCTCCATCCTGAAGGCCGGCGCCTTCCGCAGCCTCGCCTATATATATAAGGTAGAGAAGCTGCACCCCAACAGCCACCTGTACACGTCGGACGAGTTCGTGCCCCACTTCCCCGGCCGCAAGTTCCGCGTGGAAGCCTGCTGCGGCTTCGCGAAGAAAGACATCGCCCTCCTGCTCGGCACAGACAGGAAAGCCAACCTCACCGTGCGCAAATTCCCCGCCACCGTGGCCGAACTGCGCAAACGCCTCCGCCTGCACGAAGGGGGCGACCGTTACCTCTTTGCCACCACGCTGGCCGATGACCGGAAAGTTCTCATCGGGTGCCGGACAGCTGCCGACACAGCGTCCCATCACTGACATGATAGCGTCCCATCGCTAACACGATAGCGTCCCATCGCTAACACGATAGCGTCCCGTCGCTAACACGATAGCGTCCCATCGCTGTCATGACAGCGACGGAGCACTGTCGCGACCGTATTCCCCCGTCCATTTGTAACCCATCTGTAACACTTTTGTTACCCCTTCTTCAAAAGTTTGCAAACTTCACATAACACAGCCCTCCTACTTTTGCAGCGCAAAACCAATACATTTGTAACATTATGAAGAAAATCATTGCAAAAGCATGTTTACTGCTGTTCACAGCCTTATGCATGGTCCCTGCCACCATGCTGGCCGATGAAATCAACGACGAATCCAAACAAGGCTCCATCCGCGGGCGCATCGTAGACAACTCCAAACAGATACTGCCCGGAGCATCCATCTACATCGAGAAGCTGCACACCGGCGTAGTGAGCGACATCAACGGCTTCTACACCTTCGCCAACCTGGCACCGGGCACTTACAAGGTAAAGGTGACCTACGTGGGCTACTCGCCCGTGGAGATGACCATCACCATTCCCGAAGGCAGAACCGTGGAGAAAGACTTCACCCTGAACGAAGGCATCGAGCTGCAACAAGTCGTAGTAGGCGGCGCCTTCACCGGGCAACGCCGCGCCATCAACGCGCAGAAGACCAACATGGGCATCACCAACGTAGTGTCGGCCGACCAGGTGGGCAAGTTCCCCGACTCGAACATAGGCGACGCACTGAAGCGCATCAGCGGCATCAACGTGCAGTACGACCAGGGCGAGGCCCGCTTCGGACAGGTGCGCGGCACGAGCGCCGACCTCAGCTCCGTCACCATCAACGGCAACCGCGTGCCCTCGGCCGAAGGCGACACGCGCAACGTGCAGCTCGACCTCATCCCCGCCGACATGGTGCAGACTATCGAGGTGAACAAGGTTGTGACCGCCGACATGGACGGCGACGCCATTGGCGGCAGCATCAACCTCATCACCAAGAACACACCCTACAAGCGCATATTCAACGCCACGGCAGGTAGCGGCTACAACGCTGTGAGCAAGAAGGCACAGCTCAACCTGGGCCTGACCTACGGCGACCGCTTCCTGAACGACAAGCTGGGCGTGATGATTTCCGGCTCCTACCAATACGCACCGAGCGGCTCGGACAACACGGAGTTTGAGTACGACGTGGACGATGACGGCAACGTGGTGCTGAAGGAAGCACAGGTGCGCCAATACTACGTGACCCGCGAACGCCAGAGTTACTCGCTGGCCCTGGACTATGACTTCAACGCCGACCACAAAATCTCCTTCAAAGGCATCTACAACCGCCGCAACGACTGGGAGAACCGCTACCGTGCCGTCTACAAAGACCTGGACGAAAGCGACCCCGCCGAGCAATCCATCGAACTGCAGACCAAGGGCGGCTTGCACGACACCAAGAACGCACGCCTGGAACGCCAGCAGACCATGGACTTCACACTGGACGGCGACCACCACTTCGGACGCCTCACCATGGACTGGGCTGCCTCTTACTCCCGCGCCAGCGAAGACCGTCCCAACGAACGCTACTTCGGCCTGAAGATGGACTACACGCCGGGTATCTTCGAACTGGATTGCAGCAAAATGAACCCCACGAACACCTCACACGTGCGTTCTACCCTCGTCCGCCAGCTCGCCCTGTACGTCACGATGTACAGCCCGCTCCAAATGGCGGCGGATATCCCCGAAAACTACGAACGCTTCATGGATGCCTTCCAGTTCATCAAGGATGTGCCCGTAGACTGGCAAAAGAGCGTTTACTTGGAAGCCGAACCG
>CALUIF010000113.1 GCA_944320635.1 uncultured Bacteroides sp. | reverse complement strand
GGTTTAGGATTTTTCTCAACAAATTTGGTGCAAATTTGTTTTCACAACCTGCCGATTACCAGCATCTTGCATCCCTAATTTAGCACAAAAACCTAACTTCTCCGTACCCGCTTCGTACCTCAGTCGTACCAAGTTCGTACCAACTCCGCCCTTCTTTCGCCTCTATAGAGCGAAGGTGGAGCGTAGGAAATACGGACAAGATTAGTCCGGGAACCAGTCCATTCAGGTCTGCGGGAGATTGGATTTGTAAACACTAAAGAAGAACTAACTTTTTCAGCGGATACTTGCAAAAGAAAACGGCATAAGACGCAGGGAAAAGATTATATTGCTTTTTTTGGTTTTACTGAAACATATTTGGGAATTTGGCACTACCTTTGCAACCACAATCAACAGTAGCGGCTCATGCCGCAAAAGCGTCCCCCCCAGCTTAGCGAAGCGAGGGAGTTTGTTTTGTTTGCGAGGATGTCCTTTTCGGGCATCCTTTTTTTCTGTGCGTATTTATGAGCACCAAAGTGCCTGACATCCCCCTTACCGCTGGAAAAAACACATCCGACGACATGAATAGATACAAACAGACGCTATGATTTTACGCAAGAACTGCTATATTCGTGGGCAAATTAACAACCCAAATACTTGTATCATGAAAAAAAGGCATTTCTTACCGGCAGCGGCCTTTGTACTGGCCGCACTCTGTAACCCACTGCAGGCGCAGGAATTTAAGCTGACTACTTCCGGCTACTTCAAAAACCACGGGGTGGACGTGATGGCTTTCGATGACATTTACCCCGAAGGGCATCAAGGAGGCGTGTGCATCATTATGAACGGCAACCGCGTGGCAACCAACGGAGACATCCGCCTGGAAGCCACACCGGGACAGTGGCAACCTGTGCCGAAGCAACTGGACCGCAAGCTGGGCGACAACAGCATCACCGCCACGCTGTGTTATCCCGACTCGTCGCGCCACCTGACGGGTTTCAACCCGATGATTTATCCGGATTTTCATTGCAACTATACGGTAAAGGTAGAGGGGAAAGGAGACCATGTGGAAGTGACTGTCGATCTGGACCGTCCCGTCCCTCAGGAACTCCTTGGCAAAGTGGGCTTCAACCTGGAATTTTTCCCCGGAGCATTGTTCGGCAAGCCGTGGATTATGGACGGACAGAGTGGCATCTTCCCGCAACAGCCCAACTCACCGCTGGCTACTACCAGCCCCAACTACCTGTACACGGGTAACTATCACCTGGAGGGCCAACCGCTGGCGGACATGGACAACCTCATAGGAAAAGGCTACAGCCCCATTGTGGCCGATGACATCATCAGCGCACCGTATGCCGTGGGCCGGAAGTTTACATCGCGCCCCGACGACCCGTACAACAAGGTTACCATCGAATCGCTGACCGGCGACCTGAAGCTGTATGACGGGCGTATGAACCACAACAACGGCTGGTTTGTGCTGCGCAGCGAGATAGCACCGGGCGCTACCAAGGGAGCTGTGAAATGGATTATCACCCCTACTGTGATGCCCGACTGGATGTATCGGCCCGTCATCCAGACATCGCAGATAGGCTACCATCCCAACCAACCCAAAGAGGCCATCATCGAAACGGACACCCGCGACAACAACCGCCAGGCCACAGCACAAGTGATACGCATCGGGGCGGACAAAGAAGAGGTAGTAAAGACAATCAGCCCTGCCAACTGGGGAAAATTCCTACGCTACAACTACCTGAAAGTAGACTTCAGCGACGTGAAGGAACCGGGATTGTACCAGATAAGATATGGCGAATCCACATCGCCCATCTTCCGCATAGACAGCAATGTGTACGACCGGGGTGTTTGGCAACCCGTGCTGGAATATTTCCTGCCCGTACAGATGTGCCACATGCGGGTGAACGAGAAATACCGCGTATGGCATGACGCCTGCCACATGGATGACGCACGCATGGCACCTGCCTACAACCACATTGACGGCTATGACCAAAAGCCTGGATTGTCGAAATTCCAAGCAGGTGACATAGTGCCGGGCGTAAACATAGGAGGCTGGCACGATGCCGGCGACTTTGACTTGCGCGTAGAGTCGCAAGCTGGAGAATCGTACATCCTGTCGCTGGCTTACGAGGCTTTCCATCCGGAAATCGATGCAACGTCCATCGACCAAATCAACCGGGTGACGGAAATCCACCAAGGCGACGGCAAGAACGACCTTTTGCAACAAGTGGAAAACGGCGCGCTGAGCGTTGTCAACTCATACCTGGCATTGGGACGGTTGTACCGGGGCATCATCTGCGGCGGGCTGCGCCAATACGTTCTGCTGGGCGATGCTGCCGCCATGACCGACGGCAAGACAGGCAATGAAGACGACCGCTGGATTTTCACCGAAGACAACCCGCGCCGCGAACTCTCTACCGCAGCCAATCTGGCCGCGACCTCACGCGTGCTGAAAGGCTTCAACGACACGCTGAGCACCCACTGCTTGAACATTGCCCGCGAGATATTCCAGCGCACAGGCAATGACAACCAGCGCATGGCATCTGCAAAGATACAGGCTGCCGTAGAACTGTACCTGACGACGAATGAATACGTGTACAAGGATTTCATACTGGACAACCGCGAAACCATTATCCGGCAAATAGGCCAAATGGGCTGGTATACCGCACGCGTGGAGCAACGCTTTGCCCAAATGAACGACAAGCGGGCCAAAGCATTCTCGAAGGACTTCCGCAAAGCGCTCGTCACCTACAAGCAGGAACTGGACAAACAGGTGGCCTCTACGCCATACGGCGTGCCCTACCGCCCACACATCTGGGGCGCAGGCTGGGACATCCAGGGCTTCGGCTTCCGCCATTACTTCCTGGCATCGGCCTATCCGGACATTTTCGACAAAGAGCCAATCTACAACGCACTCAACTTTGTACTGGGATGCCACCCGGGCAGCAACCAAGAATCGTTTGCCTCGGGCGTGGGAGCAGAGTCGGCCACCATCGGCTATGGATTGAACCGTGCCGACTGGTCGTACATTCCCGGTGGCGTGATTTCGGGCACAGCGTTGATACGTCCCGACTTCCCCGAACTGCTCCGTTTCCCCTTCCTGTGGCAACAGACAGAATATGTACTGGGAGGCGGTTCATCGCATTACATGTTTTTAGCACTGGCTGTACAGCACATGTTGCAAGAAAAATGATTATATTAGCGGCGAGAAACTATTGTTTAAAGCAAGCTTTATAATCAACATCTAAAAACACATCAATCTATGAAACATTTATCCCTTGCATGGACATTGCTGGCTGCCGCAGGCATTACATTCTCGGCCTGCCAGTCGCAACAGGCATCTTCGCCCAAAGGAAACCCGCTGATGGCACACGAAGATGAAATCACGGAAATCATTGCAGGCATGAGCTTGGAGGAAAAGGTAAACATGCTGCATGCCAAACACATGTTCTCGTCGGCCGGCATAGAGCGTCTGGGCATTGCCGACATTGAGTATGCCGACGGTCCCTTCGGCATCCGCGAGGAAATGGAGCCGGACTCTTGGATGCCCTTGGGCTGGTCTACGGATTCTGCCACGTTCTTCCCCACGGGTTCGGCGCTGGCCGCCACGTGGAGCGAAGACATGGCCTACCAATATGGCAAAGGCATGGCTGCCGAAGCCTACCTGCGTGGCAAGGACATGATTTTGGGACCTGCCATCAACATCCAGCGCCTGCCTACAGGCGGACGCACGTATGAGTACCTCAGCGAAGACCCCCTGCTGAGCGGTGCACTGGCCGTGGGCTACACACAGGGTGCGCAAGACAATGGTCGCGCCGTCTGCCTGAAACACTATGCCGTGAACAGCCAGGAAAACATGCGCGGCTTCATCAACTCTGTAGTATCCGAACGTGCCTTACGCGAAATCTACCTGCCGCCCTTTGAGGCTGCCGTGAGAGAGGCCAATGCCTATGGCGTGATGGCCGCCTACAACAAAGTGGGCGGAGACTGGTGCTCGGAAAACGACCGATTGCTGAACAAGATATTGCGCGACGAATGGGGCTTCAGGGGCATCGTCATCTCCGACTGGGGAGGCACGCACTCTACCGTAAAGGCTGCATTGGGCGGATTGGATGTGGAAATGCCAAGTGACCGTTACTTCGGCCAGGCGCTGATAGACTCGGTGAAAGCCGGCGTAGTGCCCGAAGAAGTCATCAACCAAAAGGTGCGCAACCTGCTGCGTGTACGCCTCACCGTACCCGCCGTGCCCAAGGAAGTGGCCAACAAGCAAATGACCTCGCAGCCTGCCCAACAACAGATTGCTTATGAAGTGGCTTCGCGCAGCATCGTGCTGCTGAAAAACGAAGGCCTTCTGCCCATCGATGCACAAAAGGTAAAGACCATTGCCGTGATTGGCGACAATGCCACACGACGCATGGCACAAGGCGGAGTGGGAGCCGGTGTGAAGGCACTCTACGAAATCACCCCGCTGCAGGGTTTGCAAACGGCACTGGAAGGCACGGGCATCACCGTGAAGCATGCACAGGGCTACATCGTGCCGGGTAGAATGCGCCGCAACGACAAGAACGCCGCAGCCAAAGCCAAGGAGGTGGAAGCTACCAACAAGAAGCTGGCCAAGGAGGCTGTAGCATTGGCCAAGGAAGCCGACTTGGTAATCTTCGTGGGAGGTGACAACCGTGAAGTGGAGACCGAAGGCTCTGACCGCAAGGACATTGACCTGCCTGCAGGACAGAATGAACTGATTCAGGCCATCGCACAAGCCAACCCGAACCTGGTAACCGTCATGGTAGTGGGCGCGCCGGTAGACTTGCGCACGGTGAACGACTGCACCAAGAGTCTGCTCATTTCATGGTTCAACGGCTCGGAAGGCGGACATGCACTGGCCGATGTGCTGACCGGGGAAATATCCCCGTCGGGCAAATTGCCGTTTACCTTCCCGGCCAAGCTGGACGACTCTCCGGCCTACAGCCTGGGCGTATATCCGCAAGAGCAACCGGCTGCATCGGGCGACGTATTCGTGAACCTGGTGAACAGGGATAAGTTCCGTGCGGAGATGAAAGCCGATGCCGACTATGCCGAAGGTATCCTCGTAGGCTATCGCTGGTACACTACCAAGCAGGTGAAGCCGCTCTATCCCTTTGGCTATGGCTTGTCGTACACACAGTTCCAATATAGCGATTTGCAGGCCAAACCCGGCAAAGACGCCATTGAGGTAAGTTTCACGCTAAACAATGCCGGAGGCATGGATGCTGAAGAAGTGGCACAGGTGTACATAGCCCGCCCTCAATCGGCAATCGAACGCCCGGCCATCGAGCTGAAAGGCTTCAAACGCATTGCCTTGAAGAAAGGAGAAAGCCAGACCGTCAGCCTCAGCATTCCGCTGGAGAAACTGCGCCACTGGGATGAAGCCCAAAATGGCTGGGCACTGGAAGAAGGGCCGGCCGTGGTGTACGTAGGCTGTTCGTCGGACAACCTGCCGCTGAAGCAAAACATCAACGTGGCACGATAGGACCACCAATGAAAAACGTATAAGCAAGAGAGTGTGCCAGGATGATAGCGAATCTACATTTTGACGCACTCTCATTGCTTTTAGAGTGGTTCACTAAACAGCTCCAAAAGATTGCTGACAACCTGGAATCTATTCAAACGACCATTTAAAACAAAAAAACAAAAATGAAGAAAGAACTCCTCGCAGGCATTGCACTCACCGCTTGCCTGCTTTGCCCAACAAACAACCTCCCCGCACAGGCAGGGAAATACAAAAGTTTCAAAGTATCAGTATACGCCCGCGCCTACGAGGTAGACAAGATGAAAGACCTTCAGTGGCTGGACTCTACATGGAATGTCATCTCGCAGCAGGTAGATGTGGACAAAATTTATCTGGAAACCCACCGCGACCTCCTCATTGTGGACGACGCCACGCTGGAGCAGGCTAAGAAATACTTCCACGACCGGGGCATCGAGACCGCAGGAGGCATTACCTACACCATCGATGAATCGAACAGTTTCGAGACCTTCTGCTACTCCAACCCGCAACACCGGCAGAAGGTGCAGGAGATAGCCGAACATACGGCCAAGCATTTCGATGAATTCCTGCTGGACGACTTTTTCTTCACCAGTTGCAAGTCGGAAGACGAAATACGTGCGAAAGGCAACCTGAGCTGGACGGCATACCGCCTGAAACTGATGACCGAAGCCGGTCGCGACTTGGTACTGAAACCGGCCAAGAAGGTGAACCCCGACGTAAAAGTCATCATCAAATACCCCAATTGGTATGACCACTTCCAAGGCCTCGGCTTCAACCTGGAGGAAGGGCCGAAACTCTTCGACGGCATCTGGACCGGCACTGAAACGCGCGACCCGGCAGGTGCGCAGCATCTACAGAATTACCTTAGCTATAACATCATCCGCTACTTCGAAAACTTGCGCCCCGGCTACAACGGAGGCGGCTGGGTGGATGCCGGCGGACTGAACATGAGCATAGACCGCTATGCCGAACAATTGCACCTGACTATGCTGGCCAAGGCACCCGAAATCATGTTGTTTGCCTACCACCAACTCATCGGTGTGAAGCTGTCGCCTGCACAACGGGCTCCCTGGCAGGGACAAGGCACCAGCTTCAGCTACGACGAAGTAATGAAACCCATCACTTTGCAAGACGGCAGACAGATTGTACCCACCACAATGGTGCGCATAGCAGGCGTCACGCTCAAGCAAACCGACCGTCTCGTCGAGCAATTGGGCAACCCTGTCGGCATACGGTCATACAAACCTTTCCACTCGGCAAGCGACGATTTCCTACAAAACTACTTGGGCATGATTGGCCTACCCATGGACATGCGCCCTGCCTTCCCCGACGGGCAGAAGGTGGTGTTGCTTACCGCTCAGGCAGCTGCCGACCCGGCCATTATGGACGACATCAAGAAGCAACTGATCGACGGGCGGGAAGTGGTCATCACCAGCGGACTGCTGAAAGCCATCCCCGAAAAGATTGCAGAGGTAGCCGAACTGCGCTGCGCTGACCTGAAGGCGCTGGTCAATGACTTCGGGCGTCACGGCAAGTCGACACGCGATCTGCTCATTCCCCAAGTGCTCTACTACACCAACGATGCCTGGGAGGTGGTGAGTGCCGGACGTCCACTTACGGGAGGCGTATCAGGCTACCCCATTGTGCTGCGTGCACCCTATGCCACAGGCAACCTCTACGTGCTGACCGTACCCGACGACATGGGCAACCTCTACGACTATCCCGCCGGAGTTCTCAACGAGATACGCCGCATCATGAGCAAAGACCTGGATGCCTACATCGAAGGCCCGTCGAAGGTGGCCCTGTTCCTCTACGACAACCGAACGCTGGTAGTGGAAAACTTCAACGATGAGCCTGTAGACATCAACATCGTGACAAGCCAAGACGTGAAGCAGCTGGCCGCCCTCGAAAGCGATGAAATGCTGCAACCCCAGCCGAAGAGACCCGTGGCCTTCAGACGATCCAATCAGCCGGCTACCCATTCATTCCGCCTGACGTTGATGCCCCACTCTTACAAGGCATTCAAGTATTAACCCTGTTGCATCGCATCTACAAAGACAGAATAATTGTAAATTTGCAAAGAAAATCAGTTCCAAAGTTTGCATTTATCATTATTATGCATATCTTTGCAGCGAAAAGAAAGAAATAAGACCCGATTTATGACAAATACAATGGTAAATATCCGCTTCTGGTGGCGCCTCTTACAACTCCATAGTTCGTAAGGGAAACCAGTCGCGCGCATATCTGCCAATAACGGAATAAAGCAAAGAAAAAGGCTGTCGTACTTTACGACAGCCTTTTTTGTTATACGCCTGCACAAGTTCAACCCTTTAAACATACAACTACACATCATGGAAAGTTATCAAGTAAACCAAGAAGGTTATTACGGCCCGTTCGGCGGAGCCTACATCCCCGAAATACTGCACCGCTGCGTGGAGGAACTGAGAGTAAACTACCTACGGGTGCTGGAGAGCGATGAGTTCCGCCAGGAGTTCAACGCCCTGTTGCGCGACTATGTGGGCCGCCCGTCGCCCCTGTACCTGGCCCGTAGGCTGAGCCGGAAGTACGGTTGCCGCATCTACCTGAAGCGCGAGGACCTGAACCACACGGGAGCGCACAAGATTAACAACGCCATCGGCCAGGTGCTGCTGGCACAGCGCATGGGCAAGAGGCGCATCATTGCCGAGACTGGTGCCGGGCAACACGGCGTGGCCACCGCTACGGTGTGCGCCCTGATGGGACTAGAGTGCGTGGTGTACATGGGCAAGACCGACGTGGAGCGGCAGCACGTCAACGTGGAGCGCATGAAGATGCTGGGGGCGAGGGTATGTGCCGTCACCTCGGGCAACATGACGCTGAAGGATGCCACCAACGAGGCGATACGCGACTGGTGCTGCCACCCGGAAGATACGTACTACGTCATCGGCTCTACCGTGGGGCCGCATCCCTACCCGGACATGGTGGCAAGGCTGCAATCGGTCATCAGCGAAGAAATAAAGAAGCAGCTTCTCCTGCACGAGGGGCGCGACTATCCCGACTACCTCGTGGCCTGCGTGGGAGGCGGAAGCAATGCGGCAGGCACCATCTACCACTACCTGGACGACGAGCGGGTGCGCATCGTGCTGGCCGAGGCCGGGGGCAAGGGGACGGACACCGGGCTGTCGGCAGCCACCATACAGCTGGGCCGTCCGGGCATCATACACGGCGCAAAGACCCTGCTGCTGCAGGACGAGGACGGGCAGATACTGGAGCCCTACTCGCTGTCGGCCGGACTGGATTATCCCGGCATCGGCCCCATGCACGCCAACCTCGCCGCAAAGCATCGCGCCACCGTCTACGCCATAAACGACGACGAAGCCCTGCGCGCAGCCTTCGAGCTGACCCGCCTGGAAGGCATCATCCCTGCGCTGGAGTCGGCCCACGCGCTCGGCGCGCTGGAGAAGATGCGCTTCCGCCCGCAAGACGTAGTGGTACTCACCGTGTCCGGCAGAGGCGACAAGGACATATCCACATACCTTGCCCACATGGACGGGAAAGGAGGAGAAGGAGCATCCAAAGTCGATTACTAATGTTAGTAAGATATGCGCACTAATGTTTGTGAACGACTCAATCCAAAAGTATAACCATACCTATTATACAGCAATGAAAACATTCCACTACCACACCGCCCACCAATTCCTTCCGGGCGACTTGAATACTCCCGTCAGCACCTACCTCAAGGTGCGCGACCTCTTCCCGCAGAGCATCCTGCTGGAAAGTTCCGACTATCATGGGACGGAAAACAACCGTTCGTTTATCGGGCTCGACCCCATCGCCTCCATTGCCGTGGGGCACGGCACGGCCATCTTCTGCCTGCCCGACAACTCGCGCGAGGAGCGCGCGCTCGGGGCGGATTACGGTCTGGCCGATGCCCTACGCGACTTCCTCTCCCGCTTTAGCGTCAGCGGCGAATACAGCCGCTACTGCGGGCTGTATGGCTATACCACGTTCAACGCCGTGCGCTACCTCGAGCCGGTGCCCGTCAAAGACAGTTGCGATGCCAAGAACGACGCGCCCGACGTGCTTTACATACTCTACCGCTACATCGTGGTGTTCAACGACTTCAAGAGCGAAATGGTGCTCATCGGCATGACGGACGCGGACGAAGGCGCAGCGGGCACCACCGGGGGCGCGAACCTCGACGCCGTGGCCAAGGCCATCATGAACCGCAACTACACCACCTACGACTTCCGTGCCGAAGGGCCCACCGCCAGCACGCTCACCGACGAGGAGCACAAGGCCAACATCCGGCAGGGGATAGCCCATTGCCTGCGGGGCGATGTGTTCCAGATCGTGCTGTCGCGCCGCTTCACGCAGCGGTACGTGGGCGATGACTTCCAGCTCTACCGTGCCCTGCGCAGCATCAACCCCTCGCCCTACCTGTTCTACTTCGACTTCGGGGGCTTCCGCATCTTCGGCTCCTCGCCCGAAACGCATTGCAAGATAGAGCACGGCCGCGCCACCATCGACCCCATAGCCGGCACCACCCGCCGCAGCGGAGACCCGCAGGAAGACGAGCGGCTCACCGCCGCCCTGCTGGACGACCCGAAGGAGAACGCCGAGCATGTCATGCTGGTCGACCTCGCCCGGAACGACCTCAGCCGCAACTGCGAAGGCGTGCATGTGGACTTTTACAAGGAGCCGCAGCGCTACAGCCACGTCATCCACCTCGTGAGCCGCGTCAGCGGCACCCTCCTGCCCGGGGCCGACCCCATCAAGGCCTTTCTCGACACCTTCCCTGCCGGCACCCTGAGCGGCGCCCCCAAGGTGAGGGCCATGCAGCTCATCAGCCAGCTCGAACCGCACAACCGCGGCGCCTACGGGGGCTGCATCGGTTTCCTGGGGCTCGACGGCACGCTCAACCAGGCCATCACCATACGCACCTTCGTGAGCCGCAACGGCGAACTGTGGTTTCAGGCCGGGGGCGGCATCGTGGCGAAGAGCAACGAAGAGGCCGAACTGCAAGAAGTGAACAACAAACTTGGCGCCCTGCGCAAGGCCATTGCCCTTGCCGAACAAATGGACTGACAACTTTATACCCCATCATTATGAAGACACTTATCATAGACAACTACGACTCGTTTACCTACAACCTCGCCCACCTGCTCAAGGAGCTGGGCGCAGAAGTCACCGTGGTGCGCAACGACTGCTTCCACCCTTCCCATGCCGATGCTTGCGACAAGATAGTACTGTCGCCCGGCCCCGGCATCCCCAGTGAAGCGGGGCAGTTGCTCCACGTCATCCGCACCTATGCCGGGCGCAAGCCCATCCTGGGTGTCTGCCTGGGCGAACAGGCCATAGCCGAGGCCTTTGGTGCGAAGTTAATCAACTTGTCCGAAGTGTTCCACGGCGTGCAGACGCCCATCCGCGTCACCCAGCGCGACTATCTCTTCGAGGGCCTGCCCGACACCTTTCCTGCTGGACGCTATCACTCGTGGGTAGTCAGTCCTGATGCCCTGCCCCCTGCGCTCGAGGTCACCGCCGTGAGCGGGGAAGGACACATCATGGCCTTGCGCCACCGCACGATGGACATCCGGGGCATACAGTTCCACCCCGAGTCGGTGCTTACCCCGCAGGGCAGGCTCATCGTGCAAAACTTCCTGCAACACTAACCCCATCATACCACCCTTAAAAGCAATAGTAACCAATGAAACAGATACTCACAAGACTATTCAACCACGAGGAGCTGACGCGACAGGAAGCCCGTCTCCTCATGCAACGCATCACCGGCGGAGAGTACAACGCCTCGCAAGTGGCCGCCCTGCTGGCTGCCTTCCAGATGCGCGGCGTCAAGGTAGACGAGCTCATCGGCTTCCGCGAAGCTCTGCTGGAAACGCGTGTGCCGGTAGACTTCAGTGCCTATCGCCCCATCGACATCGTAGGTACGGGCGGCGACGGCAAGAACACGTTCAACATCTCCACCTGCGCCTGCTTCGTGGTGGCAGGGGCAGGCTACCGCGTGGCCAAGCACGGCAACTACGGGGCCACCTCGGTGAGCGGCGCAAGCAAC
Source organism: uncultured Bacteroides sp. (assembly GCA_944320635.1). Lineage (GTDB taxonomy): Bacteria > Bacteroidota > Bacteroidia > Bacteroidales > Bacteroidaceae > Bacteroides. The sequence continues at coordinate 7,670 of CALUIF010000113.1, read as the reverse complement.
GTGATGGAGCAACACGGCGTGCGCTTCACCAACGACACGGCAAGGCTGGAACGCTCGCTCGCCACCTGCGGCATGGCCTACCTCCACGCCCCGCTCTTCAACCCCGCCATGAAGCACGTGGCCGCCGTGCGCCGCGAGCTGGAGGTGCGCACACTGTTCAACCTGCTGGGGCCGCTCATCAATCCCTGCCTGCCCAGCTACCAGCTGCTGGGTGTGGCCGACCTGGCACAGATGCGCCTCTACACCAACACGCTGCAACGCTTGGGCGTAGGCTTCGCGGTAGTGAATAATCTGGACGGCTACGACGAAATATCGCTGACCGACGAGTTCAAGGTGATGACCAACCGTTACGAGACCATTTACCGCCCGGCAGAACTGGACTTCTCACTGGCACGTCGCGAAGAACTGCAAGGCGGGGGCACTCCCGCCGAGGCTGCCCGCATCTTCGACAGCGTGCTGGAGAACCGCGCCACCCGTGCACAGACCGACTGCGTACTCATCAATGCCTCCTTCGCCATACAAGCCATCGACCCCATGCGCGGCATCAAGGAGTGCGTGGCCATAGCCCGCGAATCGCTGGAAAGCGGCAAGGCCCTGGCCGTACTGAAAAGATTTATCGAACTAAACAGTTGAATGACCCATGCAAAGTACAGACATCCTTCAAACCATCGTCGCCCACAAGCGGCAGGAAGTGCAACGCCTCATGGAGGCCATACCCACCGCCATGCTCGAAGACCGCTTGGGCAAGCCCGCACCCGGCATCAGCATGAGCCGGTCGCTGGAGGCATCGCCTACAGGCATCATCGCCGAGTTCAAACGCCGCTCCCCCTCCAAAGGCTGGATAAAGGCCGATGCCGACGCCACACGCATCCCCGCTGGCTACGAACGGGCCGGGGCAGCAGCCCTCTCTATCCTGACTGACGAAAAGTTCTTTGGCGGAAGGCTGGCCGACTTATCCTCTGCCCGCCCCACTACGCAACTGCCCATACTGCGGAAAGACTTCATCATCAGTCCCTACCAGCTATACCAGGCCAAGCTGGCCGGAGCCGATGCCGTGCTGCTGATAGCTGCCATCCTCTCCCCCCGGGAGTGCAAGGACCTGGCACGCCTGGCACACGACCTCCGGCTGGAAACCCTGCTCGAGATTCACAGCGAGGCAGAGCTAAGCCTCCTGAACGATGACATCGACCTGCTGGGCGTGAACAACCGCTGCCTCGGCACCTTCCACACCGATGTGGAATGCTCCTTCCGCCTGGCAAAGCTGCTGCCCAAAGACCGCCTGCTGGTATCGGAAAGCGGCATTGCACACCCCGACACCATCGTCCGCCTGCGGGAAGCCGGCTACCGCGGATTCCTCATGGGCGAGGCTTTCATGAAGACACCCGCCCCCGAGCAGGCCTTGGGCGACTTACTGCAAAACCTCCGGAAGCCATGATTGTCAAGATATGCGGCATGACGGAAGCCGACAACATCCGCCAGGTAGAGCAGTGCGGGGCCGACTGGATGGGCTTCATCTGCTACGACCGTTCGCCCCGCTTCGTGCCTGCCGCCCCGTCCTACCTGCCCCGGCGGGCACGGCGCATAGGCGTGTTTGTCGATGCGGGCTATGCCGACATTATCCGGCGGGCCGACGAACTGGGGCTGCACGGGGTGCAACTGCACGGCTCGGAGCCACCCGCCCTTTGCCGGGCGCTGCGCAAGGCAGGGCTGACGGTGGTGAAAACCTTTGCCTTAAGCCATGCCGACGGACTGGAAGCCACGGCCGACTATGCCGACGTGTGCGACTTCTTCCTGTTCGACACCCCTTGCCCGCAGCACGGAGGGTCGGGACGCGCGTTCGACTGGCAACTGCTGAACGGCTACCGGGGCCACGTGCCCTTCCTGCTGAGCGGCGGCCTGCGACCCGAAAGCCTCGACGCACTGGCTTCCTTCAGCCATCCACGCTGGGCGGGCATCGACCTGAACAGCGGCTTTGAGACGCGACCGGGACTGAAGGATGCCAACGCACTGGCAGCCTTCCTGAGGTCGCTCCGCGAAAAACTATCCATTCACCTTTAAAACATATCCCCTATTATGAACCGAATAGACCAACTGTTTGCCACGAAAAAAGAGAACATCCTCTCCATCTACTTCTGTGCCGGCGACCCTACGCCGGACAACGTTGCCTCCGTCGTCCGCACCCTTCAGCAAAAAGGCGTGGACATGGTGGAAATAGGCATCCCCTTCAGCGATCCTATGGCCGACGGCCCCGTCATACAAGACGCCGCCACCCGTGCCCTGCGGGGCGGAATGACGCTGCGCAAACTCTTTGCCCAACTGCAGGGCATACGCCAGGATGTACACATCCCCCTGCTGCTGATGGGCTACCTCAACCCCATCATGCAATACGGCTTCGAGAACTTCTGCCGCTCGTGCCGGGAGTGCGGCATCGACGGTGCCATCATCCCCGACCTGCCCTTTGCCGACTACCAGCAAAGTTTCCGCCCCATGGCCACGCGCTACGGCCTGAGAGTGGTGATGCTCATCACCCCCGAGACGAGCGACGAGCGCATACGCCTCATCGACGAGCACACCGACGGCTTCATCTACATGGTATCCTCCGCCGCCATCACCGGCGCGCAGCGCGACTTCAACGAACAGAAGCAAGCCTACTTCCGCCGCATCGAGGCGATGCACCTCAGGAACCCGCGCATGATAGGCTTCGGCATCTCCAACCGCCAGACCTTCGAAGCCGCCGCACGGCATGCCGCCGGATGCATCATAGGCAGTAAGTTCGTCTCCCTGCTGGCCGAAGAGGGGGGAGATACCGACCGCGCCGCCGACCGCCTGCTGGAAGCCTTGCAACATTGAGCCGGCAGAAGGCCAGCCCGATAGTACCCCATCACTGGCTTGATAGCGACCCGTCACTAACAGCTTAGCGACGGGTCGCTAACGCGTTAGCGCTCCGTCGCTATCGGGCATCTGACAATCAACACGTTAGAAGACCTCCCGCCGGACGAAAAACACACCTCTGCCAAATAATCCTTCCACAGGGTAGACATACTTCGCGGAGAATGTACTATCTTTGTTCCCTCAGAAAAGGCAAACATGGAACAAGAAGACTTCGACATACGCAACCAGCAGCTGACACCACGCGAACGCGACGTCGACAACGTGCTCCGCCCCCTGAGGTTTGAAGACTTCAGCGGACAGGACAAGGTGGTGGACAACCTGCGCATCTTCGTCAAAGCCGCCCGCCTGCGCGGCGAGGCGCTCGACCACGTACTGCTGCACGGCCCTCCCGGACTGGGCAAGACGACGCTCTCCAACATCATAGCCAACGAGCTGGGCGTGGGCTTCAAAATCACCTCCGGCCCCGTGCTCGACAAGCCGGGCGACCTGGCGGGCATACTCACCAGCCTGGAGCCCAACGACGTGCTGTTCATCGACGAAATACACCGGCTCTCGCCCGTGGTCGAAGAATACCTCTACTCGGCCATGGAAGACTACCGCATCGACATCATGATAGACAAAGGCCCCTCGGCACGCAGCATCCAGATAGACCTCAACCCCTTCACGCTGGTAGGCGCCACCACACGCAGCGGCCTGCTCACGGCTCCCTTGCGCGCGCGCTTCGGCATCAACCTGCACCTGGAGTATTACGACAACGACGTGCTGAGCGGCATTGTGCGCCGTTCGGCCGGCATACTGAATGTGCCCTGCTCCACCCGTGCCGCCGCCGAGATAGCCTCGCGCAGCCGGGGCACACCACGTATTGCCAACGCCCTGCTGCGCCGCGTGCGCGACTTTGCCCAAGTGAAAGGCTCGGGAAGCATCGACACCGACATTGCCCGGTTTGCCCTCGAGGCGCTCAACATCGACCGCTACGGACTGGATCAGATAGACAACAAGCTGCTCACCACCATCATCGACAAGTTCAAGGGCGGACCCGTGGGTCTCACCACCATTGCCACCGCACTGGGCGAAGATCCCGGCACCATCGAGGAGGTGTACGAGCCGTTCCTCATCAAAGAGGGCTTCCTGAAACGCACGCCCCGCGGGCGCGAAGTGACAGAGCTGGCCTACCGCCACTTGGGAAAGGAAAGGTACAGTGCACAAGGCACTTTGTTTAGCGATTAATTCCTTTAAAATGACACTTAAAACATGTGTGAACTATGGCTGGATTGAAAAGCTTGGCTAAAGACACGGCCATCTACGGACTGAGCAGCATCGTGGGACGATTCCTCAACTACCTACTGGTGCCGGTGTACACCATTGCACTGCCCGCACAAGAGGGCGGATACGGAGTGGTGACCAACGTATATGCCTGGGTGGCGCTGGTGCTGGTGCTGCTGACGTGCGGCATGGAGACCGGCTTCTTCCGCTTTGCCAACAACGGGCAGGACGACCCGAAGCGCGTGTACTCCACAGCCCTGCTCAGCGTGGGCACAGGGTCGCTGGCCTTCGTGGCAGTGGGACTGCTGTTGTTGCACCCCATTGCCGGATGGCTGGGTTATGGCGAACACCCGTGGTACGTGGGCATGATGATGGTGGTAGTGGCCATGGATGCCGTGCAAAGCATTCCCTTTGCCTACCTGCGCTACAAGCGCCGCCCCTTGCGCTTCGCCGCGCTGAAGCTGCTGTTCATCGGCCTGAACATCGCGCTCAACCTGGCCTACTACGTGGGCATGGGGGGCACGGATGTGGGCAAGGCCTTCCTTTTCAACCTGCTTTGCACCGCCACCGTGATGCTGTGCATGCTGCCCGAGCTGAGAGGCTTCCGCTACGTGCTCGACGGCGGATTGCTGCGCCGCATGATGCGCTACTGCCTGCCCCTGTTGGTGCTGGGGCTGGCCGGCATCCTGAATCAGGTGGCCGACAAGATTATCTTCCCCTTCGTGTACCCGGACAAAGAAGAGGCCATCGTGCAGCTGGGCATCTACGGGGCGGCAAGCAAGATAGCCATGATTATGGCCATGCTTACCCAGGCCTTCCGCTATGCCTACGAGCCGTTTGTATTCGGCAAGAGCCGCGACAAGGACAGCCGCGAGACGTATGCGCAAGGCATGAAGTACTTCATCATCTTCACTTTGCTGGCCTTCCTGGCGGTGATGTTCTACCTCGACATCCTGCGCTACCTTATCGGGCGGGACTACTGGGAGGGCCTGCGCGTGGTGCCCGTCGTGATGATGGCGGAGATATTCATGGGCGTGTACTTCAACCTCTCCTTCTGGTATAAGCTGACGGACGAGACGCGCTGGGGCGCCTGGTTCTCGCTGGCGGGCTGCACAGTGCTGGTAATGCTGAATGTGCTGCTTATTCCCCGCTTTGGCTACATGGCTTGTGCCTGGGCAGGCTTTGCGGGCTACGGCGTGGCCATGCTGCTGTCCTACTTCGTAGGCCAGCGGCGTTACCCCATCCGCTACGACCTCAAGTCCATAGGGGGCTATGTGCTGCTGGCTGCCCTGCTCTACACCCTGGCCATGTACGTGCCGATAGAGAACTTCTGGCTCCGCATGGTGCATCGCACCGCGCTGCTTGCCATTTTCATTATCTATATAGTGAGATGCGACCTGCCGTTGGCGCAAATACCCGTTATCAACCGATTCATCAAGAAGAAATAAAAACAATAGCATGAAAAAACAAGCAATCATCTCCCTGCTGATAGCATTGGTTACTACCCTGCCCGTTCTGGCCGACGAAGGCATGTGGATGTTGGGCAATCTGGATAAAGACACCCGCCGCTCCATGAAAGAGTTGGGCCTGCAGTTGTCGCCCGGCAAACTCTACCACCCCAAGAAACCTTCGCTGAAGGATGCCGTGGTGAGTTTCGGTGGCTTCTGCTCGGGTGTAGTGGTGAGCGACGACGGACTGGTATTGACCAACCACCACTGTGGTTTCAGCAGCATACAGCAACTCTCCAGCCTGGAGCACGACTACCTGCAGAACGGCTTTGCCGCCCAAAGCCGCAGCGACGAACTGCCCTGCCCCGACCTGTACGTGCGCTTCATGCTGCGGCAAGAGGATGTGACACGCCGCGTGCTCTCCGCCGTGAAACCCGGCATGGATGAACTGGCACGCCACCAGGCCACCGACTCTGTGTGTCTCGCCATTCAGGAAGAAATCTATCTGCGCGACTCTACCCAGGTGGGCATCGTCGACGCCTACTACGGAGGCAGCGAGTTCTGGCTCTCGGTGTATCGCGACTACAACGACGTGCGCCTTGTCTTTGCACCGCCCACCTCCATAGGCAAATTCGGCTGGGACACCGACAACTGGCAGTGGCCACGCCACACGGGCGACTTTGCCGTATTCCGCATCTACGCAGACAAGGACAACCGCCCTGCCGACTACTCTCCCGACAACGTGCCTTATCACCCGAAACACGTGGCTCCCGTGTCGCTCGACGGCTATCGCGAAGGCTCCTTCTGCATGACACTGGGCTATCCCGGCACCACCGAACGCTACCTCTCCTCCTTCGGCATAGAAGAGATGATGGAAGGCGAAAACCAGGCACGCATCGACGTGCGTGGCATAAAGCAAGCTATCTGGAAACGAGAGATAGACCGCAACGACAGCATCCGCCTGAAGTATGCCTCCAAATACGACGAAAGCTCCAACTACTGGAAGAACGCCATCGGCATGAACCGCGCCATACGCCGCCTGCACGTACTGGATAAGAAACGTGCCATGGAGGCCGACGTACGCCAATGGATACTCGACACCCCGGCAGAACGCGCCCGACTGCTGCACCTGTTCACCGACCTGGAACTAAACTACAAGAGCCGCCGCGAGACGAACCGTGCACAGGCTTACTTCATGGAGTCGTTCCTCAACGGCCCCGAACTGGTACAACTGGCTTTCGCCATACTCAACTTCGACGTGGAAGGCGAGCACGACATGGTGGTGGCTGCCCTCGAAGCCATTGTAGAGCAGTATGCCGACCTCGACCTGGATATCGACAAGGAAGTGTTTGCCGCCATGCTCGACGAGTACCGCCGCCAAGTCAGTCCCGACTATCTGCCCCTGAACTACCAGACCATCGACACGCTGCACGGAGGCAACTCGCGCGCCTATGTAGACAGCTTGTATGCCCACTCCGAACTGGTGACACCACGCGGACTGAAGCGCTTCCTGGAACGGGACACGACATTCAACCTCTATGAAGACCCGGCCATCAGCCTGGCCATAGACCTCATCACCAAAGCCTTCGAGATGAACCTGCAGATGCAGCAAGCCTCACTCAACATAGAACGTGACGAGCGCCTGCTCACGGCTGCCATACGACGCATGAACCACGCACGCAACTTCTATCCGGATGCCAACTCCACACTGCGCCTCAGCTTCGGCACGATACGCGGCTACACACCCTTCGACGGTGCGCACTACAATTACTACACCACAACAAAGGGCATCCTGGAGAAGATAAAAGCCCACGCAGGCGACAGCGACTTTGCCGTACAGCCCGAACTGCAAAGTCTGCTCTCGTCGGGCGACTTCGGCCGCTATGCCGACCGCGACGGGGAGATGAAAGTATGCTTCATCTCCGACAACGACATCACAGGCGGGAACTCGGGCAGTGCCATGTTCAACGACCGGGGCGAACTGCTGGGACTTGCCTTCGACGGCAACTGGGAGGCCATGAGCAGCGACTTGATGTACGAGCCGAAAACCCAACGCTGCATCGGCGT
>CALUIF010000112.1 GCA_944320635.1 uncultured Bacteroides sp. | reverse complement strand
CTGCCCATACCCGGATTTCAGAGCATACAGGCTCGTACCCGGTATGGTTTTGCTCCGCTCCACCTCCGCTTCTATAGGAGCGGAGCAAGAGCGGAGGTGGAGCGGAGCAAATACGTTTCAGATACGTTGCGGGTAGTGTGGCAGGCAGAGGGAAGAACTATGAATCTGTAATGTTTGGAGGCCATTCATCAGGGGGTGCCCTTTGGGGGAAGCTCACCACACAATCTCCGTCATGCCATGCGCTTTGAGGTATTCGTTTGCCTTGCTGAAGTGGCGGTTGCCGAAGAAGCCGTTGTAGGCGGAGAGGGGAGAGGGATGGGCGGAGGTGAGCACCAGGTGCTTGTTTCGGTCGATGAAGGCGCCTTTGCGCTGGGCATAGGCTCCCCACAGGATGAAGACAAGGTGCTCTTTTTCGTCGGCCAGCAAGCGGATGACGCTGTCGGTAAATGTCTCCCAGCCATGCCCTTGGTGTGAGCCTGCCTGGTGGGCGCGTACGGTAAGGGTGGCGTTGAGCAGGAGCACGCCTTGGCGTGCCCAGCGGGTGAGGTTACCGGTGGTGGGGGGCTCGGTGCCTATGTCGTTCTTGATTTCCTTGAAAATGTTGACGAGCGAAGGGGGGAAGGGAATGCCGTCGTTTACCGAGAAGCACAGTCCGTGCGCCTGCCCCGGGCCATGGTAGGGGTCTTGACCTATGATGACCACTTTTACCTGGCTGAAAGGGCAAAGGTTGAAGGCATTGAATATCAGCCGGCCCGGTGGATAAATGGTTTGGGTGCGGTACTCTTGGCGGACGAAGTCGGTAAGTGTGCGGAAATAGTCTTTGTCGAATTCCGGTTGCAGGAGTTCTCTCCAGCTTTCTTCTATTTGTACATCCATAGTGGTTAGCAGTTGTTTGGGCTGCTAAGATACGAATAGAAATTGAGAATTGAGAATTAAGAATTGAGAAATCTCAAGCGATGCCTTGATGCCTTTGTACGGTATTTCTCAATTCTTAATTCTTAATTCTCAATTAAATGAGGTGTATGTTGTGCTCTTTGCACGTCTGGCGCATGCTTTCGGGCCAGATGCTGGCTTGTATTTCGCCGATGTGTGCTTTGCGCAGGTAGAACATGCAGAGGCGCGACTGGCCGATGCCGCCGCCAATGGAGAGGGGCAGGGTGTCGTCTAGCAGGCGTTTGTGGAAGTATAGTTCCAGCCGGCGTTCTTCGCCTTCCAGCTTCAGCTGGCGCACCAAGGCTTCTTTGTCTACACGGATTCCCATAGAGGAGAGCTCGATGCTGCGTTGCAATACTTCGTCCCACAGCACGAGGTCGCCGTTCAGCCCGGGCAGGTCGTTCAGTCCTGGTGTGGTGTAGTCGTCGTAGTCGGGGGAGCGGCCGTCGTGCTTCTTGCCGTCGCTCAGCCGGCATCCTATGCCGATAATGAATACGGCTCCATGCTTTTTGGCAATGGCATGTTCGCGCTCTTTGGGGGACAGGTGGGGGTATAGTTGGCGCAATTCTTCGGCATGGATGAAGTGTAGCGCACTTGGCAGGCAGGGACGGATGGATGGGTACATTTCGTACACCATGTACTCGGTGCGCACCATGGCGGCGTAGATGCGGGTTACGATTTCTTTCAGGAAGTCGATGTTGCGGTCTTCGGCGGTGATGACGCGCTCCCAGTCCCATTGGTCGACGTACAGTGAGTGTAGGTTGCCCAGTTCTTCGTCGGCGCGGATGGCGTTCATGTCGGTGTAGATGCCGTAGCCTGGTTCGATATGGTATTCGGCCAGGGTGAGCCGTTTCCACTTGGCCAGCGAGTGTACCACTTCGGCTTGTACGTCGCCCATGTCTTTTATGGGGAAGGATACGGGGCGTTCCACGCCGTTGAGGTCGTCGTTGATACCCATGCCTTTCAGCACGAACAGGGGGGCGGTGACGCGCCTCAGACGCAGTTCGGACGAGAGGTTCAGCTGGAAGAATTCTTTGATTTGCTTGATGCCCAGTTCGGTTTGCCGCAGGTCCAGTATCGGTTTATATCCCTTAGGGGTAATCAGATAGCTCATAGCTTTATTCTTTTGGGGTTGATAGGTTTGTTATTTTGGTGGGCAAATATAGGAATAATATTAATAATTGCTTCTTGTTTTATGAAAAAAATATCATAGTGTTGTTGCCTTTGCGTGTCGTGCGTTCAAAATAATATTTCGGCGGGCGCTTTCCCGTGCGGAAGGCATTTTGTGCGGGCTGGCATAAAAAACTGCGGCAACATTAGGAAGATGAAAAGTTTTTTCCTACTTTTGCACCGCATTTCGGCTCCGTAGCTTAGTGAATAGAGCGTCAGATTCCGGTTCTGAAGGTCCTGGGTTTGAGTCCCAGCGGGGTCACTGGAGAAATCCCTGTAAGCTTTTGGCTTGTGGGGATTTCTTTTTTCCGTCCATTTGCTTTGCCACGTCATTGCCTTTGCGTACTTTTGTGTCGTTTTTTAAGGCACACCAATTATTATTATATAGTTCAATCATGAGTTGGATAGACAGTTTATTATGGGATTCGGCCTCGGTGGCGCACATCGTTTTCCTGTATGCGTTCGTCATTTCGGTGGGCGTGTTGCTGGGCAAAATCAAGTTCTTCGGCATTTCGCTGGGTGTTACTTTCGTGCTGTTTACGGGCATCTTGATGGGGCATTTCGGCTTTACGGCCGAGACGCACATCCTGCATTTCCTGCGTGAGTTTGGCTTGATTCTGTTCGTGTTCTGCATAGGGTTGCAGGTGGGGCCTTCGTTCTTCTCTTCGTTCAAGAAGGGGGGCATGACGCTGAACCTGCTGGCAGTGATTATCGTTGTGCTGAACATCGGCGTGGCCCTTGCGCTGTATTTCCTGGGCGAGGGGCGGGTGAGCCTGCCTATGATGGTGGGCATCATGTATGGCGCCGTGACCAATACGCCCGGTCTTGGTGCCGCGCAGGAGGCGTTGAACCAGCTGCACTACACGGGCGACCCCATTGCCTTGGGCTATGCTTGCGCCTATCCGCTGGGTGTGGTGGGCATCATCGGGTCGATGATTCTCATCCGCTACCTGTTCCGCGTGAACTTCCAGAAGGAGGAGGACGGGCTGAAGGCACAGGATGCCGACCTGAAGCATAAGCCTCACATGATGAGCCTGGAGGTGCGCAACGAGTCGATCAACGGAAAGACCCTCTTGCAGGTGAAGAACTTCCTGGCGCGCCCCTTTGTGTGCTCGCGCATCCGCCACGAGGGCCACGTGAGCATACCCGACCAGAACACGCTGTTCTACGTGGGCGACCAATTGTTCATCGTCTGCTCCGAAGAAGACGCCGCGGCCATCGTGGCCTTCATTGGCAAGGAGGTGGAGGTGGACTGGGAGCAGCAGGATATGCCCATGGTGTCGCGCCGCATCCTGGTGACCAAGTCGGAGATTAACGGAAAGAAGCTGGGCAGCATGCACTTCCGCAGCATGTTTGGCGTGAATGTGACGAGGGTGAACCGTTCGGGTATGGACCTCTTCGCCGACCCCAACCTCGTGCTGCAGGTGGGCGACCGCGTGATGGTCGTGGGCCAGCAGGACGCTGTGGAGCGTGTGGCCGGCGTGTTGGGCAACCAGCTGAAGCGCCTCGACTCGCCCAACATCGTCACCATCTTCGTGGGCGTGTTCCTGGGTATACTGCTGGGCAGCCTCCCCATTGCCTTCCCTGGCATGCCCACCCCCGTGAAGCTCGGTCTGGCAGGCGGGCCGCTGGTGGTGGCCATACTGATAGGCCGCTTCGGGCACAAGCTGAAACTGGTGACCTACACTACGATGAGTGCCAACCTGATGCTGCGCGAGATAGGCATCGTGATGTTCCTGGCCAGCGTGGGCATCGAGGCGGGCGAGCACTTCGTGGCGACGGTGGTGGAGGGCGACGGCCTGCTCTACGTGGGCTACGGTTTCCTCATAACCATCATTCCGCTCATCATCACGGGCATCTTTGCGCGGGTGCGCTACAAGCTGAACTACTTCACGCTGATGGGCCTCATTGCGGGCAGCACCACCGACCCGCCCGCACTGGCCTACTCCAACCAGGTGAGCGGCAACGATGCGCCCTCCGTGGGCTACTCTACCGTCTACCCCCTCACCATGTTCCTGCGCATACTGGCAGGGCAGATGCTGCTGCTGGCCATGATGTGAGGTTAAGTGTGAGGTGTGAGTGATTAGGTATCAGGTATATATATAGTTAAGGAAGAGAATGGCGGGGCATCCCAATCCGGTGATGCCCCGCCATTCTTGCGTTCGGTGTGGGGGAGGGCGGCTCGCCCTCCCTGCTTGATACTTAATAACTCACACCTCACACTTAGCCAAGCTGCTGGTTGCCGTCCTCCTCCTCGTCGTCGGTGTCGGGCGTGGTGGTGGAGGCTTTAGGCTTTTCGATGCTCAGTTCCGCAGCCTTGGCCGCGTCGCGCATCTTCTGCTTGGGGGTGAAGGTCACCTTCGGTGTTTTCAGCGCCTTGGCTACGGTGACATCTTCAGCCTTGTCCATCATCTTCGACGGTACGGTGAGGCGGAACGAGCCGAGGTCGGCCAGGTCGACGCTCATGCCCATCTTCAGCGCGTCGCACACGATGTTGGAAAGGCTGACGAGCGCGCTGCGCACGTCGCCCTCCGAAAGGGCTGTTTCGCGCACAAGGCGTTCAACGACCATCTTGTCCGACATCTTTGCTTGCGACTTTATCTGTGCGTAATACACGGTTTGCCCCTTGCATGGGGTATCTTTGCCCCCTTTGATGGGGTGTCCCGGCCACCCTACATGGGGTGTCGCGGGCGGTGTATATATTCATTTTCGTTATCTTGTTCATCATGGCTTTATGGGGTAATAGGTTCTATTCCGTTTTGCTTGGTTGGGAACCAGAGCTTCCTTCTCCAAAGAGCATTTCAATGAAACCAGAGAATGCAGCACCGATACCATTGGGTTCATCTTTTACTTGCGATTCGTTTGCTTTGTTTTCCTCTTCTAAGGCTATTCCTTTTTTAATGAATGGGATGAGTGCCAGGGCATTTTCCTGGCCTTGGTCGGCTGCCTTCTGACTCCATTTCAGCGCTTCGTTCAAGTCTCGCGGCATTCCTCCTCTGCCATTGTAATAGAAGCGGCTGATGTTGTGTTGGGCGTTGGCGTCTCCTTGCTGGGCTGCTTTGAGGTACCAGCTTGCTGCCGTCTGTTCGTCTTTGGTTACCCCTTCTCCCTGTTCGTAGCAGCTTCCTAATTGGTTTTGCGCGTCGGCATAGCCTTGCTCGGCAGCCTTGCGATACCATCGTGCCGCCTCGGCATAGTCTTGGGGCACACCTTTTCCCTCTGCATACATTAAGCCAAGATAGTATTGTTCTTCGGGATAGCCTTGTTCGGGCAAAGTGCGGAACCATTGTGCCGCCTCGTTGTAGTTTCCTAAATGATAAGCGGCTACACCTTTGACGGCTGCTTGTTTAGCTGTCGTGCCGGAGGCGTTGCTGCTGGCGGCACCCTGCCTGTTGGCGTTGTTGTTGGCGTAGTAGGGCATGCCCATGGCCGCGCTTTGCACTTCGGCCAGCAGGTTGTTGACGTAGTCGCGGTTGTTGACTGCCGCCATGCGGAGCCACTTGAGCGATTCGTTGTAGTTCTGGTTGACGCCCAGGCCTTTGTAGTAGCAGTAGCCCAGGCGGTACTGCGCATCGACGTGCCCGCGTTGCGCGGGTTGCAGGAAGAGACGCACGGCTTCGGCATAGTTTTGTTGCACGCCTTGGCCTAAGTAGTAGCATTCGCCCAAGTTGTAGAGGCCGATGAGGTCGCCGCCCGCTGCCGCCTGCCGGAACCACTTGGCCGCCTCTGCATAGTCTTGGGGCACACCTTCACCGTCGCGGTACATGCAGCCCAAGTTGTTCTGCGCGGAGGTATAGCCCTTGTCGGCTGCCTGGCGGTACCACTTCAGGGCTTCGGCGTAGTTGCCTGCCTCGGAGGCATCCGCTCCTTTTCGGAACATTTCTTTGGGGGTGAGGTTGGAGGCGTTGTTGTTGCTGGCAGTGGTGGTGCCGGCGGGCATCTTCCCCTGTGCTCTCTGCCGGGCTTCTTCGGCTTTGGCTTGGGCGTCGGAATAGTTTTGGCTTGCAGCTTTGCCGTACCACTTGGCAGCTTCTGCGTAGTTTTGGGGTACACCATATCCGTCGAAGTAATATAGGCCTATCTCGTACTGGGCTGTGGCATATCCTTGGTCGGCAGCCTTGCGCAACCATTTCATGCCTTCTTTGAAGTCTTGCTCGACTCCTGTGCCCCAATAATAATTAGCCCCTAAGTAGTATTGTCCTTTGGCATATCCTTGCTCGGCTGCCTTGCGGTATAGATTGGTGGCCTCGGCTTCGTTTTCTTCTACGCCATAGCCTTGGGCATAGCAGTATGCCAATTGGCATTGGGCTTCCGGCAATCCTTGGTCTACTGCTTTGCGGTACCATTTTACGGCTTCTTCATAGTCGCGCGCAACGCTGATGCCGTATTGGTAAAAGTAGCCTATCTGGTATTGGCATCTGGCATCTTCGCTGTCTGCGCCTTTGCGGAAGCATTCCATCGCTTCGTCGTAGCTTTTTGCTTTGAATGCCGCCATGCCTTTCTCGTACAGGTTGCCTTGCCCGCAGGCCGGAAGCAGGGCAAGAGCAATGATGATGGATAATATTATGGTGCGTTTCATGATTCTTATACCATATTATGTATACTATACTCTCTCTGCGCCGGAGCGTCGCGGCTTATATCTTGAGCTTCTCGCGCACGAAGGTCTCGATGTAGTCGGTGGTGCGCTCAATGCCGAGCACCGACGAGTCGATGCACAGGTGGTAGGTGGCGGCGGCACCCCACGTCTTGTTGCTGTAGTAGTTGTAGTAGTCGGCGCGCTTGCGGTCGGCCTTCTCCATCATGGTCCTTGCCTCGTCCTCGGTGATGCCGTGCAGGCGGCGGAGGCGCGCCACGCGCTCTTCGGGGGCGCACGATATGAAGATGTTGGCGCACCAGGGGTAGGAGCGCAGTATGTAGTCGGCGCAGCGGCCCACGAAGAGACACGAGTGCTCCTGCGCCAGGCGGCGGATGACGTCGCTCTGCACCTGGAACAGCGAGTCGTTGCTCAGGCAGTTGGTGGCGGGCATCGCGCCGTCGCCGATAAAGGGGAAGCGCATGCCGAACAGCCCGCCCAGCACCGATTGCGAGGCGCGCTCGTCGGCCTTCTCGAAGAACACCTTTTGCAGCCCGCTCTCCTCGGCGGCCAGCCGGATAAGTTCCTTGTCGTAAAAGTCAATGCCCAGCCGTGCGGCCAGCTTCTCGCCAATCTCCCGGCCACCGCTGCCCAGTTGGCGGCCGATGTTCACTATGATTTTCTTGTCCATATGCTCTGTGTGTTGGTTAAAAGTAAGGTTCTATGTGCGGCAAAGATAACATTCTGTCCGGAAAAAACGCAAGCCATCAGACTAAAAACTTCGCCCCGGCGTGGAAAAATGCGAAATGTTTCGTACTTTTGTCCCCAAATTGAGCGTATTATAATGATATGAATGTATTAGAACTAAGTGAACAGGAAATCATCCGCCGCCAGAGCCTGGCCGAACTGCGTGCCATGGGCATCGACCCTTACCCGGCAGCAGAGTATGTAACCAATGCTTTCTCGACCGACATCAAACGGGAGTTCAGCGACGACGCGCCGGAGCGCCGGCATGTCTCTGTGGCCGGCCGCATGATGAGCCGCCGCGTCATGGGCAAGGCTTCGTTCATCGAGCTGCAAGACTCCAAAGGCCGCATACAGGTGTACATCACGCGCGACGACATCTGCCCCGACGACAATAAGGACATGTACAACGTCGTCTTCAAGCGCCTGCTCGACCTGGGCGACTTTATCGGCATCGAAGGCTTCGTGTTCCGCACCCAGATGGGCGAAATCAGCATCCATGCGCAGCGGCTCACCGTGCTCTCCAAGAGCCTGCGCCCCCTGCCCATCGTGAAGTACAAGGACGGCGTGGCCTACGACAAGTTCGACGACCCCGAGCTGCGCTACCGCCAACGCTACCTCGACCTCATCGTGAACGACGGGGTGAAGGATACTTTCCTGAAACGCTCCAAGATAATCAGCACCATGCGCGCCGTGCTCGACGAGGCCGGATATACTGAAGTCGAGACGCCCATCCTCCAGTCCATACCCGGTGGGGCAAGCGCACGCCCTTTCATCACCCACCACAATTCGCTGGACATCGACCTCTACCTGCGCATCGCCACCGAGCTCTACCTGAAGCGGCTCATCGTGGGCGGCTTCGAAGGCGTGTATGAGATAGGCAAGAACTTCCGCAACGAAGGTATGGACAAGAACCACAACCCGGAGTTCACCTGCATGGAGCTGTACGTGCAATATAAAGACTACAACTGGATGATGAGCTTCA
>CALUIF010000111.1 GCA_944320635.1 uncultured Bacteroides sp. | reverse complement strand
GGTCGTCGCGGCTGATGCCCAGCTGGCGGAACATGTCTTCCGAGATGAGCGGCCCGGTGGTCTGCACGAAGTAGTTGAACTGCATGTCCTTGGGGTTCGTCATGGCCTGTCCGTTGAGGTAGACTTGCCCGCCGATGATTTGCAGTGTGTCGCCCGGCAGGCCGGTGCAGCGCTTCACGTAGTTTTCCCTACGGTCTACGGGGCGGGTGATGACTTTGCCATATACCTGTGGGTTGGAGCGTATCAGGGCGCTGCCTTTCGTGTAGTACAGGTCGTACACCATGCGTTGTTCGCGGCGCGACAGGCTGTCCATGTTCACGGGGTTGGGGTAGAGGCGGCGTCCTTCGCGGTAGGCCAGGCTGTAGAAGTCTTCCATCTGGTGGTTGAGGGCCACGGTGTCGCCGGCGGGGAAGTTGAAGACGACGATGTCGCCCAGCTTCACCTGTCCCAGTCCGGGCACGCGCTTGTACTTCCAGTGCGGCCAGTCAAGGTACGACTTGCAGTTGAGCAGGGGCATGGTGTGCTGCGTCAGGGGCATGGACAGGGGCGTGTTGGGCACGCGGGGCCCGTAGCTCAGCTTGCTGACGTAGAGGTAGTCGCCCACCAGCAGTGACTTTTCGAGCGAGGAAGAGGGTATCTGGTAGTTTTGGAACACGTAGATGTTGACGAAGTACACGGCTACGAGTGCGAATACGATGGCGTCTACCCAGCTCATGATGCCGCGCACGGTGCGGTTTTCCGACTTGCGCCACCATCCCCAGGGGATGAGCTTCGTGATGTAGGCGTCGAAGATGAAGGGCAGCACGATGAGGCCCAGCCAACTCTTTACCCAGAGCAGGAATAGCAGGTAGAGGACGGTGACGATGCCCAGTTTTATCCATTGTTTGCGGGGAATCTGTTTCATGATGTTGCTTTCTGTGTGTTTGTATCATTTTCGTGAAGTCACGAAAATGTTCGTTTGTCAGTTACTTTAAGAAGGGGAACAGGTCGTCCATGCCCAGCCAGCCCTGGTGTGTGGCGGTGTATTCGGCGGCCAGCACGGCGCCCAGTGCGAAGCCGCTGCGGTTCTTCGCGTCGTGGGTGATGGTGATGCTGTCGGCCTCCGAGTCGTAGCGTATGCTGTGTATGCCCGGCACCTCGCCTTCGCGGATGGCGGTGATGCGCAGTGCTTCGTCCGGCGCTTGGGCATCTTGGGCGGGGCCGGACGAGGCCAGCTCCCAGCGCGTCTTGCGGTCCAGTTCCTTCAGGATGCCTTCGGCCAGGGTGATGGCGGTGCCGCTGGGTGCGTCGAGCTTGTGGATGTGGTGGGTTTCGGTCATGCTGACGTCGTACGTGGGGAATTGGTTCATTATCTTGGCCAGGTAGCGGTTTACCGCCGAGAAGATGGCCACGCCCAGGCTGAAGTTGCTCGACCAGAACAGCGTCCGTCCCTCCTCTTGGCAGAGGCGGCGCATCTCGCCGGCGTGCTCCTTCATCCAGCCCGTGCTGCCCGATACCACCTTTACTCCGGCCTTCATGGCGCGCAGGCAGTTGCCGCAGGCGACGGTGGGGTTGGTAAACTCTATGGCCACGTCGGCCGAGCGGAAGGCTTCAGAGTCGAAGTCCTCGGGGTTGTTCACGTCGATGATGCTCACGATTTCGTGTCCGCGGCTGCGGGCAATGCGTTCAATCTCCTTGCCCATTTTGCCGTAGCCTATCAATGCTATTTTCATGTTGTTTCTGTTTTTTATCAGGTTGATGTCATGCCCTATACGTCGCAAAGGTAATGCTTTTATCACCATCGGGCGCAAGATTTCTGAAATTTTAACCGCCCTTAGCCCTGTTCTTGGCGCTCCGTCGCTAACGCGTTAGCGATGGGACGCTATCATGCTGGCGATGGGACGCTAACACGCCAGTGACCCGTCGCTATCTTCCCCGTGCCGTATACCGTTGTGGCTGAGGGCGGAACATTTTCCGCGCCGGCGTTCGTGGCTTGGAAAAAAATCGTTACCTTTGCGCAGACCATTTATCCGAATGCCATGACCGAACAACTCCTGCACTATCTCTGGCGCCACAAAATCTATCCCCTGGCGCCCCTTGCCACCACTGCCGGGCAGGCGGTGGAGGTGATAGACCCCGGCCTGCCCAACCGCAACGCCGGCCCGGACTTCTTCAACGCCAAGCTCAAGATGGACGGCACCCTGTGGGTGGGCAACGTAGAGGTGCACGTGCGTGCGTCGGACTGGACACGGCACGGACATCACCGCGACCGTGCCTACGACAACGTGGTGCTGCACGTGGTGGGCGAGGCCGACTGCCAGGTGGCACGCACCGACGGCCGCCCTGTGCCGCAGCTGGTACTGCCCTGTCCGCCGGAGGTGGAGCGACGCTACGACGAGTTGTCGCGCAGCGAGGTGATGCCGCCTTGCCACGCCATCTTGCCCACCCTGCCGCGGCTCACGGTGCACTCCTGGCTATCGGCCTTGCAGGCAGAGCGGCTGGGACAGAAGGCCGAAGCCATCCGCCGCAGGCTGGAGCAGTGCGAAGGCTATTGGGAAGACGCCTTCTTCATCACCTTGGCACGCAACTTCGGCTTCGGGCTGAACGGTGATGCCTTCGAGGCCTGGGCGAAAATGCTGCCCCTGCGGGCCGTGGACAAGCACCGCGACGACCTCTTCCAGGTGGAGGCCTTCTTCTTGGGGCTGGCAGGGCTGCTGGACGACGATGTGCCCGGGGCCGACGACTACTACCTGCGCCTGCAGCGCGAATTCCGCTACCTGCAGCGTAAGTTCAGCCTGCCGCAATCCCTGCCCGTGGAGCAATGGCGCTTCCTGCGGTTGCGCCCGTCGGGCTTCCCCCACGTCAGGCTGGCCCAGCTGGCCTGGCTGTACCACATGCAGCGCAGCCTCTTTTCGCGCGTCATGGAGGCGGAGACGGCCGACGAGGTGAAACGCCTCTTGCAGGCATCGACCTCGGCGTACTGGACGGAGCACTACACCTTCCGCAAGGCCTCGCCCCCGAAGGAGAAGAAACTGGGCGCGGGCGCGCTCGACCTCATCATCATCAATACCGTCGTCCCCTTCCTCTATGCCTACGGGCAGCACAAGGCCGACGATGCCCTGTGCGAACGCGCCGCCCGCCTGCTGGAGTCGTTGCGCGCGGAGAACAACTGCGTGACCCGCACGTGGAGCGGGGCCGGCATAGCCGCCGCTTCGGCGGCCGACTCGCAGGCGCTGCTCCAGCTGCAAGGGCAGTATTGCGACAAGCGCGACTGCCTGCGCTGCCGTTTCGGCTACGAATACCTCAAGGCCGGCAAGTCGTGGTAGAGGGCAGGGGCGATTTGCGCGGCAAAAACTTTTCCATCTGGGAAAAAAGGCATATCTTTACCCCCGCCTGAGGCGGATGCGCGGGTGCAGTATCACCGTCGCGCGGGCGCTGGGTCGCTATCACGATAGCGTTGGGTCGCTGTCGCGTTAGCGCTCCGTCGCTGCCAGGCCGCTGGCAAAGCATTGTGAACTTATCGTTAACTCATTAATAATTTAAATGTTATAACCATGCAAGACCTTTTATCTATCCTCTCTCATTTCCGTTTGGAAGGAACCGTACAGTCCGTCAACCCGCTGGGTTCGGGCCTCATTAACGACACTTACAAGGTGACCACCGCCGAGCCTTCGGCGCCCGACTACGTGTTGCAGCGCATCAACCACGCCATCTTCCAGGATGTGGACATGCTGCAGGCCAACATCGAAGCCGTCACCCGCCACATCCGCGCCAAACTCGAGGCACGCGGCGAACGCGACATCGACCGCAAGGTGCTGCGCTTCCTCCCCGCCGAGGGCGGAAAGACTTATTGGCACGACGGCCAAAGCTACTGGCGCGTGATGGTGTTCATCCCCCGCGCCAAGACTTACGAGACGGTCAACCCCCAATACTCCTACTGCGCCGGCAAGGCCTTCGGCGACTTCCAGGCCATGCTGGCCGACATACCCGACCAGTTGGGCGAGACCATTCCCGACTTCCACAACATGGAGTTCCGCCTCAGCCAGCTGCGCGAGGCCGTGGCAGCCGATGCCGCCGGGCGTGTGAAGGAGGTGCAATACTTCATCGACGAACTGGAGCGCCGCGCCGACGAGATGTGCAAGGCCGAGCGCCTGCACCGCGAAGGCCTGCTGCCCAAGCGCGTGTGCCACTGCGACACGAAGGTGAACAACATGATGTTCGACGAAGACGGCACGGTGCTTTGCGTCATCGACCTCGACACGGTGATGCCCTCGTTCATCTTCTCCGACTACGGCGACTTCCTGCGTACCGCCGCCAATACCGGCAAGGAAGACGACCCCGAGCTCGACCGCGTCTCCTTCAACATGGACATCTTCCGCGCCTTCACCCGCGGCTACATGGAGTCGGCCAAGCAGTTCCTGCTGCCCGTTGAGGTGGAGAATCTGCCTTATGCCGCCGCCCTCTTCCCCTACATGCAGTGCGTGCGCTTCCTGGCCGACTACATCAACGGCGACACCTACTATAAGATACAGTACCCCGAGCACAACCTGGTACGCACCCGCGCCCAGTTCAAACTGCTGCAAAGCGTGGAGGCCAAGGCTGGGGAGATGAAGGAGTTTATTGAGGGGTGCATGTAAG
>CALUIF010000110.1 GCA_944320635.1 uncultured Bacteroides sp. | reverse complement strand
GCTTTCTTTGCCATAATGGTAATCTCCTCTTTACTTTTTAGCCAATCACTTTAATGCTTTTCCAATCACAATAACCTTTGGCTACAGCATCTCTCAAGGCTGCATCCAAACCTTTCTTATTAATAATACGTAAGCCATTAGCGCAAATGCTCAAGCTAATCCAGCAATCTTGCTCCACATAGTAGAACTTCTTGTTGAATAAGTTCAAATCGAAAGTTCTTTTTGTCCTTCTTTTAGAGTGTGAAACATTGTTGCCGTTCATGGCCTTTTTTCCGGTAATTTGACAAATCTTCGACATTTCTATCTTTATTTTTTAGTTTTAATCTATGTTTGTTCCAAACAGAGCGCAAAGTAAGCACTTTTATCTGTAACGGGCAAATTTTTATTCAAATAATTCGCTGTATAATAGTTTTTTTGCTCATTTCAATTGTTCTCGGAGCATGCAGAGGGCTTTTTTTATTGTTTTTTGCACATTCTTTGTTCTCCCGTCATCGCCTTCTTGTTTTGAGAAGGATATTTCGTTTTTATAGGCAACGGCAATCCAAATTGTGCCTACAGGTTTGTCGGGAGTTCCTCCTCCGGGGCCGGCTATACCGGAGGTGGCAATGGCGCAGTCGGTATGCATCAAGGTTTGGACTCCTCTGGCCATTTCGGCAACAGTGTTTTGGCTTACAGCTCCATATTGTTGTAGTGTATCGGGGTTGACGTGCAATACGGATGTCTTTATGTCGTTGGAATAAGCCACTACGCTTCCTTTAAAGCATGCGGAACTTCCGGGGATGGAAGTGACGTATGCGGCAATACCTCCTCCTGTGCAACTTTCGGCTGTGGAGAGGGTTAGCTTCTTTGCTTTAAGCAGGACATTGATTTCTTCTGCTAAATCCATTTGCGTATGTGTTTTGTTTATTACAGGGCCACGCGCGAATAGGCCGGCGCTTCCATCGGGCAAAAGTCTTTGTCTTGATATTTAAAATAGCCGGTGATGGCTATCATGGCGGCATTGTCTGTGGTATAGCTGAACTTGGGAATGAATATTTTCCAACCGTATTTGGCGGCATGTTCTCTGAAAGCATTCCGCAATCCGTTGTTGGCCGAAACGCCTCCGGCCACGGCCACTTCTTTTATGTGGTATTGCTTGGCGGCCTTGCGTAATTTGTCCATCAAGATGTCTACAATAGTAGCTTCCAAGGATGCTGCCAAGTCGGTCTTGTGGTGTTCTATAAAGTCGGGGTCATCTTTCAGCCAGTTGCGCAGGGAGTATAAGAATGATGTTTTCAATCCGCTGAAGCTATAGTCTAATCCCGGTATATGCGGTTTGCTAAAGGTAAAGGCTTGGGGATTGCCTTGGCGTGCCAGTTTGTCGATGATGGGGCCGCCTGGGTAGCCCAATCCCATGACTTTCGAGCACTTGTCGATGGCTTCGCCTGCCGCGTCGTCGATGGTTTGCCCCAAGATTTCCATGTCGTTGTAAGCTTTTACCAGAATGATTTGCGAATTTCCTCCCGATACGAGCAGGCATAAGAATGGAAATTGCGGCACTTCGTTGTCTTCTCCTTCTACCTTGATGAAGTGGGCTAACACATGTCCCATAAGGTGGTTTACGTCTATCATGGGAATGTGCAGGGCCCGGGCAAAACCTTTGGCAAACGATACGCCGACTAATAGGGAGCCCATCAGGCCAGGGCCTCGTGTGAAAGCCACGGCGCTCAGTTCCTCTTTGCTGACGCCGGCACGTTTAAGTGCTTCATGTACAACGGGCACAATGTTTTGTTGATGGGCACGCGAAGCAAGTTCGGGGACTACGCCGCCATAGGCTTCGTGTACGGCTTGGCTGGCTACTACATTCGACAACAAGTAACCATCTTTGATAATTGCAGCCGAGGTATCGTCGCACGACGACTCTATGCCTAAGATTATAGTACTCATAAATGGTCTATTTAGGTTTTAATGTTGCAAAAGTAGTGATAAAAGTAGATTCATAAGGTAATATTCTGTATTTTTGTTGGCTAATTATAAAAATCGCCGCTTATCAAGAAACTTAAAAGTACAGTACGTTGGGTTGTCGGTATTGTATTGAGCATTTACATCGGCACCATCTTATTGCTGAATATCCCGTACGTTCAGCAACGTATGTCTGTGCTTGTGGCAAACGAACTTAGCGAAGTGCTCCGGGCCAAGCTGACCATTGGACGCATTGACATAGGCTTGCTGAACCGTGTCATTATAGATGATTTGATGTTGGAAGACCGGTCGGGCAAGGAGATGCTGAAAGTGGCACGGCTATCGGCAAAGTTCGACATTCTGCCCTTGTTCGAAGGGAAAATATCCATAGGTACGGTGCAGCTTTTTGGCTTTGATGTTGATTTGTATAAACCTACGCTGCTCGATAAACCGAATTTCCGTTTTGTATTGGATACCTTTGCCCCGAAAGATACGCTTCGTCAAAAAACTCCGTTGGACTTGCGTATTAATTCCGTCTTGGTTCGTCGTGGACGATTGTCTTATCATGTCTTGTCCGAAAGACAAACTCCCGGCAGGTTTAACCCCAACCATATAAGCTTGCAGAACATCATAGCCAATATCTCCTTAAAGGCACTGCGCAATGACTCTGTCAACGTGGCGGTTAAGCGCATGAGTTTGGAAGAGGAACACTCGGGCTTTGCCTTGGAAAAACTGAATTTCAAGCTTGTGGGAAACGACCGGGGCATGCTGGTGGAAGATTTTGCCATAGGCTTGCCTCACTCCACGCTTCAGATGGATACCATACGTATGCAATATGATAGTTTGGCTTGTGTAAAATACCGGACAGGTGATGTTCACATGGCTTTCCGCATGCTTCCCTCGAGTGTGGTTTTGAGTGACTTGTCGGCCTTTGTCCCGGCTTTTTCCGGGTTTGACGAGGCCATCCGGATGGAGATGGAGGCCGGCGGCACATTGGATCAATTGGACTGTTCGCGAATAGTGCTGTATAGCCGTGACAGGCATTTCCGCCTGAATGGGAATGTATCTTTGCAAGAGCTTTCCCGTCCGTCAGATATTTATCTGTATGGCAACCTTACTAATCTGTATGCCGATAGGGAAGGCATTGCATTCTTTGTGCGGAATTTCGGGGGAAAAGACCGGGAGGTACCTCCTGTGTTGGAACATTTGGGCACTGTGTCTTTTCAAGGGCAGGTGTCGGGTTACTTTACCGATTTGGTGATGTATGGGCGAATACGGACAGACCTGGGTTCAGTCAAAACAGACATCAAGCTGAGTTCGGATAGGGATAAAGGCATCTTTGCTTATTCGGGAGCAATGTCCACCAGCAATTTCGGGTTGGGCAAAATGTTGGGAAACAGTAAGTTGGGAAACATTACCTTCAATATGGATGTGGATGGCAGCCTTTGCAAGGGAAAGAGGCCTTCAATCATTTGCAAAGGCCTTGTCACCGCCTTGGATTACAGTGGCTATACATATCACAATATTTCCCTGGATGGTGAATATGAGCAGGGCGGTTTCAATGGCAAAGTGTCATTGGATGATGTGAACGGCTCCTTTACGCTGAACGGAATGCTGAATACGACGGGGCAGACACCTACTTTCAACTTCCTGGCAAGCATCGAACGTTTCCGCCCGCACGATTTGAACTTGACTTCCAAGTATGAAGATGCCGAGTTCTCGGTGAAAGTAAAGGCCGACTTTACAGGAGGCTCCATTGATAAGATGAATGGTGAAATCAATATCGATAGCCTGGTATATGTGGTATCGGGGCAACAGCATTTCTTGAACAATATAAAAGTCATGGCTTCCCGGAGTGCAGAGTCATATCAACGCCTCACCTTGACTTCGGAGTTTGTGGAAGGTACGATAGAGGGGCACTATTCGTATCGTACCCTGCCTGCCGGCATGCTGAACCTTGTCCGGAGGTATGTGCCCACGCTGGTGCCTCTCAAGGGAAAAGAAATGCAGACGGACAATGATTTCCGTTTCAATATACATATATATAATACGGAGTTGTTGTCGGGCATGTTCGACTTGCCCGCCACGATTTATACACACTCCACGCTGGCTGGCGCATTTCACGACAAGGCCGGGAAGATGCGGATTGAGGGATATTTCCCACGCTTGCGCTATGGTGACAGGTTTATCGAGTCGGCTATGGTGTTGTGCGAGAATAGTGGAGACAAGCTTCACGCTCTGGCTCGCCTGACCAACCGCAAGGGAAACGGTGCCATCAATGTCGCCGTGGAGGCATACGCGCACGACGACCAAGTGCAGACGTCTTTGAACTGGGGCAACAACGGCATAGCGACCTATAGCGGAAAGCTTGCGGCTATGGCGCAATTCGTCCGTCAAGGAGCAATGCCCGACTCTGTGGGCGCGCATCAGCAGAAGCGGGTTCATAGGGAAAAGCGCGCAGCAGTTCCCCCCTTGAAGACCTTAGTAAACATACAGCACACTGATGTTATTGTAAACGATACGTTGTGGGAAATCCACCCCTCACAAGTCGTGATTGATTCGGGCAAAGTGCATATTGACAACTTCTATTTCAGCCACAACGACCGCCACCTGCGGGTTCATGGCACGTTGTCCAAGTTGCCAGAAGACACGGTGCATGTCGACCTGCAAGACATTAACATCGGGTATGTGTTCGACATTGCCGACCTGGGCGTGAACTTCAGAGGCGAAGCCACGGGGCCGGCCTATGCCTATGGCGTGCTGGGCGACAATCCTGTAATGGCCACCGACCTGCACATCCGGGGGCTTGGGCTGAACGACGGGCTGCTGGGCGATGCCGACATCCGTGGGGAATGGCATCACCCGGTAAAAGGCATCTATCTCGATGCCCGCATCCGGGAGAAAGATGTGGCCCGTACCCATGTGCAGGGCTATATCTATCCCATCAAGCCCAATGGCTCGCTCGACCTTCACATTGATGCCGACAACACGAACCTGCGCTTCATCCACCACTACATGCAAAGCATCACCTCCGACTTCCAGGGACGTGCCAAGGGGAAAATACACTTTTACGGCCGCTTCAAGGCACTGGCCATGGAGGGAAGCGTGATGGGAGATGCCTCTATGAAAGTAGATGTGCTCAACACTACTTACCTCATCAGGGACAGCATAACCATTGCGTCCGACGGGTTGACTTTCCGTGGAAACCGCATCTACGATACGCAGGGGCATGAGGGCCGGGTGAGCGGATACCTGAGGTACCAGCACTTCAAGCACCTGGAGTACCGTTTCAACTTCAATGTAAACAATATGCTGGTGATGAATACGCAAGAGTCGCCCGACTTCCCCTTCTATGGCACGGTGTATGCCACGGGCAGTGCCACCATTGCGGGCAACGAGCACGACGGGGTGAATATCGACGTGGGCATGTCCACCAACCGCAATTCTTCGTTTACCTACATCAAGGACCAGGTATCCTCGGCCGTGAGCAACCAGTTCATCCGTTTCGTCGACAAGACGCCGAGGCGCACCTTGCGCGACACCTTGCTGCTCTCTGCTTACGAGCGCGACCGCCAGGCATTGGAGGCCGCCACGCAGGAAGCAAGCGCCGATATACACCTCAACCTGGCCATCGAGGCCACGCCCGATGCCACGATGCGCATCATCATGGATCCCGCGGCGGGCGACTACATCAGCGGGAGGGGCTCGGGCAATATCCGCACGGAGTTTTACAACAAAGGCGATGTGAAGATGTTTGGCAGCTACAGCATCGACCAGGGCATCTACAAGTTTAGCCTGCAGGAGGTGATACGCAAGGACTTTACCATCGACGAAGGCAGTACCATCGTGTTCAACGGGGACCCGCTGGATGCCACGCTCGACATCAACGCCCGGTACACCGTGAACTCCGTGTCGCTCAACGACCTCATGCCCAATGCCGGCATGCTGGGACTGGACCAGACGAACGTCAAGGTGGATTGCCTGATGAACCTCAGCGGGCAGCTCACGTCGCCGGGCATCAAGATGGACCTGGAGTTTCCCAACGAGCGCGACGAGGTGCAGACCATCGTGCGCAGCTACATCACCACCGACGAGGAGATGAGCATGCAGATACTCTACCTGCTGAGCATAGGCAAGTTCTACGCCTCCGAGAGCGCGGGCGGCACGCAGAACTCCGACGTCATGTCCAGCGTGCTCTCCTCGACCTTGTCCGGCCAGCTGAGCAACGCCCTCTCCAACATTATCGACAATAACAACTGGAACGTGGGCACCAACCTCAGCACCGGCGAACGAGGGTGGACGGACGTGGAGTTCGAGGGCATGCTCTCCGGGCAGCTGCTCAACAACCGCCTGCTCATCAACGGCAACTTCGGGTACCGCGACAACCCCTTGTCGAACACCAACTTCGTGGGCGACTTCGAGGCAGAGTGGCTGGTGAACCGTTCGGGTACCATCCGTCTCAAGGCCTACAACGAGACGAACGACCGCTACTACACCCGCACCAACCTCACCACGCAGGGTATCGGCATCATCTTCAAGAAAGACTTCAACCGCTGGAGCGAGCTGCTCTTCTGGAACCGCTGGAGATGGAAAAAGAAAGAAAAAAAGTGATTAGCGGTTAGTGGCGGGGCTTGTGATATTAATTTTTCATCCGCAGATGCCGCAGATAACGCAGATTCTTTTTCTTTCCTGCAAGTAGATGCATGGGCGAAGCCCCCTTAAAAATCCGCGTCATCCGCGGCTGAAAAATTTCCCTTGCATCTACTTCACAAGTCCCGCTAATCACTATCCACTACTTACTCCCTCTCCATCAGCCGCCTCTCCGCCAGCTGCTCGTACTTCGTGCCCGGCCGCCCGTAGTTGGCATAGGGGTAGATGGAGATGCCGCCGCGCGGGGTGAAGTAGCCCGTCACTTCGATATACTTAGGATTCATCAGCCGGATAAGGTCATCCAGGATAATGTTCACACAGTCTTCGTGGAAAGCCCCGTGGCCGCGGAAGCTGAACAGGTACAGCTTCAGGCTCTTGCTCTCCACCATCTTCACGTCGGGGATGTACGAGATGCGTATCTCCGCAAAGTCCGGCTGCCCGGTGATGGGGCACAGGCTGGTAAACTCGGGGCAGTTGAAGCGCACCCAGTAGTCGCGCTCCGGGTGGCGGTTGTCGAAGGCTTCGAGCACCTCGGGCGCATAGTCCTGCCGGTACACGGTGCGTCCGCCCAGCAGGGTCAGTTGGTCTTTCAGTTCGGTCATAATGTCTGTATGTCGGTTTAGAATTAGAAGATGAATGATAAGTCACTGTGCCAAGCCGATGTCGTTGTACTACCTTGCCGGTGCTGTTGTACTACCTTGTCGGTGCCGTTGTGCTATCTTGCCTATCCCGCCACTGCAGTGACAGATGCCTGCCACTGCAGTGGCAGACGTGTGCCACTGGAGTGGCAGAACCCTGCCACTGGAGTGACAGGGTAGGCAAGGTAGTACAAAGACACAGCCGAGGTAGCCTCTCGGCATCGCCTTGTCGCTACCTTGGCATGGCCGGGACATTGCCTTCCGGCAGTCCTTGTGCCTTTTGGGCCAGGTATCGCTCCAGCCCCTCGCGGCGCAGCTTGCAGGCGGGGCAGTGGCCGCACCCGTCGCCGGGGATGCCGTTGTAGCACGTCAGCGTGTTGTGGCGCACGAGGTCGAGCACGCCCAGGCGGTCGGCCAGGGCCCAGGTGTCGGCCTTGTCGAGCCACATCAGCGGGGTGTGGATGACGAATTGCTCGTCCATGGCCAGGTTGAGCGTGACGTTCATCGAGCGGATGAACGAGTCGCGGCAGTCGGGATAGCCGCTGAAGTCGGTCTGCGACACGCCCGTCACCAGGTGCCTGATGCCCCGCTCGCGGGCATGCACGGCGGCAATGGCCAGGAAGAACAGGTTGCGTCCCGGCACAAAGGTATTGGGCACTCCGCCTTGGGGCGGTTCGCTGTCCATCGGTATCGAGGTGTCGGTCAGCGCGTTGTGCCCCAAGCGGCCGATGAGGGGGGCGTCCATCACGCGGAATTCCACGCCGGCTTCCTTTGCGATGCCGCGTGCCAGTTCCACTTCCTTTTCGTGCTTCTGCCCGTAGCGGAAACTCAGGGCATGCACTTCCTTAAACTCTTGCTTGGCCCAAAACAGGCAGGTGGTGGAGTCTTGTCCGCCACTGAAGATTACTAATGCAGGTTCGTTGTACATAAGTAGTGGTTCATATTTAATTTATACTATACCAGTCATTGATTTTTTAGACGCGGATTGAGCGGATGATGCGGATTATTTTTTAGCATAAAATGCTGAATCTGACAGAATCCTATAAATTACAAATCCGCTCAATCCGCTTCATCCGCGTCTAAAAAGTAACAGGATATATTTATTTAATTCTTGAGACTTACTTGTCATCATACGCACTCATCACAAACAGACAAATTCTTCATTCTTAGTTTTTCATTCTTCATTTAATTGAATATGAGAATACCTATTGATGTGAGCAGTGACGCCAGTGAAATCCAGAACGAAGTGGAGCGGACGTTGTTGCCGTTGACGGTGGACTGTCGTGCCTTCATGGCATTGGGCTCTACGTAGACCACATCGTTTTGCTGCAGGTAGTAGACGGGCGAGGTGTAGACGTGTTGCCCGGAGGTGAGGTTGACGCCATACACGCGCTGGATATCTCCTTCCTGCCGCAGCACCAGTACTTTTTCCCGCTTGCCGTAGATGGTGAGGTCGCCCGCCATACTGAGGGCATCGAGGATGGTGACTTTATCGCGGTCGATGTTGATGCGACCGGGGTTGTTGACTTCGCCCAGCACGGAGATGCACAGGTTCTGGAACTCTACGGTGACAACAGGGTCTTTCACCAAGTTGCTGGTGACCAATTTGTCTTTGATGAATTCGGCCACTTCCTGTCGCTTCATGCCAGCAATGTGGAGCTTGCCGAGCACAGGAAAGTCGATCTCGCCCTGGTCGTCGACCGTATAGCCGGATACACCTTGGTTGCTGCCCGAAGTACCGGAAATTATGCCTAACTGCTTGGATACGTAAGGCAGATTGAACAGATTGGTGAGTTGCGGGTCGCGGCTGTTGACGATGATGGAAACTTTGTCTTCGGGGCGCAGGCGAATTTCGTTGGCAGCGTTGATAGCGATTTCTGTTTCGCCGGGGCGCAGGTCTTGGAAATACACCACTTGCCTGGGGGATGAACAGGAGCTCCACAATGCCATGCCCAACAACAATAGAGCGCAAGGTTTGTAAAATTGCTTGATATTCATTATGGTATGAGGTAGATGATTTATATTATCATTTTTCAATGTTTGCTCGCCTGATGGCCCCATTGATACCCCATTGCATTAATGTCCATAGGACAATGTTGGATACAAGGAGCCAAGTGATGTCTACAAAGGGAGCCAGTAGCAGATTGAAGACTATGAAGAACAAGGCTACGGAGAAGATGGTGATGAGAACCCCACGTACCCGCATGCCTGTGCGCAAAAGCTTATGGTGGAAATGGTTCTTATCCGGCAAAAAGGGATTTTTGCCTTCGCGCAGGCGATGGAGCACAACACGCACTACATCGAACAGCGGGACAATGAGGGTGGAGAAGGCAAGGACCATCTGCTGACCGGACTTGCCGTCGGCCGAGGGCGTAAGTGTGCCTAAGTGGATGACCAGAAAGCTGAGAATGAAACCCAGCGTGAGGCTGCCTGCATCGCCCATGAATAACTTGTGCCCACGGCGGGCATTGCCGAAAACATTGTAGAACCAAAACGGTATGAGGATGCCCAACGTGGCCAAGGCCAAAATGGCGTGGAGATATTGTTCGTGGACAATGGCCATGGTGCCCAAAACAGCCAAGGCGATGCAGCTGAGCCCGGAGGCCAGCCCGTCGATGCCGTCGATGAGGTTGATGGCATTGGTGATGTAGACTATGATGACTACGGTGAGGGGGATGCCTGCCCACCGGGGAAGGTAGGACAGGCCGCAAAGGCCTCCCAAGGTATGGAAATATTCGCCCATGAAAGTGAGGAGCAGGGAAGCCAGAATCTGCACGGCAAACTTGTAGCGGTAGCCTACACCGATAAGATCGTCGGCCACACCAACGAGGTAGAGCATCATGCTGCCGCAGGAAAAGAACAGGAATGAGCAGGCAACATCCGGTGTGGTCAGAGGCTGGTCCGACAATGAACAATAGTACAGCAGCCCAATCCAAAAACAAGTGCTGATGAGAATGACCGGTAAGAAAGACACTCCACCCAAACGCGGCACCGGAAGGGTGTGCACTTTGCGTGCGTCCGGCTTATCGAACAACCGTTTCTTGTAGGATATGAACAGAATGTTGGGAATGACAATCAGTCCCAACAAGGCAGACAGCAAAAAGCTACCCAGTATGAAAAGATAAATCATGCGTGAGATGATAATTTACCGTTTAAACTTGTCGTGATGATTCAACCAAGCATCGTAATCGGCCAGCTGCTGCAAAAGGCGGCGTTTGTTTTTCTTGGGAGTTGTTTCGTCCTTCCAGGCGGCTACTGCCCGGTGGGCTTGCTCGTAGTAGATGCTGCTATCCGTGCAGCCGTAAAGCGTGACGAGCAACAGGGCACGGGACAGTTCGGCTTTGACGGCAGGCAGCAGGGTCTGTATGGCTTCGAGTGTGCTACGGCAGTCATCGTCGTGTTGCAGAATGGTATGTGCCTGGAGCAGAATGGCATATTGCTTGCAACGCATGACGTCGGTATCCATCTGCAACCGGGCGAATAGATTGAGTGCCTCGGTGGCCAGGCGGCGGTCTTCGTCCGTCACTTCGTTGGCATAACGGTGTTGCATGGCCAGGTGCAGACCGTCGGCGATACGCTCGTTGTCCAGGCTGGTATAAGCATGCTTGCCTTCGCGGTTGAGAGCGATAACCTCATATTGCCCCGGATGTACGTGCAACAAGGGAATCCACATCCAATTGTCGATGCAGGCCATGATATCTTTCTGTCCGGCTCCCGGTTGAGAGACAATGGTGGCTTCCGCACCTTTGAACTGACCTTCGGTGATGCGTACCTTATCCCCTTTGCGGAGGCAGCCGGGCTGAGGCTGGCAGACGGGAAGCACATCGGAGTAGGAACGGGCTATCCAGCGGAGGTTGTCCATGTCGTGGTCGGAAAGGTATGGATAATGCGATTGCCCGCCTTCGTTGACGCGGGGCAGGAAATTGTATTGAGGAATGTATTGCTTCATCCGGTAGATTTCGCTTTCGGAAGCGTGGATAAAGACATAGTTGTAAAGCAGCGTGTGGCGGGTCTCTACAAACGTTCCATTCTTTTTCTTTACTTCTACATAGGTGGGGGCAAAATACTCGAAAAGCGGTTCGCCTGCCCGCATGCGCCGGTTGAGTTCGACTTCCAGCCCGGTGGCCTTACCACGGTGACAGGAAGGTAATACCATGACATACCAGCGGACTATGTAACTGTTTTTTCGATTTTCTAACCAATGGTCGGTGATGGAAGAATCAGAGGCTTTGCCCGTGGTGGAGGTTGGTTGGATTTTGTCCATAGAACAAATCTCGGCCATATCAAGTCGATACTTTAACGGCTTGATAAATAATATGTTATGCAATATGAAGCGATAAATACTGAATTTTTTCCCGCTTCCTTTTTTCTCTTGAAAGAGACTGATGCCATAGTGGCAAGTGTATGTTGTTTTGTTGCTTTGCTTCAAAAAAGCATATGCAAGCGCAAAGGTATGGAAAATACTCTTCAAATATATGGAATTGATAAAAAAAAGTTTTAGAAGACTGATTTTACCTAAAAAGATAGACATAACAATTAAAGTAAGTCTCAAGAATTAAATGAATATATCCTGTTATTTTTTTAGACGCGGATTGAGCGGGTTGAGCGGATTTGTAATTTATAGGATTCAGTCAGATTCAGCATTTTATGCTAAAAATAATCCGCGTCATCCGCTCAATCTGCGTCTAAAAAATCAATGACTGGCATAGTATAAACTAAATATGATGAGTCACTTACGATCCTCCCTGTGTCGTTCTTTGGACCCACCGTTAGGATTGTTCTGCCGAAATCCATACCTTTGCGAAAAAATGTATTTGTAGAGATATGGAAAAGAATCCCGAGCTCGCTTTGGCATGGCAATTTATAGAAAACACAGGTACCCACTTGTTTCTGACCGGTAAGGCCGGTACAGGCAAAACTACCTTTTTGCGTAGGCTGAAGGCCGAGAGCCCTAAGCGCATGGTGGTGCTTGCACCTACAGGCATTGCGGCCATCAATGCGGGAGGGGTTACGCTACATTCGTTTTTCCAGTTGCCTTTTGCCCCTCATGTGCCCGACACGTCTTTCTCGACCGACGGAAGGGCGGCCTACCGTTATCGCTTCGGTCGTGAAAAGATAAACATCATTCGCAGCATGGACCTTTTGGTTATTGACGAAATCAGTATGGTGCGTGCCGACCTGCTCGATGCCGTCGATGAGGTGTTGCGCCGCTATCGCGACCGCTCGAAACCCTTTGGTGGCGTGCAGTTGCTTATGATAGGCGACCTGCAACAGCTGGCACCCGTTGTGAAAGATGACGAATGGCAACTGCTGGAGCGCTATTACGACACGCCCTACTTTTTCTCCAGCCGCGCCTTGAAGGAGACTGACTATTGCACCATCGAGTTGACCACCGTGTATCGCCAGCAAGATACGGCCTTCCTTGACTTGCTGAACCGGGTGCGCGAGAACCGTTGCGACAGCTATACCCTTGCCAAACTGAACAGCCGCTACCTGCCCGATTTCCACCCCCGGCATGACGACGGATACATCCGCCTGGTGACGCACAACCACCAGGCGCAACGCATCAACGAGAACGAGCTGGAGCAATTGCCCGGCCGCCCTTTCACTTTCCGCGCCAAAGTGGAAGGCAAGTTTCCCGAATACGCTTATCCCACCGACGAGGTGCTTGTGTTGAAGCAAGGTGCGCAGGTGATGTTCGTGAAAAACGATTCGTCGGGCAGCCACCGCTATTACAACGGGTTGCTTGGCGAAGTCACCGAAGTGTCGGGTCGCGGTGTGGTGGTTTGTCCCCACAACGGTGGCGAGCCTGTACTTTTGCAGGAAGAAGTGTGGATGAATGCGAAGTATGTGCTCGATGAGGCTACCAAGGAAATCAAGGAAGAAGTGGAAGGAACCTTCAGCCAGCTGCCGGTGAAGACAGCCTGGGCCATCACCATTCATAAGAGTCAGGGGCTGACGTTCGAGCATGCCATTATCGATGCCAGCAATTCGTTTGCCCACGGGCAGACGTATGTGGCACTGAGCCGTTGCAAGACACTGGACGGACTGGTGCTTGATGCTCCCCTGTCGGCCAAAGCCATCATCAGCGATGGGCAGGTAGATAAGTTTACTGCCGAAGCACGGCAGAGGCAACCCGATGAGCATCGCTTCCGTGCCTTGGAGCAGGCCTACTTTCTGGAGTTGTTGGCCGATTTGTTCGGGTTTGCCTCCTTGGAGCAGGCTTTGCGGCGCTATGTGCGTTTGGTCGATGAGCATTTGTATCGCCTTTATCCCAAACAACTGGAACTTTATAAGGAAGAAACCGGGCGCTTTCATGAACGGGTGGTGCTGGTGGCTCAAAAGTTTACCTCGCAATACACCCGCCTGGTAGGGGCGGCTTCCGACTATGCCACCGATGCCCGTTTGCAAGAGCGTATCCACCAGGCAGCGGTGTATTTCGGTGAGCAATTGAAGCCATTGGAGGCAGTGGCCGCCAATGAGGTAAGTTCGGACAACAAGGAGTTGAGGAAAAAACTGCAGGAGGCCATGGACGAGTTGAACCGTCTGCTGAATATGAAAGCTGACTTGCTGCATTATGTGCATCAGTCCGGATTTCATGTAGCCGATTACCTGCGGCGAAAGGCCGTGCTCTCCATCAGTGGGGAAGACGGGAAGGACAAGACCGGCAAGCGCGAACGGAAGCAGCGTACGGATGCTCCGGTGGAAGTACCTTCGGACATCCTGCACCCTGAGCTGTACAAGAGGCTGGTGGAGTGGCGCAGGGAGGAAGCGGCACGACTGAAGCTGCCTGCCTACACGGTGCTCCAGCAGAAAGCCATATTGGGCATCAGCAACCTGTTGCCCGGCGATGCCTTTGCCTTGTTGCGCATACCGTAT
Organism: uncultured Bacteroides sp.; assembly: GCA_944320635.1. Classification (GTDB taxonomy): domain Bacteria; phylum Bacteroidota; class Bacteroidia; order Bacteroidales; family Bacteroidaceae; genus Bacteroides. Next base: position 5,271 of record CALUIF010000110.1, on the reverse strand, counting down.
TTGGGCAAAAAGAGTGTGGAAAAGTACGGTGAAGTGCTCTTGCAACTGGTGAAAGAGTACCGGCAGGGGGAGGCTTAGAAAGGAGTCTTCCGCCCCCGTTGCACTTCTACCCGGATGCCGAATGACCCGTCTTGCGACTTAAACTCGAAAGCTCCCTTGAAGTTGTTCCTTTCCCATGGCAGGGCGGAGGGGTTGTACACTTTGTAGCCTTCCCGATTGTATTCTCCATACGTGTTGAGGCGCCAGCCGTTTTTCAGCCGGAAACTTCCCATCTGCAGGTTGTCCATCGTTCCGCCGGGACTGTATAGGCTCCATGGGCCGTAGTAACTCATGCCATAACTGGAGAACATGTTTAACAATCCTTGCGTGTAGATGGCATCCGTTTGCGGGCGCATCAGGAAACTGTAGTCCTTGCTTGCGTCGGGTATCTCCAGGGTGAAGCGTGGAAGGGTGGGGGCGGTGGTTCTCATCAGTCCGTTCATGTCCAGCAGGAAGCCGTCGTAGCTACGGATACCTTCGGGCAGTACGCTTCCTCCTTCTGCGGGAGGCACGGGGGCAATGCTGTCTGTACCGATTTCGCTCTGGGCTTTTGCGGACAATGCCAGTCCGATGAGAAATAGAAAGATGACGATAGGTTTCATAGGTCGGTGTTTTGGTCGTGAGGCAAAGGTACGTTTTTTTTCCCACATATCAGGGCAAATGCCGGGTATTATTCACGATGAGCTTGTAGCCGATGCCGCGCACGTTCACAATCCTGATTCGTTCGTCTTTGGCCAGCTTGTGGCGCAGTTTGGTGATAAACACGTGCAGGCTGCGCTGGTTGAAGAAAGAGTTGTCACCCCAAAGGTCGAGCAACACTTGCTGCATGTCTGTCACCCGGTCGCGGTGCTCGCACAGGCGGCGTAGGATTTCGCTTTCGCGGTGCGATAGTTCTGTTTCCTCTCCGGCGTAGGCCAGGCGTTGCGTGGTGGCGTCGAACAGGTAGTCGCCTATTTCAAATACCGTTGCCGGTGTAGCCGTCGTGTCGGGCTGCCGGGTGGCACGTCCCACCAGCGCCTTGATGCGCACCATGAGTTCTTGCATGCCGAAGGGTTTCTTCAGGTAATCGTTGCCGCCCAGTTCGAAGCCTTCCACCACGTCGCTTATGGCGGAGCGGGCGGTGAGGAAGAGCACGGGTGTGTGGCGGTCGGCCTTGCGGATGCGGCGCACCATCTCGAAGCCATCCATGCGGGGCATCATCACGTCCGCCACCAGCACATCGGGTTTCTCCTCAAAGAAAAGGCGCAATCCCTCCTCGCCATCTCCCGCCAGGTGGATGCGGAAGCCTTGTCCCTCCAGCGTGTCTTTGATAATCATGGCGAGGGTGGCTTCGTCTTCTACCAGCAGTACGTTTATTGATTCTTCATTCTTCATCCTTTGTTCTTAATTTAATCAGAAACCGGCTTCCCCGTCCCGGTTCGCTCTCCACGCCCGCCGTGCCGCCGTGTTTCTCCACCATGGTCTTCACGTAGAACAGTCCGAGGCCGTAGCCCTTCACGTTGTGCAGGTTGCCGGTGGGCACGCGGTAGAACTTGTCGAATACATGGCTTTGCTTCTCCTTGGCGATGCCGATGCCGTGGTCGCGGACGGAGAGCAAGAAGCTGCCGCCTTCCTCGCGGACATCTACTTCTATCTGTGCCTGTCCGGGCGAGTACTTGATGGCATTGTCCAGCAGGTTGCTCACGATGTTGGCGAAGTGCGTGCGGTCGGCGGTTACTTTCAGTCCGGGCGGCTCTATGTGCAGGTCGATGGTTACGGGCCTGTCCGCCTTTAGCTTGTGTTGCTCCATGAGGGGAGTGATGACCTCTGCCACGGGGAAGGTGGTGAGGTGCAGGGCAAACGTTTTGCGGCGCTCCATTGACATGGATAGTATCTGCTCCACCAGTCCGCCCAGCCGTGCCAGCTGCTCCTGGCAGATGCGCAGGTAGCGGTCGCGTTTCTCCTTGTCCGTACCGGGGTCGAAGTTCAGCAGGGCGTCGTTGGCGGCGTAGGCCACGGCGATGGGCGTCTTCAGCTCGTGGGTGATGTTGTTGGTAAAGTCGTCCTTCATCTCCTCCAGCGTGCGTTGGCGCAGCAGGGTGCGGATGAGGTACCAGAAGGCGAAACCCAGGATAAGCATGATGCACACCGAAGTGGCCAGTATGCCCGCCATCTGCTGGAGCACGATGCCTTCCAGCGGCTCCGTGGTGAGTAGGTAGAGCCACTTGTCGTGCAGGTCGTAGCTGTATTCGTAGGTCTTGGCGCGGGCGGAGGGGACGTAGCCCGTTGTGTTCTTGATGCCCAGCGTGTCGATATAGGTGTAGCCCGAATCGGTCGTTGCGCCTCGGTGCAGGTACGTCAGGCGGTAGGGGATGGAGAGTCCCAAACGCTGCAACTCGTCGCAAAGAAGGCTGTCGTAGGTGGCAAAGTCCGGGTCGTGGATAACGTCCAGCCCTGCGTGCAGTCCCTGTTGGAAGTAGCTTGCCAGTTCCTGTATCGCGTTCTTCCGTCCGAACAGGAAGTTTATGTCGTCCGTATGCAGGGAGGGCTGCATGGCGGCGGTGTCTTTCACTTCCTGTTGCTGCATGCTGATGATGATGGAGTCTCCGTGCTGCTCGGTGGTGATGGTGCGGCTTTGTACGTAAGGGGCCGTGTTGGCAAATCCGGCGTTGACCGACACCTCGCCGTGCTGGATGGTGTCTTCGTCCAGACGTTCGATGCGGAGAATCATTTCGTTGTAGTCGCTCAGGCGCATGGCTTCCTGGATGTCGTGCTCCGTCTCCCGGCACTGCGTGTGGTAGAGGTTCACCAGCCAATACGCTTGGTAGGCAAAGACCACCACCAGCGAGAGTAGTACGAGCGGAATGATGCGTTTCATTGTCTTTCTTTTATCTCCTACTATAAATTGTTTCGCAAAAATAAGCGTTTCTTTCCGTAAAGCCTCCCTTTGGTAAGACTAAATAAGACTTCTTCCGGTACGTTCGGTTTATTGAGGATAAGTAGTTGTTCATATTTAGTTTATACTATGCCGGGTATTGATTTTTTAGACGCGGATTGAGCGGATGATGCGGATTATTTTTTAGCATATGCTGAATCCGACTGAATCCTATAAATTACAAATCCGCTCAATCCGCTTCATCCGCGTCTAAAAAAATAACAGGATATATTCATTTAATTCTTGCGACTTACTTAAACTCTCAGTTTACTACGGATAAACTGGCAGTTTACTACGGATAAACTAACAGTTTATTACGGATAAACTAACAGTTTATTACGGATAAACTGACAGTTTATAAAAAATAAATTGCAATAAACTGTTAATCGAGTGATTGCCAGCTGAATAAAAGGCATTGAACTTGAGCTTCAAGTACCCGCTAAAATGCACATTTCAATACCGCACTATGATATGGAGAAAGATTGGTAAGTGAAAATATAGTGTTGTACCGGTAAGACTAAATAACACTGTCCGTAACACTACGTAAGCCTGCTTCCGGGCGGTTTCTCGTTGTTTTTGTCCACTTTTGCAGCGAAAAAAATACAGAAAACCAATGAAACGATCATTCTTCCTTTTGCTGGCAGGCATCGGTGCTGCAAGCCTGTCGGCACAACAGACCACGCAGCCAGACGATATCCGCACACTTGCAGCCGACAGCATCATCACAGGCGATGCCCGGATGGACAGCTTGTACCGTTCGTTGCCCGAAGTAATGGTGACGGGCGAACGCCCCGTGGTGAAAGCATTGGCCGGAAAACTGGAGTACGACCTGCCAAGGATAATAGAGGGCAAACCCGTGGACAACATTTACGATGCTTTGAAGCAACTGCCCGGCGTGATGGAGATGAACGGAGGGCTCAGCCTCGGCGCACGGAGTGTGACCATCGTGCTCGACGGCAAAGTGACCAACATGACCACCGACCAGCTCTATGCCCTGCTGAAGTCCATGCCCGCCAGCCGCATAGAGCGCGTCGATGTGATGTACAACGCCCCGGCCCGCTACCAGGTGCGCGGCGCGATGATTGACGTGCGTCTGCGCCACCGCATCGGCGATCCCGGTGCTCTGCAAGGCGAGGCCTACGGGCAATACAACCACCAGCATGAAGCATCCTTCCAGGAGCGCGCCTCCTTGTTATATAATGGTAAACGGTTCTCTCTCGACTTTCTTTACTCTCACAACCACGGCAAGAGCTACAACACCACCCACAAGGAGGCGCGCCACTGGCAGGAAGCCACGGATGAGACCTACTTCGTAGACAACCACGAGACGGGGCGCGGCCGCAGCCATACGCACAGCTTCCGCCTCGGCACGGACTACCAAATAGGGGACAGGCATGCCCTCTCCTTCGTGTACAACGGCACCTACGACACCAGCCACTACAACCAGCACACCACCGGCACGCAGACGGCTACCAACTTGAGCAGTACAACCTCGTGGCTGCACAACGGGCGGCTGGACTACGAAGCTCCCATCGGCCTCAAGGCAGGCGCGGAGTTCACGTGGCACCGGGCGCCGGGCGACCAACGGCTGACCAGCGAGATGGAAGGCACCCGCATGGACTTCTACACCACGGACATGCAGCGCATCAATGCCTGGAAGTTCTACCTCTCGCAAGAGCATACGCTACGCAACGGTTGGGGGCTGAACTACGGCGCCATTTATACCACTGCCGTGGACAACTCCTACCAATATTATTATAATGACGCATTAGGAATGAAGAATGAGGAATCGGGCGATGGGAACGGAGAATCGGCTTTGCCGCCCGACATGCGCTCGCGGAGGAAAGAGCAGACACTCAATCTCTATGCCGGGTTCAGCAAGGCTTTCGGGGAGAAACTGACGATGGATTTTTCCTTGGCAGGGGAGCGGTATAAGACACCCGTATGGGACGAGTGGGATGTCTATCCCGTGCTGAACCTGACGTACTTGCCTTCGCGGAGCCACATCTTGCAGTTATCCTTCAGTAGCGATAAAGATTATCCAGCCTATTGGGCGGTGCAGAATGCCGTGTCTTACTTGGGCGGTGGCTACTCAGAGATACAGGGCAACCCGTTGTTGAAGCCTGCCAAGGATTACCAAGTGGCGCTGCAATACATCCTGCACTCGAAGTACATCTTCGCCGTGTGGTTCGACCACAACAAGGACATGTCCATGCAGACTCTCTACCAGTCGCCCGAGCGCTTGCTGGAGATATACCGTTTCCTCAACTTCGACTACCGCCAGCAGGCGGTCGTGCAGGCCTCCGTCCCCTTCAAGG
>CALUIF010000109.1 GCA_944320635.1 uncultured Bacteroides sp. | reverse complement strand
TACGAACTGATTCCCTACGAGGTGGACGAGAGCGACCTGAGCGCCGTGCACGTGGCCGCCTCGCTGGGCGAAGACATAGAGTGCGTGTTCAAGACCCTCGTGCTGCGGGGCGACCGCACGGGGCACTTCGTCTGCATCGTCCCCGGTGAGCATGAAGTCGATCTCAAGCAGGCCGCCCGCGTCAGCGGCAACAAGAAGTGCGACCTCATCCACGTCAAGGAGCTTCTGCCCCTCACCGGGTACATCCGCGGCGGCTGTTCGCCCATCGGCATGAAGAAGCCCCTGCCCACCTACATACACGACACCTGCTTGCAGTACCCCTACATCTACATCAGCGCCGGGCAGCGCGGCCTGCAGCTGAAGCTTTCGCCCCACGACCTCGTGCGGGAGGCGCATGCCCAGCTTTGCAAGCTCTTCTGAGGACGGGGAGGGGTGGAGGAGAGAGAGGACAGCTCCCTTAAAAGATGCTAATTCTTCGCCGGCAGAGAGACGCGTGAACGCATGTTTTGTCTAATTTTGTGCTATTTTATGACAATTAAGTCAAACGTGTTCTTATGCTAAAAGTAGGTATTGATATAGGCTCGACCACCGTAAAGCTGGTGGCATTGAATGAGGATGGCGAGACTGTGTTCTCGAAATACGGACGGCACAATGCCCGCGCCAACGAAGTGGTACTCGATTTCCTAAGTGAGTTGCAGGCAAAGACGGGCGACTGCGAAGCCTCCCTGCGGGTGACCGGCTCGGTGGGCATGGGGCTGGCCGAGAAGTGTTCGTTGCTTTTCGTACAGGAGGTCGTGGCGGCCACCAAAGCCATACAGCACAGCTATCCGGGCGTGCAGTCCATGATAGACATCGGTGGCGAAGATGCCAAGGTGGTGTTCTTCAAAGACGGGGTGGCCAAAGACCTGCGCATGAACGGTAACTGTGCCGGAGGTACAGGTGCCTTCATCGACCAAATGGCGGTCATCCTGGGCGTAGGTATCGACGAGCTGAACGACTTGGCTCTCCGTGCCACACAGGTACATCCCATAGCTTCGCGTTGCGGGGTATTCTGCAAGACCGATATACAGAACCTCATAGCCAAGAATGTCAGTCGGGAAGATATTGCTGCCTCCATCTTCCATGCCGTTGCGGTGCAGACCGTCATCACCCTGGCCCATGGTTGCGACATCACGCCGCCCGTACTGTTGTGTGGCGGGCCGCTCACCTTTATCCCGGCCTTACGCAAGGCGTTCATTGACTATCTGTCGTTTACCGATGCCGATGTCGTACTGCCTGCCAGTGGTACGCTGCTTCCTGCTTATGGCTCGGCATTGGCTACTTTGCACGACGATGCTTGCCATAGGCTTTCCGTTTACATCGATACCATCAGGCAGAAGGGGCAGGTCTTGGGGGCATTGCATAGCGCCCTGCCGCCCATCTTCCATGATGAGGCCGAATATGCCGCTTGGCAGGAGCGCATTTCCAGGAAACAGATTCCTGTGGCTTCCCTGACCGAGGGCGAGCATGAAGTATTCTTGGGCATAGATTCGGGTTCCACCACTACCAAAATAGTAGTAACCGATGCCGATGCGCGCTTGCTCTATTCTTATTATACCATCAATCGCGGCAACCCGATAAAAGCGGTAGAGGAAGGTTTGACCAAACTGAAGCAGGAGTGCGAGGCGAAGAAGGCTGTGCTGCGCATAGCCGGAAGTTGCTCCACTGGTTATGGTGAAGATCTCATCAAGGCGGCTTTCGAACTGCATTCGGGCATCATCGAGACCATTGCCCACTACATGGCCGCCAGCCATTTGGACAAAGATGTGTCGTTCATACTCGACATAGGCGGGCAGGACATGAAAGCCATCTTTGTCAATCAAGGTGTAATAGACCGCATTGAAATCAATGAAGCCTGCTCCTCGGGGTGCGGCTCGTTCGTCGAGACTTTTGCCAAGACTTTGGGCTACACTGCCCCCGGCTTCGCCAAAGAAGCCTGTTGCTCGTCGATGCCCTGTGATTTGGGCACGCGTTGCACCGTGTTTATGAATTCCAAGGTGAAACAGGCCTTGCGCGAAGGTGCTACTGTCTCTGACATAGCTGCCGGTTTGGCTTACTCTGTGGTAAAGAACTGTCTGTATAAGGTGCTGAAACTGAAAAGCACCGAGGTTATGGGCAAACACATTGTAGTGCAAGGCGGTACTATGCGCAACGATGCCATAGTGCATGCTTTCGAACTGCTGGCCGGCGTAGAAGTGTCGCGGTGCGACATTCCGGAACTGATGGGAGCCTTCGGTTGTGCGCTTTATGCAGCCAAGCATCGGGGAAAGCCGGTGTCGGTGGACGAAATCATTACAATGGCCCATTATTCATCCCGCTTGCTTCATTGCAAGGGGTGCGACAATCGTTGCCTGGTCACCAAGTACACCTTTGACAATGGTAAATGCTACTATTCGGGCAATAAATGCGAGAAGGTCTTCACCAATGCCGGTGATACCCGGGTGAAGGGGCAGAATCTGTATCAGCGGAAAAACGAATTGCTATTCGACCGATGTGCGGAGGAGCACCCTGGTGCACCGGTCATAGGCATTCCCCGTTGTTTGAATATGTACGAGGAATATCCCTTTTGGCATACTTTGCTGACGGCCTGCGGGCTGAATGTATGCCTTTCCGAGCCTTCACGTTTCCCGGCTTACGAGCGCAATGCCCGCATGGTAATGTCCGATAATATCTGCTTCCCGGCCAAGTTGGTGCATAGCCATGTGCAAGACCTCATAGGCAAACAGGTCGACCGCATCTTCATGCCTTTTGTCATCTTCGAGCATGGGGGGAAGGAGCAGAACAGCTATAATTGCCCTATCGTGACCGGATATTCGGAAGTGGTAAAGGGCGTGCAAGCCGGAAGTGTTCCTATTGATTCGCCCGTGGTGAACTTCAAAGACCGCAAGATGCTGTTTAAGCAGTGCCGGGAGTATCTCCATAGCTTGGGCATTGCGGACGGCGGGAAGATAAAGAGTGCCTTCAGGCGTGCGGAAGAAGCGCAAGAACATTATGCCAGAGCCATTGTCAGGGCCAACGAGAAAGCCTTGCACCAGGCGCGCAGCGAGAAGCGCCTTGCCATTTTGCTGGCCGGGCGGCCTTACCATGCCGACCTGTTGATTCAGCATAAGATATCGGACATGATGGCCGATATGGGCATCCAGGTACTTACGGACGACATTGTGCGCGATAAAGACATCGTGGTCGGTGACGCACACTTCGTGGCACAATGGGCTTATCCCAACCGCATACTGAAGGCGGCCGAATGGTGTGCCATGCAGGATGACAGTGTCCAGTTTGTTGAGATGACCTCATTCGGTTGCGGCCCCGATGCTTTCCTTACCGATGAAGTGCGCGACTTACTCCTGCGTCATCATAAATCGCTTACCTTGCTGAAGCTGGACGATATTAACAACATCGGCTCCCTGAAGCTGAGAGCCCGCTCGTTGGTGGAGAGCTTGAACCTGGCCGGCGAGGGCAGGGTAAGGCAAATGCAGGGCGAGAAGTTCATCACTGCACCGGCCTACGATGAGACCTACCGTCACCGCAAGATACTGATACCTTTTTTTACCCCCTTCCTCTCGCCGTTGCTGCCGGCCGTAATGAAGGTGGCCGGCTACGAGGTCGAAAATCTGCCTATCAGCAATGTGGAGTCGTGCGAATGGGGGTTGAAGTATGCCAACAACGAAGTGTGCTATCCGGCCACGCTGATTGTGGGCGACATAATCAAGGCCTTCAAGAGCGGGCGATACCGGCCGGAGGAGTGTGCCATAGCCATCACGCAGACCGGTGGGCAGTGCCGTGCCAGCAATTACATTTCGTTGATAAAGAAAGCGTTGGTCGATGCAGGGTATCGCGATGTGCCGGTCGTGTCGCTCACGTTCGGAGCTTCGCTGGGCAACGAACAGCCTGCATTCAAGATGAACTGGCTGAAGATATTGCCCGTGGCCGTAAGGGCCATACTGTATAGCGACGCGATAGCCAAGTTCTACTACGCTGCCGTGGGACGCGAGAGGGAGCGCGGCTTGGCCAGACGTCTGCGCGACGAGTATCTGGCAAAGGCCGCGGCGATGATAGGTGAAGGCCGGTCGAGCGAGTTGATGCACGAGTTGGCTCGCGCGGCGGAAGCCTTCGATGCGGCGTGCCTGGACCGCAACATGCCCGTAGTGGGTGTGGTGGGCGAGATATTTTTGAAATTCAACCCCTTCTCGCACCGCAACATTGTGGACTGGCTCATAGCGCACGGCATCGAGGTGGCGCCCCCTATCCTGGCGGACTTCTTCATGCAGACGTTCGTCAACCGGAAGTCCAATGTCGAGGCTCACGTTGTGCGCAAGTCGGCAACCGACGCCCTGTATGCCTTGGGCTACCGCCTGGCGCGCAGGGAGATTGCCAAGGTGAACCGGATAGGCAGCCGCTTCCGCTACTTCGTCCCGTTCAACGACATTTTCGAGGAGGCCGATGAGGCCCGCGGAGTGGTGTCGCTCAACGCACAGTTTGGCGAGGGGTGGCTGCTGCCGGCCGAAATATTGTCGTACCGCCGCCGCGGGGTGGGCAACGTCATCAGCCTGCAGCCCTTCGGGTGCATCGCCAATCACATCGTGGCCAAGGGACTGGAGAAGCGCATCCACAGCCTGTATCCGGACATGAACCTGCTGTCGCTGGACTTTGATAGCGGTGTGAGCGATGTAAACATCGTAAACCGTCTGCTGCTCTTCATCGACGATATCGCCGTCTGCGAGCCCGTAGAGGGGTAATTCAATGTTTTTTACCGGAGATGCAACGGCGCTACTGCGCGTTTCCGGCGGCCTTAGGGCGCGCCTGCGCCGCCCTTGCGTGCAAGGTGTGCTTCGGCTTGGTGAAGTGTATCGATTTTTCCTATATCGAACCAATACGTGCCCCGTGCCTCTTCGCCCCGGATGCAGGCTTCGCCGCAGACGGAAAGGTAGAAGGGGATGATGGAGAAGCGTCCCTGCCAGCCGCCCGCCTCCATGCGGCGGAAGAGGGAGGGCGAGAATACGTGTATGCCCCCGAAGGCCATGGGGCGGAAGGCTGCAGGGTCGGTGCCAGGGGGCAGCGTTTCGCCCGTGGCCGTGTTGGTCCAGCCGCACAGGCGGTTGCCTTGGTCGAACAGCAGGTAGCGCGACGTCGCCCTTTGGCCTACCAGCAGCGAAGCTTCTGCCCCGGAGTTCAGGTGCCGGCGGTAAAAGTCGCGTAGGTCGATGTCGCACAGGATGTCGACGTTGTGTATGAGGAACGGCTCGTCGCCCTCCAGCCAGCGCCGTGCCTTGCGGATGCCCCCGCCGGTGTCGAGCAGCATGTCCCGCTCGTCGCTGATGTGCAGGGTGGTGCCGGGGAAGGGGTGGCTCTCCAGATATTCCACGATTTGTTCCCCTCGGTGGTGTATGTTGACCACCAGCTCGTCGAAGCCCGCCTGTATGAGCCGCCGGATGACGCGCTCCAGCATCGGGCGTCCGGCCACGGGGACCAAGGCTTTGGGACACCGCTCGGTGAGGGGGCGCAGGCGGGTGCCCAGGCCTGCGGCAAATATCATGGCTTTCATTGTTGTTCGTCGGGTTGAAGTGTGGTTTCTATTCCTTGCTCTCGGTGTTGCAGCACTATCCGCACAGGGTATTTTTCGTGAAGATGTTCGGCCAAATGCTGGGCGGCATATACGGAGCGGTGTTGTCCGCCCGTGCAGCCGAAGCATACGGACAGGCTGTCGAATCCCCGCTCCTGGTACCGCTCCACCGAAGCGTCGACCAGAGCGTAGACGTGCTCCAGGAAGCGGAGAATCTCCCCGTCGTCTTCCAGGAAGCGGGCTACAGGCTCGTCCAGCCCGTTGAGCTTCCGGTAACATTCGTAACGGCCGGGGTTGTGCAGGGCGCGGCAGTCGAACATATATCCTCCGCCGTTTCCCGATGGGTCGGGCGGCAGTCCTTTTTTATAGGAAAAGCTGGTGATGCGGACGGTCAGCCCGGGCGCCTTCGCCCCGGCCGCTTCACCGGTAGGTTCGGCCAACCGTTGCAGCAGCTGGCAGAGGTAGGGGTATTCGGCGAAGGGCTCTTGCAGGAGTTTGCGCAGGTTGCGCAGGGCAAAGGGTATGCTCTCCAAGAAATGCGGTTTCCGCTCGAAGTAACCTCTGAACCCGTAGGCGCCCAATACTTGCAGGTGGCGGAACAAGACGAAGTGGCGCAGGCGCTCCCTGAAGTCTTGTTCGTCTACCTGCTGGTATCGCCCCAATGCTTCGAGGTACGTGTGCAGCAATGCCTCTTTCAGTTCGTCGGGATAGTTGGCTTTGGCTTGCCACAGGAAGGAGGCCACGTCGTAATACACCGGCCCCTTCCGCCCTCCCTGGAAGTCGATGAACCACGGTGTGCCATCCTTCAGCATCACGTTGCGGCTTTGGAAGTCGCGATACATAAAGCCGCAGATGCCTGCCTGGGGCAACGTGTCGGCCATCCGTTGGAAGTCGTCTTCCAACCTGTCTTCGCTGAACGTGAGTCCGGTGGCTTTGAGGTAGCAGTATTTGAAATAGTTCAAATCCCACAAAATGCTCCGGCGGTTCAGTTCGGGTTGGGGGTAGCAGTAAGCGAAGTCCATGTCCGCCCCCTCCATTTGCAGGGTCGGAAGCAGGGCTATGGTCTTGTGCAGCAGTGCCTGCTCGGCATCGTTGAAGCTGCCGGATGTCCTTCCCTGGGCAATGGCGTCGAACAGCAGGGTATCGCCCAAGTCTTCTTGCAGGTAATGCAGGCCGTCGTTCGAGCATGCCAATATTTTTGGGACGGATATCCCTTTTGTCCTGAAATATTCTGCCATGTACACGAAGGCGCGGTTTTCGTCTTTCGACTCGCCTTGCACGCCAATCACCGTGGGGCATGGCCCCAGGCGGAAGTAATGCCTGTTCGACCCGGCGGGAGTAAGGGGTTGCATTTGTTCCGGCAGATGGCCGGCATAGTGCAGGTATAATCTTTTCAGTTCTTCACTATTCATATCCTTGCGTCTTAAGTAGGGTGTTGGTCAAACCAGCTGCAAGTCGTAGAGGCATGCTTTTACTTCTTCTTCGCTGCCGATGTGTTTGCCCAGGTCGTCGGATAGCTTGACACATTCGCGCCACTCTTGGTTGGTGTTCATCTTGCAACGGGTAAGCTTCATTACGATATTCGAGGGCTTGTAGCCTGTATCGTTGGTCAGATTGGTGCCGATGCCGAATGAACAGCGTATCCGCCCGCGGCAATAGGCTTGTATGTCGAGTGCCTTTTCAAAGTCGAGTGCATTGCTGAAGATGATGGTTTTGGTGGTGGGGTCAATGCCAAGTTCCTGGTAACGTGCGATGAGCTTGTCGGTAAAGGCGAATTCATTGCCCGAGTCGCACCTCACCCCGTCGAACAGTTTGGCTTGTTTCCTGCTCAAGTTGTTCAGGAAGGCATCGGAGGTAAATGTGTCCGAAAGTGCAGTTCCTAAGTCTCCGTCGTACACGTTCACCCAATTCTCCAGGGCCAAATAGTTGGCATGCTTGTATCCGAACTGGGCACCGTGAAACATGAACCATTCGTGCGGGTGTGTGCCCATTGGCTTCATGTCATACTTCATGGCGAAGTAGCAGTTGGAGGTTCCGGTGCAGTAGTTGGCATGTCGTTTCAGATATTCCAGCACATTTCTTTGCACTTCGAAAGAGAACCGCCTGCGCGTGCCAAATTCCGAAAAGAGCAGTTGGTGTTCGTTGGAAAGTTCCACTTTATGCTTCAACCGTTCTATCGTGTTGGCCATGTCGGCTTCATGTCCGAGCGAGAGGTTTCTTATTTCGGACACGATGGAGAGCAGGGGCACTTCGTACAAGGTGGCTTTGTACAGGTAGTCGGTAATCTCGATGTTGAGATGCCGGTCTTCGTCGAGCACAATTTTTACTTTATCCGGACGGAAGCGGAAGGAGTACAGCCACTCCCAGTACACCCGGGGCAGGAAGCGGCAATGCCGGGTCATGTATTCCAATTCGTCTTCTTTCAGGGCCACTTCGGCCAGCTGGTCTACGGCGTCATGCAGTTGCTCCATGAAGCGGTCGTTGTACACCGTGTCATCTCTGTCTTTGAAGCTGAACGTGCCCATGGCATAGGGAAACAGCTTGGTGTAGGCATACGACGTGGTAAACTTATATAAGTCTGTGTCGAGTATGGAATGTATCATAATTGTAGGGTTTCATATTTCGGGCATGAAGATAGTGATTTTTATTGGATGTGTATATATATATGTTAATGCCTTAATGTATTTTATTAAACCATGTTATATTTCTGCTCCTTCCTTGCTCATATTTTGGAAGTTATAAGAAAGTGCGTATCTTTGCTCCGTGTTTTTCATAGTATTAGATTTAAGGTTAACAAAAAAGATTGGCTGTCTGGGATAGATAGCCATTTTTTATATCCGTACTTTATTGTCTTTATCCCCTTTTTTCAGGTTATGCACTTCTCTTTTATCACTCCGTGCAACTACTCTTGAAAGAGACCGGGCAACCGAAAAAATCAAGCAGATCCGGGCTCTGTTCCTCCCTAAAGAAAAATATCTTAACGATTAATCCTATTTAAGTGGCATTTCCATACGTTTTTCGGTCGTACCATGTCCGTGTTTTGGACCAACTTTCTATTACTACGACATATCTTTATAAGTTGTGCCGTAAACACTTGCAATTGTTTCCCAAAGAGGTGCTGGACAGGCAGACCGTGACGGAAATCAAAACCTATCTGGTCAATACGGACGCTACCATCAAGGGTATTGCCGACGAACTGCACTTTAACGATGTGTCTTATATGTGCCGTTTTTTTCGGAGGATGACGGGAATGTCGCCGATAGATTATCGGAGGAGTTTTAAGTGATTATGATCTATGGA
>CALUIF010000108.1 GCA_944320635.1 uncultured Bacteroides sp. | reverse complement strand
TTCTGCGGCGACATTTCTTACCCGGTGTATGTGGTGCACTACCCTTTCATGTACCTGTTCTATGCCTGGCTGTGGGGCGGCGAGGAGAAGATACCTTTCTCGCAGGCATGGCCGGCGGCACTGCTGGTATTCTTTGGCAGCATCGCCCTGACCTATCTTATCCTGAAAGTGTACGACGAGCCTGTGCGCCGCTGGCTGGCACGCAAGGCATTGAGAAAATGAAGAATGAAGAACGAAGAATGAAGAATGTTGGGAAGTAATATATATGTCCCTCTGAGCCCTAATCACCGGGCAAATTCTTCATTCTTCGTTCTTCATTTCCCAAGTTTCTTTAAGTAATTGTTCATATTTAGTTTATACTATGCCGGTCATTGATTTTTTAGACGCGAATAAGGCGGATTGAGCGGATTTGTAATTTATAGGATTCAGTATGTTATGCTAAGAATAATCCGCCTCATCCGCGTCTAAAAAATAACAGGATATATTCATTTAATTCTTGAGACTTACTTAACCCCAAAAAACATACAGCATTCCCATGAAGAAAACAATCTTAGCCTTTGTCCTTGGCCTCTCCTTGCCCTTTGCCCCTGCCTCCGCGCAGACTGCACTGGAGGAGATTGAGGCCGACCGCCTCCTCTCGGCCCACAACTACCGTGCCTATCCCGTGGCCGATACAGCCATGCAGGCTTATCCGTTGACACCCGCCCCCGAGGGCTATGAACCCTTCTACATCAGTACCTTTATGCGCCACGGCTCGCGCTACTTGACGGACATGGATGACTACCTGATGCCCCTGCGCGTGCTGCGACGTGCCGACTCTTTGGCTGTGCTTACTCCTCGCGGGCAGGAGGTGCTGGCCGTGGTGGACAGCATGGCGCGCATGGCCCGTGGCCGCATCGGTGAGCTTACCCCGCTGGGTGCACGGCAGCACCGGGGCATAGCAAGGCGCATGTTTGCCCGTTTCCCCCAGGTCTTTTCAGGCGACGCGCAGGTCGATGCCCGGTCCACGCAGGTGGTGCGCGTTCTCCTCTCGATGACTGCCGAGTGCCTTCAGCTGCAGGCGTTGAATCCCGCGCTGCGCATCGGTAACAGTGCCAGCGAGCGCGACCTGGCTGTGCTTACTCCGCCCTCTTCCCGTGAAATAGACTCCATCTCTTCCCTGCCGTTTCTGGGTGAGATGCAGCGCGATTTCCAGTCACGCCACCTTCATCCCTCCCGGCTAATGGGCGTACTGTTTGCCGACCCGTCTTTTGTCTTCACGGTCGATTCTCTCCGCCTGATGCGTAAGCTGTTCTCCGTAGCGGCCATCATGCAGAGCCATGATACCGACTTGGAGCTGCTGTCGCTCTTTACTGCGCAGGAGTGTTACGACCTGTGGCGTTGCAACAACCTGGCGTGGTATCTGCCTTATTGCAATTCGCCTTTGACAGGTGGCCTAATGCCTTTCCGTGCTGCCGACCTGCTTCGTGACATTCTCGACTGTGCATCTCATGCCCTCACCGCAGGGGAACCTGCTGCCCATTTGCGCTTCGGGCACGATGGCAACTTCCTTCCGCTGGCAGCTCTTCTCGAACTGGATGATTGGGGGCGCTCTCACGCCGACCCAGAGACGCTTGATGCCGATTGGCGCGGCTACAATCTGTTCCCCATGGCTTGCAATCTCCAACTCGTGTTCTATCGTGATACTCTTGGTCATGGCGACATTTTGCTGAAGGTCTTGCTCAACGAACGTGAAGCACGCCTGCCATTAACAGCAGTCTATGGTACCTATTATCGGTGGAAGGAGGTAGAGGCGTATTATCGTGCTAAGTTGGATGCAGCCGGCTACTAAAAAAAACAAGAAAACCTTTGCCAGTTGCAAGAAAAACAGTACCTTTGCAAGCCGATTATTATCTGAAGAAGATAAATATTTCATTCATAGCGGGTTAAGGAAGCCTTTTTGTCCGGGGCATGCTACCCGTGGTGATGGGATTTAGTAGTAACAATTTTAAAAACAAGTAAAAGAGTGGATACTTTAAGTTACAAGACCATTTCTGCAAACAATGTGACGGCGACCAAGGAATGGGTCATCGTTGACGCCACCGACCAGGTATTGGGTCGCTTGGGCGCAAAAGTTGCGAAGCTGTTGAGGGGCAAGTATAAACCCAACTTTACTCCTCATGTAGATTGTGGCGATAATGTCATCATTATCAATGCCGACAAAGTGAAACTGACGGGTAACAAGTGGAGCGACCGTGTTTATCTGTCTTATACGGGCTATCCTGGTGGCCAGCGTGAAATGACTCCTGCCCGCTTGATGGCCAAACCGAACGGCGAAGACCGTCTGCTGCGGAAAGTAGTGAAAGGCATGTTGCCTAAGAATAAATTGGGCGCCAAGTTGCTGGGTAATATGTATGTATATGCAGGCAGCGAGCACAAGCATCAAGCGCAGAATCCAAAAATGATTGATATTAACGCACTTAAATAAGAGATAATGGAAGTAGTAAATGCATTAGGCAGACGTAAAAGTGCTATTGCGCGCGTTTATGTAAGCGAAGGTACAGGAAAAATTACCATTAATAAAAGAGACCTTGCGGTGTATTTTCCTTCGGGCATTCTCCAGTATGTGGTTAAGCAACCGTTGAACAAACTTGGCGTTGCCGAAAAATATGATATTAAGGTAAATCTTTGTGGCGGCGGTTTCACCGGTCAGTCTCAGGCATTGCGTTTGGCTATCGCCCGTGCTTTGGTGAAAATCAACCCTGAGGATAAGGCCGCTCTTCGTGCAGAAGGCTTTATGACTCGCGACCCGCGTGCTGTTGAACGTAAGAAACCGGGTCGTCCCAAAGCTCGTCGCAGATTCCAGTTCAGTAAACGTTAAGAGTTTGGAGAACAGTTGGGGCGGACAAGTTGCATAATTCTCGACTGCTGACTCTCAACTCTCGAACGGAAAAGCGTTTAGCATCTAAACTACTGGGACTCTCGCCTATCCCCTTTGCTTGGCAAGGCTACCCGGCGGTTGGTTTAGAAAAACAAAAAAGAAAGTAAACGATTTAAAGAAATAGAAAGACAATGTCAAGAACAAATTTTGATACATTATTGGAAGCTGGTTGCCACTTCGGCCACCTTAAAAGAAAGTGGAATCCTGCAATGGCTCCCTATATTTTCATGGAGCGCAACGGTATTCACATCATAGACCTTAATAAGACGGTTGCGAAAGTAGACGAGGCTGCTGAAGCCTTGAAGCAAATCGTAAAATCAGGAAAAAAAGTCCTGTTTGTTGCTACTAAAAAACAAGCTAAGCAGGTTGTGGCTGAGAAAGCTGCTTCTGTGAACATGCCTTATGTAATCGAGCGTTGGCCGGGCGGTATGTTGACCAACTTCCCTACCATCCGTAAGGCTGTAAAGAAAATGGCTACTATTGATAAGTTGACGAGTGATGGTACGTATGCCAACCTCTCCAAGAGAGAAATCCTCCAGATTTCGCGTCAGCGTGCAAAGTTGGATAAGACGTTGGGCTCTATAGCCGATTTGACCCGTCTGCCGTCCGCTTTGTTTGTAGTAGACGTTATGAAAGAGAATATTGCTGTCCGTGAAGCTAACCGCTTGGGTATTCCTGTATTTGGTATTGTTGATACCAATTCGGATCCTACAAATGTGGATTTCGTAATTCCGGCTAATGATGATGCAACAAAGTCAATCGAAGTAATTCTCGATGCTTGCTGTGCTGCTATGCAGGAAGGCTTGGAAGAACGTAAAGCTGAAAAGGTCGACATGGAGGCTGCAGGCGAGGCTTCTGCAACCAAAGGCAAGCGTAAGGCTGTGAAGGCTCGTTTGGACAAGTCGGATGAAGAGGCTATCAATGCTTCCAAGGCTGCTGCTTTCATCAAAGAAGACGAAGAGGCTTAAAAGCATATTTTGTAAGAGTTGGGAACTGAGAATGTGGAAGCTGCCGGTTATGAACACGTAGCTAATTCTCTGTTCTCGACTCTTATTTACTTTAAATACAATTATTCACTATTAAAATAAGAGAAAGACATTATGGCTGTAACAATGGCTGATATTACCAAGCTTCGTAAAATGACGGGAGCTGGTATGATGGATTGTAAAAATGCCTTGACCGATGCAGAAGGTGATTTCGACAAGGCTATGAAGATTATCCGTGAAAAGGGACAAGCTGTAGCTGCAAAACGCTCGGATCGTGAAGCTGCTGAAGGCTGTGTATTGGTAAAGGCTGTGGATGGTTTCGGAGCTATGATAGCCTTGAAATGTGAAACAGACTTCGTTGCTCAGAATGCAGACTTCGTGAAGTTGACTCAAGATATTCTGGATGCTGCCATTGCCAACAAGTGCAAAACGCTGGATGAAGTAAAAGCATTGCCTTTGGGTGATGTAACGGTAGCACAGGCTGTAACAGACCGTAGCGGTATTACCGGTGAGAAGATGGAGCTGGATGGCTACAACGTAGTAGAAGGTCCTTGCATTGCAACTTACAACCACCAAAACAAAAACTTCCTCTGCACTATGGTTGTATTGAATAAGGAGTGCGATCCGCAGGTGGGTAAAGAAGTGGCTATGCAAATTGCTGCCATGAACCCGATTGCTGTTAACGAAGCAGGTGTTCCTGAAGAGGTAAAGGCTAATGAATTGCAGGTAGCTATTGAAAAGACTAAAGTTGAACAGATACAGAAAGCTGTAGAGGCTGCTTTGAAGAAAGCCGGCTTCAATCTTTATATTGCCGAGAGTGAAGAGCACTTGAACGAAGGTATCATGAAGGGCAATATTACTGAGGCTCAGGCACAGGAAATCCGTGATTTGAAGGAGAAGGTTGCTGCTGAAAAAGCTGCTAATCTGCCTGCCCAGATGGTAGAGAATATTGCCAAGGGACGTATGGCTAAATTCTTTAAAGAGTCTTGCTTGCTTAACCAAGAGTATATTCAGGATGCCAAAATGACGGTAGCCGATTATCTGAAGTCTCAAGACAAAGACTTGACTGTGCTCGACTTTAAGCGTTTTACATTGCGTGCTGAATAAGCGATAAGTCTTTTCTTATAAAAGAAATGTAAGGAGTGTATATCACCATAGGCGGGTGTACACTCCTTTTTCTGTTTTATAGGGGGGGGAAGGAGGATGAATTACCTGGTTTGCGTGTATCCCTCCATTTTCAACAGGTCGATGATTTTCTGCTTGAAGTCGCCTTGAATGATGATTTGCCCGTCTTTTGCACTGCCCCCTACGCCACATTTGCTTTTCAAGAGTTTAGCCAATTCTTTTAAGTCGTCATCTTTGCCTATAAATCCATTGATGAGGGTTACGGTTTTTCCTCCGTGATTCTTCCTTTCTGTTTGTACTCGCAAACGCTGCTGTGGTTGGGGCAGAGTGTCGGGCTCATTTTCTTGTTCTACTTGATAATTGAAATTCGGGTCGGTAGAATAAACCACGTTCAGGCGGTCTTTCCAATCATTGCTTTTTGAGTTTTTTGCCATATATTTGGGGTATTTTAAGAGCTTTTGCCGTTGTCAAAAGCTGAATTGCACAGTGATGTCGGGCGCCAAAAATACATATTTTGTTCTAAAGTCGACCGTTTTAACTGGAAATAATGTTAACCTTTTGTCTTTACTCGTGCTGTAAAGAGGAAAAAACAGTAATTTTGCAAAACGTATATCAATAAGAATGAAGATGAAAGCGGTAAGCAATACATTGTCAAAAAAAGAGGTAGCAAGGGTTCCTGAGCCTACCTTGCGACGTTTGCCGTGGTATCTTTCGAATGTGAAATTGCTGAAACAAAAGGGAGAACGCTTTGTTTCGTCTACACAGATTTCCAAGGAAACTGGCATCGACGCTTCACAGATAGCCAAAGATTTGTCTTTCGTCAATATTTCGGGTCGTACACGTGTGGGTTATGAAATCGATACGTTGATTGCTGTGCTTGAAGACTTTTTAGGCTTTACCAATATCCATAAAGCTTTCTTATTCGGGGTGGGTAGCTTGGGTGGCGCGTTGCTGCGCGACTCAGGTTTGGTGCATTTCGGTCTGGAAATAGTAGCTGCCTTTGATATCAATCCCTCTTTGATTGGTACGTGCCTGGAAGGCATTCCAATATTTCATCCAGCTGAATTTGAGCAGAAAAGGGAAGAGTATGATGTCCGTATAGGTGTGCTGACCGTTCCTATTGAGATAGCCCAAAGTATTACGGATAAAATGGTGGCGGGCGGCATTAAGGCTGTTTGGAACTTTACTCCTTTCCGCATTCGTGTCCCCGAGCATATCGTGGTGCAGAATACTTCGCTCTACGCTCATTTGGCTTTGATGTTCAATCGCTTGAATTGTATTGAAAACGAGTTATGAAGATTATAGCCGTAGGAATGAATTATGCCCTTCATAACCGGGAGTTGGGGCATACGCAGGTCAATAGCGAACCGGTGATTTTCATGAAGCCCGATTCTGCGCTTCTGAAGGAGGGGAAGCCATTCTTTCTTCCCGATTTTTCCAATGAGATACATTATGAAACAGAAGTAGTGGTGCGCATCTGCCGTCTTGGCAAGCACATCGCTCCCCGTTTTGCATACCGTTACTATGATGCTGTGACCGTAGGCATCGACTTTACTGCCCGCGATTTGCAGCGTGCCTTCCGTGCGGCAGGCAATCCGTGGGAATTGAGCAAAGGTTTCGACAATTCTGCCGCTATAGGCACGTTCATTCCTTTGGAGCAGTTGGGCAAAGGTATTCAGCAACTGGACTTCAGGTTGGATATAGATGGTTGTACCGTCCAGCAGGGGAATACGGCAGATATGCTTTTCCGGGTGGACGACATCATAGCCTATGTCAGTCGCTTTATGACGTTGAAGATGGGCGACCTGCTTTTTACGGGTACTCCGGCCGGAGTAGGGCCTGTAAGTGTGGGGCAACACTTGCAGGGGTATCTGGAAGGGGAAAAGGTGTTGGACTTCCATGTCCGTTGAGCATCGTCTTGCGTTGTGTCGGCCGGGAATGTTTATAATCCGGTTGTTTTTTGACGGTTATGGTAACGGGTAGTAAATATACGGAAAAGATTGGCTATCTTTGTGCCATACATCACTTATTTGAACGGATTGCTTATGACCAAGATACGTGTAGGTTTCGGTTTCGACGTCCATCGCCTGGTGGAGGGGCGTGAGTTGTGGTTGGGTGGCATTCGCCTGGAACATGGAAAGGGGCTGTTAGGGCATTCGGATGCCGACGTGCTGATACATGCCATTTGCGACGCCCTGTTGGGGGCGGCCAATTTGCGCGACATCGGTTACCATTTTCCCGATACGGCGGGTGAGTACAAGGGTATAGACAGCAAGGTGTTGCTGAAGAAAACCGTGGAACTGCTGGCCGGAAAGGGCTATGAGGTGGGCAACGTGGACGCCACGGTGTGTGCCGAACGCCCCAAACTGAATCCGTACATCCCCGAGATGCAGCGCACGCTGGCAGCGGTGATGGGGGTGGACGGGGATGATGTTTCCATCAAGGCCACTACTACCGAGAAACTGGGCTATACCGGTCGTGAGGAAGGAATTTCGGCCTATGCCGTGGTACTGATAGCCAAGAAATGATTTGCTTATCTACTATTTATAAGTCGTTTTTATGATAAAAAAGCTTTTATTCCTGATGAGTTTGGCAATGATATGCGTATGCAATGTCATGGCTCAAAGCGGTTCGCCGTTGAAGTTCAACCGGAACGGTGAGTTCAAAATCGTGCAGTTTACCGACGTGCATTTCCAGCTCGGCAATCCGGCTTCGGACGTAGCTTTGAAGCGCATGGCAGAGGTATTGGATGCGGAACAACCAGACTTGGTGGTCTTTACCGGAGACCTGATTTATGCCAAGCCTGCCGAAGAAGCCATGCGTACCGTGCTCGAGTGTGTCTCGGCCCGGAAGATTCCTTTCGTAGTGACTTTCGGAAACCATGATGACGAGCAGGGCATGACTCGTTCACAACTTTACGACATAGTTCGTACCGTCCCCTGCAACATGCAGCCCGACAGGGGCAGTGCCGCTTCTCCCGACTACGTGCTTACCGTCCGTTCGTCCGACGGCCAGCGGGATGCCGCTGTGCTCTACTGCCTGGATTCGCATGCCTACTCTGCGTTGCCGGATGTGAAAGGCTATGCATGGCTGACCCACGAACAGGTAGACTGGTATCGTCGTCAGAGTGCCGCTTTTACGGCGGCCAATGACGGGAATCCTTTGCCGGCCTTGGCTTTCTTCCACATCCCGCTGCCCGAATACAACCAGGCTGCGGCTGCCGAAAATGCCATTTTATTAGGCAACCGTCAGGAAACGGCTTGCGCACCGGCCTTGAACACAGGCATGTTTGCTGCCATCAAGGAGTGCGGTGATGTAATGGCAACCTTCGTCGGGCATGATCATGACAATGACTATGCAGTGATGTGGCACGGCATATTGTTGGCTTACGGTCGTTTTACGGGCGGCAATACGGAATACAACCATCTACCCAATGGCGCCCGTGTCATCTTGCTGAAGGAAAACGAAAGGAAGTTTACCACCTGGATTCGTCTGAAAGGCGGGGAGATAACGGGAAAGGCCACTTATCCGGACAGTTTTGTGCACGACGACTGGCGTAAGCGCCCATTGCAGGCGGAATAAAGTTCAGTCTCTTTCAATTTTTACATGTATCAGCCGGGTATATTTCGTTCCTCCTGTAGTGTAGGTACGGTCTATGCGGGCCGACGCTATTTTTATGGTCTCTCCCGTGTGGTAGGCATGTTCCAGAGCCGGCAGGGTGCATGAACAGCTGCTTGGTGTGCGGGCATTGATGCGGAAGCTGACGCAATTTCCGGCAGCGTCTTGGGCTTTCAGTTCTTGTCGCACGTAGAAGCAAGGCTGTCCGTGTCTGATGTCTGTCTTATATGGGTTGTCTTCCACGCACACTTGAGTAAGCACCAGCGTCAGTCCTTCTATTTTGTCGCCGGGCTTGCCCAAAAAGTGTCCGTTGTTCTTGGCATAGGCTTTTCGGCGTTGGAAGTCCGTGTAGGCCGAGTGGTAGATGCGGGCAATCTGTCGGAAACGTTCTTGCTTGGGGATGCGTGGCTGGAACTTGTAGGCTATCCATGTCACATAGGTGGGGTCTATCCGCAGGATTTCGTGCAGGAAGTGCCCTTGGTATTTGCCGAAGCCAATGAGGTCGTCTCCTTTGCTTTGCATGCGCTTGGCGTTATACTCTACTATCAGGAGCCGGCGCGGGGAGTAGAAGCACAGGGTACTGGCTATACGCAGGGCTTCGTGGACATCTGCCGACAGTTCGCAGAGGTAAAAGATGGCTTGCCTGCCGGGCAGGGGCGAATATATCCACAGGGAGTAGTTGCGTTGTCCGGCATGCGGCAAGGCCACAAGGTAAGCTCCCGCCTCTTTGTAGGAGGCACGCCCTTCGTTGTAAGCGTTCAGCTTGCTGTACAGCAAAGCCTGCTGTTCGGGGCCGATGCCGGATAGGATGGGATTGGCCATGTTCGGGTAAGCGCCTTAGTAGCATTGCTTCCCCAAATATACGTATTTTCGGGCAGAAAAGCAAATGCGTGTGGGGGAAAAGTGCGTAGCAAACGGCCTCCCTCCCCCGTGTGGCTCAGAAGCGTATCATCAGCTCCACCACCACTTTGTCTTGCTCTGATTCTTTGGCAATGCTTTTTTCCGGATAGAAATACTTTTCGTAGTTCAGGCGCAGGTCGGCGCGGAAGGCTTTGAACAGGCTCAGTGTCAGTCCGCCCGTCACGCGGTGGCGCTTGTAGTCGGTGATGGCCAGGGCACCGGTGGTCTCGTCCAGGGTCTGGGCGTCGCTGTGGTCGGTCATCATGTCGTAGCGCACGAGGAACGACATTTTCCTGAACACTTTCTTCAGTGGCAGGTCGTAGTTGGCAAAGGCGTTTACCGAACTTACGTCTTTAAAGGCGTTGTCTTCGTAGGTTTTGAACAGGTATTCGCCTTCGATGTGGAAACGTTCCGTCTCGTAGTAGGCGCCGATGTCGTAGGCATGCATGGTTACGTCCTGCGGCTCGATGCCTTGTGCGCTCAGTGCCAGGTTGAAGCCGGGGGCGAGCATCATTTCTGCCTTGGCCGAATAGCTGATTTCCTTGTGCCACACTTTTTGGTTGGTCAGTCCCGAGCCGTTGTAAAGTCCGGCTTCCAGCTTGATGGGCATTTCGGTGGGCAGCTCGTAGCCCAAGGTGAGGCCCACGTCGCGCACGTTGCCTACTTGCTTGGCTATGAACGAGCGGTTGGCGAAGTATTGCTCGTGGGGCGAGCGGTGGGCGTCGATGGTGAAGGGCACGCGCATCTGTCCGGCGGTAATGGCCAGTCCCTTGCAGGGGAACAGGCGTGCATAGGCATCCAGCATCTTGATGTTGCCTTCGTCCGAGAGGTCTATTTCGGCTTTGTAGGCAATGATGGGCAAGATGTTTCCGGTGAGGCTGACGCGTGCGGTGCGCACTTCAAAGCGGCTGGCCTGCATGCCGGTCTGGTATTCATACTTGGCACGGATGGTGCCGTGTATTTCGGGCCGGTAGTCCCGCGTTTCCATCTGGTCTTTCTCTATCCGTTTCCCGTCGTCGTTGATGGGAGCATCCTGCGCTGTTGCCGCCAAGGGCAGCAGGGCGATGAGCAACGTCAATATACCTTTTTGCATCGGGCTTTAGGAATTGGTTTTCAAGCATGCAAAGTTCTGCATAGGTTGTTATGAGAGTATGTCATACATGTTACATTCCTGTTACAAACCGGTTTTTCTCCCCTCTTTTTCCGGTGTGCGCACCCCCTTTTTCTTAGTGCTCCGTCGCTATCTTCTTAGCGTCCCATCGCTATCTTGTTAGTGACCCGTCGCTATCTTCTTAGCGATGGGTCACTAATAACAGCCTGTTTCCGAGGATTTTGTGTAGGGACTGAAGATTTTTTGTCCGCTATGGTCGCATAAGTTCGTTTTAATGCCTACTTTTGCGTTTCAAAAGACTAATGTGAAACTTACGAAGACCGCACGGTCATTAAAAAGAACAAGCGAGGCATGGACAATCCCAGGAAGCGTATATTGGTGGGCATGAGCGGCGGCATTGACAGCACTGCCACGTGCCTGATGTTGCAGGAGCAGGGCTACGAGGTGGTGGGCTTCACCATGTGGGTGTGGGGCGACGAGCCGGTGGAGGTGCGCCGCCTGGCCGACAGGATGGGCATAGAGCATCACCTGGCCGACGAGCGGGAAGCTTTCCGCAACACCGTGGTGCAATACTTCATCGACGAGTACCGCAAGGGCCGCACGCCCAACCCCTGCGTGATGTGCAACCCGCTCTTCAAATTCCGCCTGATGGCTGAGTGGGCCGACCGACTGGGCTGCCCCTTCTTGGCTACCGGCCACTACATACGCCTGGAAGAGCGGGGAGGAAAGACGTACATACTGACGGGTGACGACGGGAAGAAAGACCAGTCGTACTTCCTGTGGCGGTTGGGGCAGGATGTGTTGCGCCGGTGCGTATTCCCGCTGGGAGGCTATGCCAAGCCGCAAGTGCGCGACTACCTGCGAGCCAAGGGCTACGCCTTGAAGGCCGATGGTGGGGAAAGCATGGAGGTGTGCTTCATACAGGGCGATTACCGCGACTTCCTGCGCGAGCATTCGCCGGAGATAGACCGTGAGGTGGGGCCGGGCTGGTTTGTCGACTCCGCAGGCGTGAAGCTGGGCGAGCACAAGGGTTTCCCTTACTACACCATCGGGCAAAGAAAAGGGCTGGAGATTGCCTTGGGCAAGCCGGCATACGTGCTGAAAATCAACCCGCAGAAGAACACCGTGATGCTGGGCGACGCCGGACAGTTGAAAACCTCCTACATGCTGGCCGAGCAAGAGTTGCTGGTAGACGAACGGGAGTTCTTCAGTGCAGACAACCTCTCCGTGCGCATCCGTTACCGTAGCCAGTCCATACCTTGCCGGGTAAGCCGCCTGGACGACGGGAGGTTGCTGGTACGCTTTCTCGAAGAAGCGTCGGCGGTGGCTCCCGGACAGTCTGCCGTGTTCTACATCGGCCGGCGGCTGGTGGGGGGCGCTTTCATCGCCTCCCAGCGCGGCATCGGCATTTATATCCCCCAAGAAGAACAACAATCTGACGATAAACCATCAATCCATACAGTATAACCCGTTATGAAACATTTGCTATTACCCTTAGCCTTTGCCTTGACAGCCACCGGGGCGTGGGCGCAACAAGATACGTTGAAATACCGCATTTCCCTGCGCGATAAGGCTGCCACCGAGTTCTCTTTGCAGCGACCGGAAGAATTCCTGTCGCAAAAGGCACTGGACCGCCGGCGTCGTCAAGGTCTGCAGGTAGACTCTACCGACCTGCCCGTGTGCCGGAAGTATGTAGACGAAATCCGTAAAGTGGCGCATGTGGTGGTGACGGGCAAGTGGGAGAACTTCGTCACCGTGTCGTGCAACGACAGCACACTGATAGACCGGATAACCGCCCTGCCTTTTGTGCGCTCTGCCGAAAGGGTGTGGCGGGCTCCCCGTTCGGCGGAAGGAGCAGATGCCACCCGTCGCGACAGCCTGGTGAATCATCCGACGGTACACTCCGACACTCTGTATGGCACTGCTCTTGCCCAAATCCGGCTGAGCCAGGGAGACCGCTTGCATCAGGCCGGTTTCCGTGGCCAGGGCATGACGATAGCTGTAATTGATGCCGGCTTCCACAATGCCGACCGCATTACGGCCATGCAGAACATCCGCATTCTGGGTACGAAAGACTTTGTAGACCCGCAAGCCGACATCTATGCGCAAGGCAGCCATGGCATGAAGGTGCTCTCTTGCATCGGCATGAACCAACCGGGCATAATGACCGGCACGGCGCCCGAAGCATCTTTCTGGTTGTTGCGTAGCGAGGATGAGGCTTCGGAGCACCTGGTGGAGCAGGACTATTGGGCAGCGGCCGTGGAGTTTGCCGACAGTGTGGGGGTAGATGTGCTGAACACTTCATTGGGCTATTATGCCTTCGATGACAAGTCGAAAAATTATACCTTTTGCCAGTTGGACGGGCACTATTCGCTGATGTCCCGCCAGGCAAGCCATATTGCCGACAAAGGCATGGTCTTGGTGTGCAGTGCCGGCAATTCGGGTATGGGGTCGTGGAAGAAAATCACGCCCCCGGGCGATGCGAAGGATGTGCTGACCGTGGGTGCCGTGGATAAGAAGGGGGTATTGGCTCCTTTTTCGTCCATAGGCAATACGGCCGACGGGCGCATCAAGCCGGATGTCGTGGCCGTAGGTCTTGGAGCCGATGTGATGGATACGAATGGCAACCAAGGGCATGCCAACGGCACTTCCTTTGCATCGCCCATCATGTGTGGCATGGTGACGTGCCTCTGGCAGGCCTGCCCTCAGCTTACGGCAAAAGAGCTGATTGAACTGGTGCGCCGTTCGGGCGACCGGGCCGGCTGTCCCGACAACATTTACGGTTATGGCATTCCCGATATGTGGAAGGCTTATCAGGAAGCCGGCAAACGGAAGTAAATGCCATGCAGCCCTTATCCCTACACGACCTCAATGCCCTGGTGCGTCGCAGCCTTGAGCAGTGCCTGCCCGATGCTTACTGGGTGCAGGCCGAGCTGAGCAACGTGCGGGTCAACAGCTCCGGGCATTGCTACGTGGAGTTCGTACAGAAAGATCCGCGCAGCAATGCTTTGGTGGCAAAAGCACAAGGCGTCATCTGGTCGAACATCTTTCACCTGCTGAAGCCATATTTCGAGGAAGCTACGGGGCAAGCCTTTGCGGCGGGCATCAAGGTATTGGTACAGGTGCAAGTAGGTTTCCATGAATTGTACGGCTACAGCCTGGTGGTGCAGGACATCGACCCGGCTTATACCTTGGGCGATCTGGCAAAGAGACGTCGCGAGATATTGCAGCAACTCGAAGCTGAAGGCGTCGTGACCTTGAACAAGGAGTTGCCCATGCCGTTGCTGCCTCAGCGTGTGGCTGTCATTTCGTCGGCTACGGCGGCAGGATATGGCGACTTTTGCCACCAACTGCAGCAGAATCCCGATGGTTACTATTTCCGGGTTGAACTGTTCCCGGCCTTGATGCAGGGCGACAAGGTGGAGGAGACCGTGCTTGCCGCCTTGGATGCTGTCAATGCCCGTAAAGACGACTTCGACGTGGTGGTGATTATCCGTGGAGGAGGTGCCACCTCCGATCTGGCATGCTTTGACACCTACTTGTTGGCAGCGGCATGCGCCCAATTTTCATTACCCGTCATCACCGGCATCGGGCATGAACGCGACGATACAGTGCTCGATGCCGTGGCTCATACCCGTGTCAAGACCCCCACCGCCGCTGCCGAATACCTGATAGCCTGCATGGACGAAGCTGCCGGTAGCCTGCAGGAACTTGCCTCGCGCTTGCGAGAGGTGGCAATGGGGCGCCTGGCCGAAGCCCGCAGGCGTTTGGACGATTACCGCAAAGGTATCCCCGTGTCGGTTTATCGGCAATTGTCAGAAACCCGTTTGTCTCTACAAGCGGTACGGCATGAGGTGGCGCAGGCTGCCCGGGCCTCTTTGATCCGTCAGCACCATAGTTTGGAGTTGCTTGGCCAACGCTTGGCAGATGCCTCGCCGGAGAAGCAATTGGCCCGCGGATATAGCCTGACGCTGAAAGCGGGCAGGGTAGTGAAGGATGCGGCCCTGTTGCAAGAGGGCGATGTCGTTGAAACACGGCTGCACCGAGGAACAGTACATTCGGTTGTAACATCAAGTCAGTGAATATGAGAATCTGTAAATCTTGAAAATATGGCACCCAAGAAAAAAGAAACCTATGCCGAGGCAATGGCCCGCCTGGAGGCGATTGTTGCCCAGATAGACAATAACGAGCTGGATATTGATCAACTGGCCGGCAAAATAAAGGAAGCCAACGAACTTATGGCCTTTTGCCAGGCAAAATTGACCCACGCAGAGCAAGAAGTCGAAAAAATGCTGGCTAATAAGTCAGATTGTGAAAAATAAAGACTATTTTTGTCCTGCGTAAGCCGATAAGTGAACAATATAAAAAACACTTGAAATATGAAAGAACTTGATTGGGCTAATCTGCCGTTTGGATACATGAAGACAGATTACAACGTGAGAATTTACTATCGTAACGGACATTGGGGAGAAACTGAGGTGTGCAGTGAGGAAACCATCCCCATGCACATGGCCGCCACTGCTTTGCACTATGGCCAGGAAGCTTTTGAAGGCCTGAAAGCCTACCGTGGCAAAGATGGCAAGATACGCATTTTCCGTCCTGAGGAGAATGCAGCCCGCCTGCAGTCTACCTGCCGGGGCATCCTGATGCCCGAACTGCCTACCGAACGGTTCCTGGAAGCAGTAGAGAAGGTGGTGAGGCTGAACGAGCGTTTTATTCCTCCTTATGAGTCGGGAGCCACGCTTTACATCCGCCCCTTGCTGGTAGGCACCGGTGCCCAGGTAGGCGTGCATCCGGCCAACGAGTACCTGTTTGTAGTGTTTGTAACTCCGGTAGGGCCATACTTCAAGGGAGGCTTCTCTACCAATCCTTATGTCATTATCCGCGAGTACGACCGTGCTGCCCCATTGGGTACCGGCATTTATAAGGTGGGCGGAAACTATGCTGCCAGCCTGCGTGCCAACAAGAAGGCGCACGACTTGGGTTATGCTTGTGAATTCTATCTCGATGCCAAGGAGAAAAAGTACATTGACGAGTGTGGCGCCGCCAACTTCTTTGGCATCAAGGACAATACGTACATCACCCCGCTGTCTACCTCCATCCTGCCCAGTATCACCAACAAGAGCCTGATGCAGCTGGCCGAAGACCTGGGCATGAAGGTGGAACGCCGCCCGGTGCCCGAAGAGGAACTGGCCACCTTCGAGGAAGCCGGAGCCTGTGGCACGGCAGCCGTCATCAGCCCCATAGAGCGCATAGACGATGTGGAGAACGGCAAGTCGTACGTCATTGCCAAGGATGGCAAGCCGGGACCCGTGTGCACGAAGCTGTACAACAAGCTGCGCGGCATACAGTATGGCGATGAGCCGGACACGCACAACTGGGTGACGGTGCTTGATTAACCTGCCTATTATTGTCAAACCTTATAATACCTATGCATTATGTTGAAACCTAATTCCGCACTCCGCACAGAAGCGTATGCAGCTTTGCAGGGCAATTGGCTCATGGCTGCCGTTACCACTCTGATTAACATGGCCGTTGCCGCTATCTTGGGCAACATTCCCTGGATTGGCTGGATAGCTGTTATCCTCATCGGCCCCGTATTGGGCTGGGGACTGTACATGGTGTTCTACGACCTGTTTCGCGAGCACAAACTGGTCATCAATACTCTGTTCGGCGGCTTCAACGACTATAAACGTGTTTTAGGCACCATGCTGCTGGTGCAGGTGTACACGTTCCTGTGGACGTTGCTGCTCATCGTTCCCGGCATTATCAAGGGGTGCTCGTATGCTATGACGCCCTTCATCCTGCGCGAACATCCCGAGCTGTCCTACAACGCTGCCATCGAGAAGAGCATGGCCATGATGGAAGGCAATAAGATGAAATTCTTCCTGCTCTGCCTCAGCTTCATCGGGTGGGCCATCCTTTGCCTCCTTACCTTGGGCATAGGTTACCTCTTCCTTTATCCCTACATATATAC
This sequence comes from uncultured Bacteroides sp., assembly GCA_944320635.1. Lineage (GTDB taxonomy): Bacteria > Bacteroidota > Bacteroidia > Bacteroidales > Bacteroidaceae > Bacteroides. The sequence goes on along the minus strand of CALUIF010000108.1, from coordinate 1,881 downwards.
GTCCTTTGTGGCTTTCTACGAAGACTTGAAGGCACAGCAGGGCGAAGCTGTTATCGTTGATACCCCTCAAGCCGAATAACCGCATGAGCAAAGGCAAGCTTCAGAAATTTGCGGACATGGCACGTTATCCCCACGTGTTCGAGTATCCCTACTCGGTGGTGGACGACGTGCCATTTCCTATGCGCGGACGTTGGCACGAGGAGTTCTTCCACAACACGAACCCCGTAGTGCTCGAGTTGGGCTGCGGACGGGGCGAGTACACCGTGGGGCTGGGCAGGCTATTCCCGGGGAAGAACTTCATCGGCGTGGACATCAAGGGTGCGCGCATGTGGACGGGCGCCACGGACTCCCTCAGAGAGGGCATGACGAACGTGGCCTTTCTGCGCACCAACATCGAGATTATAGACCGCTTCTTCGCCCCGGGCGAGGTGCAGGAGGTGTGGCTCACCTTCAGCGACCCGCAGATGAAGAAGGCCACCAAGCGGCTCACCTCCACCTACTTCCTGGAGCGCTACCGCCGATTCCTCGTGGATGGCGGGCTGGTGCACCTGAAGACCGACAGCAACTTCCTCTACACCTACACCCGATGCCTCATTGAGGCCAACCACCTGCCCGTGGAGGTGATGACCGACGACCTGTACCACTCCGGCCAGGCCGACGAGATACTCTCCATCCGCACCTACTACGAGCAGCAGTGGATAGACCGCGGGCTCAACATCAAGTACATCCGCTTCCGCCTGCCGCAGCAGGGCACCCTTGTGGAGCCCGACGTGGAGATTCCCCTCGACGACTACCGCAGCTACGGGCGAAGCAAGCGAAGCGGTCTTGAAACGTCAAAATAAATGTATGCGCCCGACGCCCCTGCGAACCTTCCGTAACGCACTGGCAATGAGCATGCGTTACCTGAGGCTACCTCACCCGCCATCTGAGGCCACCTCACCCGCCGTATGAGGCTGCCTCACCCGCCGTATGAGGTAGGCTCGTCCGCCGTGTGAGCCGGAGGCGTGGCACATATGTAAAACATTAATATCATCACACTATGACCCTTTATCCTAAACTCATCCTCGACGCACTGGCCACCGTGCGTTATCCCGGCAACGGCCGGAACCTCGTCGAAGCCGAAATGGTGGCCGACAACCTCCGCATCGACGGCATGAAGGTGAGCTTCTCGCTCATCTTCGACAAGCCTACCGACCCCTTCATGAAGTCCATGCTGAAGGCTGCCGAGACGGCCATACACACCTACGTGTCGCCCGACGTCGAGGTGACCATCGCCACCGAAAGCCGTCAGGCTGCACGCCCCGAGCCGGGCAAGCTGTTGCCCGGGGTGAAGAACGTAGTGGCCGTGTCCAGCGGCAAGGGCGGTGTGGGCAAGAGCACCGTGGCCGCCAATCTGGCCGTGGCCTTGGTGAAACTGGGCTACCGTGTGGGGCTGCTCGACGCCGATATCTTCGGCCCCTCCGTGCCCAAGATGTTCCAGGTAGAAGACGCCCGCCCCTACGCCGTACAGAAGGACGGGCGCGACCTCATCGAGCCCATCGAGCGTTACGGCCTGAAGCTGCTCTCCATAGGCTTCTTCGTCGACCCCGGGCAAGCCACCCTGTGGCGCGGGGGCATGGCCAGCAACGCCCTGAAGCAACTGATAGGCGATGCCGACTGGGGCGACCTGGACTACTTCATCATCGACACCCCGCCGGGCACCAGTGATATCCACCTCACCCTGCTGCAATCGCTCGCCATCACCGGCGCTGTGATAGTCAGCACGCCCCAGCAAGTAGCCTTGGCCGATGCCAGGAAGGGCGTGGACATGTACCAGAACGACAAGGTGAACGTCCCCATCCTCGGCCTGGTGGAGAACATGGCGTGGTTCACTCCTGCCGA
>CALUIF010000107.1 GCA_944320635.1 uncultured Bacteroides sp. | reverse complement strand
TTTTCGGGGTTTACCCACACGCGCAGGCGGATGGCGTTCATGCCCAATTCCTTCATCAGTTGGAAACAGTCGGTCTCCACGCCGTCGCGGTTATAAAACTTTTCTCCGGCGGCCTCCATTTCGGTTATCCAGCTAATGTCTGCCCCTTTGGCGAAGGCCACGGTTGAGGGTGTTTCGGGATTCTCCGGCTGCTGGCTACCCGGTGTTTCATTGCTTTTGCTGTTGCCGCATGCCGCCAGCGCAAGGGCTATGGCGGGTAGCATTATCTTGATGTACTTTTTCATATTATTGGTGTTCGTTTGATTGTGTTTATAAATGGGAATTTAGCGCGCGCAAGCGCGCAGTGACGAGCGACGAGCTACGAGCTACGAGTGTGGGAGGGGGCTGTCATCCTGAGCGGAGCCCGTAGGGCGCAGTCGAAGGATCTCGCTAAAACACACTGTTTCTTTGACAATGCAAGAAGAAGATGTTTTGACACATCTGTTATTGCTTCAGGAGATTTATGGTTTAAAAAAAAGCCTTTGGCAGAACAATCAAAAGCATTAATGCTTATCTTTGGGGTGAGTAAAAACCTTAAAAAGCATTTGTGTTATGAAAAAGTACATTGCAGAAATGGTGGGGACGATGGTTCTGGTCCTCATGGGATGTGGTAGTGCTGTCTTTGCCGGAAGCGTGGCAGGGACAGTAGGTGCAGGCGTAGGCACGCTGGGGGTGGCTTTGGCTTTCGGACTTGCGGTGGTGGCCATGGCATACACCATTGGCGGCATATCGGGATGCCACATCAATCCGGCCATTACGCTGGGCGTTTATCTGTCCGGCAGGATGAGCGGCAAGGATGCGGGCATGTACATGCTGTTTCAGATCATCGGAGCCATCATTGGGTCGGCCATATTGTTCCTGCTGGTTTCGACGGGCGCGCATGGCGGGCCTACGGAGACGGGTTCCAACAGCTACCAGGACGGCATGATGGTGCAGGCTTTCATTGCCGAGGCGGTCTTTACGTTTATCTTCGTGCTCGTGGTCTTGGGTACTACGGATGAGAAGAAGGGCGCAGGCAACCTGGCAGGATTGGCCATCGGCCTGTCGCTGGTGCTGATACACATCGTGTGCATTCCTATCACGGGCACGTCGGTCAACCCGGCACGCAGCATAGGCCCGGCCTTGTTCGACGGCGGTGTGGCTCTGTCGCAATTGTGGCTGTTTATCGTGGCACCGTTTGTAGGGGCTGCCCTGAGCGCGCTGGTGTGGAAGGGCATTGCCGGTGAAAAGTAGGGTGAATTAAGAATTGAGAATTAAGAATGAGGAATTTCTCCGCAATCGTGAACACGGAGAGATTCCTCATTTTTTAGTTCTTCATTCTTAATTCCTCATTCTTCATTGTTGAGGGATTATCTTTTCGTACATGCCCTCCTTCAGTACCTTGAGGGCTTGCTGCACGGTGTGATCGGTAGCGTTCATCACTTGGAAGTACTCGTTCATGTCCCACAGGTCACGGGCGATGAGGGCTTTCAGTTGTGCCTTGATGAGGGGGAGCGACTTGGTGTATTGGGCTTCGTTGAACTCCACTTTCTCCTTGTCGGCCAGGGCAAGCATGTCGGCCAGGAAGGCATCGTCTATGTGGAAGCGTGCATTGAAGGCATTGAAGTCTTTGTAGCGGTCTTTCAGCTCCTGGCGGTGGGTTTCGATGTAGCCTGTGGTGCTGCGGATGACGATGCCGCGTGCCACGAGCTGGCGGTGGTAGTCGGTGTATTGCGTGGTGTCGATGGGCACGAAAATGTCGGGCATGATGCCCCCGCCGCCGTAGACGGTGCGCCCGAGGCGCAGCGTCTGGTACTTCAGCGAGTCGGGAAAGTGTATGCTGTCGGCATGCATCAGTTCGCCGTGGTTGAAGCGTTCCAGCAGGTCGCGGTGGTATTGCTCCAGCATGTCCTGGCCTTCGCGGGCATCGTAGGGCTTTTGTATGCAACGTCCCGAGGGGGTGTAGTAGCGGGCCACGGTGAGGCGTATCATGGAGCCGTCGGGCAGCGGGATGGGGCGTTGCACCAGTCCCTTGCCGAAGGTGCGGCGGCCTACCACTACGCCGCGGTCGTGGTCTTGTATGGCTCCGGTGACAATCTCGCTGGCCGATGCCGAGTATTCGTCGACCAGTACCACGAGGCGGCCTTCCTTGAAGCGTCCCGAGCCTTTGGCATGGAAGTCGCTCTGACGTTCGGCGCGGCCTTGGGTATAGACAATGAGGTCTTTCTGCTCCAGGAATTCGTTGGCCAGGTCGATGGCGGCATTGAGGTAGCCGCCGCCGTTGCCTTGGAGGTCGAGGATGAGGTTGCGCATGCCTTGGCGTTGCAGGCGCTTCAGGGCGTCGGCAAACTCGTCGGGCGTGGTGGCCCCGAAGCGGTTGATGCGGATGTAGCCCGTTTGTGGCTCGATGAGGTAGGCGGCGTCGAGGCTGTAGATGGGTATCTTGTCGCGCTTCACGGTGAAGGGCAGGGTGTTGTCCACGCCCCGGCGCACTACGGTGAGGCGCACCTCCGAGCCTTTGGGGCCGCGGAGGCGGCGCATGATGTCTTCCGTGCCCATCTTCACGCCGGCTATGGCCGAGTCGTTGACGGCGGTGATGCGGTCGCCCGCCAGGATGCCTGCCTTTTCCGAGGGGCCTCCGCTGACGGGCTGTATGACGAGCAGCGTGTCTTCTATCATCTGGAACTGGATGCCGATGCCCTCGAAGTTGCCTTCCAGCGGCTGGCTCATGGCCCGTGTTTCCTCGGGGTCGGTGTAGGTGGAGTGCGGGTCGAGCTGTTCCAGCATGCCTGTGATGGCATGTTCCACGAGGCGGTTTTCGTCGACGGTGTCCACGTAGAGGCGGTTGATGGCAAACTCGGCCATCTGCAGTTTGCGCAGCGGCAGGTTGCCGTTCTGTGCCTGTGCGCACAGGGCGAGGGCGCACAGCAGCAGGGGTGACAGTATCTTCTTCTTCATGTCAAAGTGTTTGTTCGGTTAGTTAAAATTCTATACAATTTGATGCCCCTTCCCGCCGGGTGCGGAGGTGTGTGCCGGAGAGTATCGATACTCTCTGCCGGACACATTCGATACTCTCCGGCCGACACATTCGATAGTGTCCGACGGACACTTTCCACAGTGTCTGCGACCCTATCCAGAAGGCCTTCTGGCGGGGGTCAGTCTATCTTCATGCCTTCTGGCAGGAACTGGCTGATGTCTTTCCGAAAACTCAACAATTCGCGCACGGTGGTGGAGCTGACGCACGTCAGCTCGGGCTCGGTGAAGAGCAGGATGGTCTCGATGCCCGTCAGCTTGCGGTTGATGTCGGCAATGGTCTCCTCGTACTCGAAATCCTTCACCGTGCGTATGCCGCGCACGATGAGGTTGGCCCCGATTGCCTTGGCGAAGTCTATGGTGAGGCAGTCGTAGGCCTGCACGCTGACGTGGGGGTTGTCGTGGTAGTAGTCACGTATCATCTTCAGCCTTTTGTCTACGGGGAAGTGGGTGTTCTTGTTCTCGTTGATGCCGATGCCGATGACGATTTCGTCTATGAATGTCAGCGCGCGGCGCACCACGGAGGCATGGCCCACGGTGAAGGGGTCGAAGGTGCCGGGGAAAATGGCTCGTGTCATATGTCAATGTAGAATGAAAGAATTAAGAATGAAGCATTGTTTGGTGTAGAGAGTCAAGGGCTATGATTCTTCTTTCACCAAGTCCTGTTCTATTACCAGGTTATCGATGATGAAGTTTTGCCGCTCCATGGTGTTCTTGCCCATGTAGAACTCCAGCAGTTCCTTCACCAGGTCGGTCTTGCGCAGGCTGACCTGCTCCAGGCGCATGTCCTTGCCGATGAAGTGGCGGAACTCGTCGGGCGAGATTTCTCCCAGGCCTTTGAAGCGGGTTATCTCGGGGTTGGGACCCAGCTCGTCGATGGCGGCCAGCCGCTCGTCTTCGGTGTAGCAGTAGGCGGTCTTCTTTTTGTTGCGCACGCGGAACAGGGGTGTCTGCAAGATGTACACATGCCCCTTCTTGATGAGGTCGGGGAAGAACTGGAGGAAGAACGTTATCATGAGCAGGCGGATGTGCATGCCGTCCACGTCGGCATCCGTTGCCACGATGACCTTGTTGTAGCGCAGGCCTTCCATGCCGTCTTCGATGTTGAGGGCGGCTTGCAGCAAGTTGAACTCCTCGTTTTCGTACACCACCTTCTTGGTGAGCCCGTACGAGTTGAGCGGCTTGCCGCGCAGGGAGAATACGGCCTGGGTGTTGACATCGCGGCTCTTGGTGATGGAGCCGCTGGCCGAGTCGCCCTCGGTGATGAAGATGCACGACTCCGCTTCCTGCTCTTTGCCTTTGCCATCGCTCAGGTGGTAGCGGCAGTCGCGCAGCTTGCGGTTGTGCAGGTTGGCCTTCTTTGCGCGTTCGCGTGCCAGCTTGGTGACTCCGGCAATGGCTTTGCGCTCTTTTTCGGAGTCTTGTATCTTTTGCAGCATCACTTCGGCCATCAGCGGGTTCTTGTGCAGGTAGTTGTCTACCTCCAGCTTGATGAAGTCGCCCACGTACTTGTTGATGGTGGGGCCGGCTGCCTTGCCTTCCTGGGGCACGGCGGGCCACATGTTGTTGCTGCCCAGCTTCGTCTTGGTCTGGCTTTCGAACATGGGTTCTTCCACATCGAGGGCTATGGCGGCTACCAGTCCGTTGCGAATGTCGGAGTATTCGAAGTTTTTGTTATAAAACTCCTTGATGGTGCGTGCCAGGTGCTCTTTCAGGGCTGTCTGGTGGGTGCCCCCCTGTGTGGTGTGCTGCCCGTTGACGAAGGAGTAGTATTCCTCGCCGTACTGGTTGGTGTGGGTAAAGGCTATTTCGATATCTTCGCCCTTCAGGTGCACGATGTCATACAGTCCCTCGCTGGTCATGTTGTCCTTCAGCAAGTCTTCCAGCCCGTGGCGCGAGAGGATGCGCTGGCCGTTGTACACGAACGTCAGTCCCGTGTTCAGATACGTGTAGTTGCGAAGGAGAGTCTCCACGAATTGCGGCTGGAAGCTGTAGTTCACGAACAATGTGTCGTCCGGCTCGAAGAAGATGTAGGTGCCGGTTTCCTCCGTGCTATCCTCCGTCACGTCGCTTTGCAGCACGCCGCGTGCAAAGGTGGCTATGCGCACCTTGCCATCGCGGTAGCTGCGCACTTCAAAGTGACTGCTCAGGGCGTTCACCGCCTTGATGCCCACGCCGTTCAGGCCGACGCTTTTCTTGAAAGCCTTCGAGTCGTATTTGCCACCGGTATTCAGTTTGCTCACTGCCTCGATGAGTTTGCCTTGGGGAATGCCCCGTCCGTAGTCGCGCACGCTGACGCGCAGGTTGTCTTCGATGTCCACCTCTATTTTCTTTCCGGCTCCCATCTTGAACTCGTCTATCGAGTTGTCCATCACTTCCTTCAGCAGCACATAGATGCCGTCGTCGCTCTGCGAGCCATCGCCCAGCCGGCCGATGTACATGCCCGAGCGCAGGCGGATGTGCTCCATGTCGTCCAGGTGTCTGATGTTTTCGTCGGTATAGTCGACGGAAGAAACTGTGTTTGCCTCGTTGCTGTCTTCCAGAGGCAAGGTCATATCGTAATTATTTTCCATGCTGTTCGGGCGTTTCTGCAAAAGTAGGGAGAAAATCGGAGGTGCGCAAAGATATGGCGGGGTTAATGTGAAATTAAATCGAACTGTTTTATGAATTTTGCATTCGCTCATTAAATCATTCGCACGAATAGGAAGACGCGGCACGTCTCTGCATGGCAAACATTAGGGAGCGTAGCGGGTTGCGTTGATGAAATGCACTTTGGGATAGCATCCCCCCTTTCCTCCAAGATAGTGCGATGAGCAAATGCTTACAAAAAGACCTGTTTTAAAGGTCATTATCTCCCTATTCCCTCCCGGACATGTCCGTATTTTCTACGCTCCACCTCCGACCCTATACGCCCAACTTTTGTCGGACTTGAGTCGGACTTGTCTCGGAGGAGAGTCGGAGGAGGTATGATGTTGATATGGATTCTGTGTGTTAATGTGTTGATTCAGAATGTAATACGATTCTCTTGGAAAGTATTTTTTGTAAGGAAATAAGAATAATCGGATTTTGTTATGTAAATATTTATGGATTTTGGTGCGGGAAGTATGAAAATTTTAATATATTTACATTTTTGTCTTTGCATGAATCTTTTAGACGCGGATTGAGCGGATGAGGCGGGTTGAATGGATTTGTAATTTGTAGGGTGCAGTATTTTATGCTAAGAATAATCCGCGTCTAAAAAATGTCAGGACATATATTCATTAATTTCTGAGAC
>CALUIF010000106.1 GCA_944320635.1 uncultured Bacteroides sp. | reverse complement strand
GTTATCGCAAAAGCAATTACTTTTGCACCCGAAAACAAGGAAAGATGCCGGAGTGGTCGATCGGGCCGCACTCGAAATGCGGTGAACGGGCAACTGTTCCCAGGGTTCGAATCCCTGTCTTTCCGCTCATAAATATGAGTCATACAGGAATCAAGTGCTGAAGCTTGATTCCTTTTTTTGTTTTTTATACGACGTGTTTTTGAAAGCCAGCCTTCACCACTCTGCCCACCCCTTGCAAAAGAGACCGAATGGCAACAAAAAACACAAGCAGAACAGGCTCTTGACTTCAATAAGAAAATATTTCAACAACCAATTCTACTCAAAGTGCATTCCCATGCGTCTATCGGCTGTTCCATGTCCGTATTTTCTACGTTCCACCTTCGCTCTATAGCACGGGGCGAAAAGCGGAGTTGGTACGACTGTGGTACGAAGGAGGTACGGAGCGGGTACAGAGAAAGCATGCAACAGACACATTAACACATTGACTAAAAAGAGAATACGAATGATTCTTAGTGCATTTTTTGTAAGGAAACATGATAAACCAACATTTTTCATGTAAACTATTTTCCCTCAATAAAGGCGGAAGGGCGGGAAAAGAAATAGATTTACAGGGAGCTACATGGTTTTCAAAATTGTGAATGAAGCCAGCCATACGGAAAATCAGTGGAACAATATTGCCGAATACAGTAAAATTCTCTATTTTTGTAATTGGATTAGCTACTGCGGCTACACGTCCCCGCCATTTCATAACTGCCTACCGCAGGAACCGGGAGGCACAAACACTTCATTCAACATGGAACAACCGCTTTGTCGAGCACCTATTGTTTTAACGACCCAAAGGCTGCAACTTCGTGAGATGAACTTTGCCGACATGCAATCTTTATCATCAATTTTGCAGGATGAAAAAGTAATGTATGCCTATAACGGGGCTTTCAGCGCGCAAGAAACAGCGGCGTGGATGCAAAAGCAGTTGCAACGCTATAAAGAGTTTGGCTTTGGGCTATGGGCTGTCTCATTGAAAAATACAGAAGAAATGATAGGCCAATGCGGCATCACTATGCAGGATTATAAAGGCATCCAAGTCCCGGAAATAGGATATTTGTTTGCCTATAAGTATTGGCATAATGGCTATGCCACAGAAGCTGCAATAGGCTGCAGGGAATACGGGTTTGGAACATTGCACTTTAAGTCATTGTATTCCATTATCCGAGATACAAACATTCCTTCGCAAAAAGTTGCGGTTCGCAATGGTATGAAGAAGGTTGACACTATCATCAAACACTATCGCGGGGTTGAAATGCCGCATTGGGTATATCGTATTACAAAAAATTAAACGAATTTTCCATATGGAACTGACTGATTGGTTCAAAGGTTTCGAGAAAGGTATAGCGCGGTTCTCCCAAGAACAGCGGGCCGCTTTTTTCTCGGAATGTGCAAAAAATTGTGTGAATGGCGGCACGCTTTCCATTTACAGAAAGCTTTATGAGGAAGCCAAGGGCGACATGGACATTTTCTTTCAGAAAGCCAATGAGTTGCCGGGAGTAAGGGGCGAAATCGTGGAGCAAGGCCATGTCTATCATCTTATATTTGAAGAATGTACCTGTAGTTTGCATAGGAATGGGCATGTCACTACGCCTTTGCTCTGTGAATGTTCATGCCAAAGCGTGCTTTATGCCTTGCAAAGCCTTTGGAAGGGACGAAAATTCTACGTAACGCTCAGACATTCCATTTTACAGGGGAAACAGAATTGTATGATAAAAATTGAAACCACATGACACTGCCGCAGGGATAAATGCAAACAAGGAAAGAGGCGCGTCAGGATTTACCCGACGCGCCTCTTTCATATATCAGCTAAGTAAGATAAGACTCAACCCTCAACCTTTTCATCGACTGCATAGTCAAGCACAGTCTTCTTATTGGCGAGCATACGGTCGTACTCTTCTTTAGAACCAACGATAATCTTGTCGAACTCACGTTGCCCGGTACCGGCAGGAATGAGGTGGCCACAGATAACGTTTTCCTTCATACCTTCCAGCTTATCGACCTTACCATTGATGGCAGCTTCGTTAAGCACCTTCGTCGTCTCCTGGAAGGAAGCTGCCGACATGAAGCTCGATGTTTGCAGGGCTGCACGCGTAATACCTTGAAGAATCTGCCGGGAAGTCGCCGGAACGGCATCACGTACCTCAACCAACTTCAAGTCACGACGCTTCAGCATGGAGTTCTCATCACGCAATTTGCGGGCAGTCACAATCTGTCCCGGCTGCAGTGTTTGCGAATCTCCGGCATCAACCACGACTTTTTTACCCCAAATGCGATCGTTTTCTTCCATGAATTCCACCTTATCGACAACTTGTTGTTCCAAGAAGCGAGTATCGCCAGGTTCATCTATTTCAACCTTACGCATCATCTGGCGGACAATAATCTCGAAATGCTTGTCGTTGATCTTCACACCTTGCAAACGGTAAACGTCTTGCACTTCGTTCACGATGTACTCTTGAACAGCCGTAGGTCCTTTGATAGCCAAGATATCGGCAGGTGTGATGGCACCGTCGGACAACGGGGTACCGGCACGTACATAGTCGTTCTCCTGCACCAGAATCTGTTTAGACAGAGGCACCAGGTATTTCTTCATCTCCCCCGTCTTGGAAGTCACCACAATTTCACGATTACCACGTTTTACCTTACCCATGGTAATCTCACCATCGATTTCGGAAACCACGGCAGGATTGGACGGATTACGAGCCTCGAACAACTCAGTTACACGCGGCAAACCACCCGTGATATCACCAGCCTTACCCACAGCACGCGGTATCTTGACAATCACCTCACCGGCTTTTACCTTCTGCCCGTTTTCTACCACTACGTGGCCTCCCACCGGCAGGTTGTAAGTACGGATCAGCTCACCACTCTCAGTAAGGATATGGGCAGTAGGCACCTTAGTCTTATCCTTGGATTCAATGATGATGATTTCACGCAAGCCGGTGGACTCATCAGACTCGACCTTATAGGTAACATTTTCGATAACGTCCTCAAATTCAATCTTACCGGCAGCTTCCGTAATAATAACTGCGTTGAATGGATCCCAACGGGCTATCAGTTTGCCTTTTTCCACTACTTCACCATCGGAAGCATACAATGTAGAACCATAGGGCACATTGTGAGTAGAAAGCACAATCTCGGTATTCACGTCTACGAAACGCAATTCTGCCAGACGGCCTACGACCATCTTGGCGGGTACGCCAGCTTCATCGGTGACATCAACTGTACGGAGTTCTTCAAATTCCAAACGGGCATCATTCTTAGCCACAATGCTGGCGTTGGCTGCAATATTGGCAGCCGTACCACCGGCGTGGAAAGTACGAAGTGTCAACTGCGTACCCGGCTCACCGATGGACTGTGCAGCAATGACGCCGACAGCCTCACCTTTCTGAACCATGCGGCTAGTGGCAAGGTTACGCCCATAGCACTTGGCACATACACCCTTCTTGGATTCGCAGGTAAGTACGGAACGTATTTCAACGCTTTCAATAGGCGAATCTTCAATTTTCTGTGCAATTTCTTCCGTAATTTCCTCACCTCCGGCTACAATCAGTTCGCCAGTAGTCGGGTGAACGATATCGTGTACAGACACACGGCCAAGGATACGCTCATAAAGCGTTGCAATAACCTCATCATTATTCTTCAAAGCCGTGCACACGAGTCCGCGAAGCGTGCCGCAATCTTCTTCATTGATAATGACGTCATGCGATACGTCTACCAGACGACGTGTCAAGTAACCGGCGTCAGCAGTCTTCAACGCCGTATCGGCAAGACCCTTACGGGCACCGTGCGTAGAGATAAAGTACTCCAACACAGACAAGCCTTCCTTGAAGTTCGAAAGAATGGGGTTCTCAATAATCTGGCCACCTTCGGCACCTGCTTTTTGAGGCTTTGCCATCAATCCACGCATACCGGACAACTGACGGATCTGCTCTTTAGAACCACGAGCACCGGAGTCAAGCATCATGTACACGGAGTTGAATCCTTGGTCATCCTCAGAAATGGTCTTCATCAAAATGTTGGACAGCTCGGAGTTGACGTGCGTCCAGATATCAATGACTTGATTATAACGCTCGTTGTTGGTGATGAAACCCATATTGTAATTGTTTATCACCTCTTCTACGGCATCATAGCCCTTCTGCACCAAAGCTTCCTTCTCCTCGGGGATAATAATATCGCCCAAGTTGAACGACAAGCCGCCTTTGAAGGCCATATAGTAACCCAAGTTCTTGATGCCATCCAAGAAGTCGGCTGCTTTCGACACACCACATACTTTGATAACGTGGCTGATGATGTCGCGAAGAGACTTCTTGGAAATAATGGTATTGATATATCCAGCTTCATCGGGCACCAGTTCGTTGACAATGACACGACCTACCGAAGTATCGTGCATCATCTTCTTCACGATGTTTCCATTCTCATCCACATCGTTTACTACTACGCTAACGGGGGCATGAATATCACATTTCCCTTCATTGTAGGCTATCAATGCCTCTTCTGGGCCATAAAAAGTCAATCCTTCACCTTTTGCGCCTTTACGCAACTTTGTGATGTAATACAAGCCAAGCACCATATCCTGCGCGGGCACGGTAATCGGGGCACCATTGGCTGGATTCAGGATATTATGCGATTGCAACATCAACATTTGAGCTTCCAATACGGCCTCATTGCTCAGCGGCAAGTGCACGGCCATCTGGTCACCATCAAAGTCTGCGTTGAATGCCGTACATGCCAACGGGTGAAGCTGGATAGCCTTGCCTTCAATCATCTTTGGCTGGAAAGCCTGGATACCCAGACGGTGAAGCGTCGGTGCACGGTTCAACAATACAGGATGCCCCTTCATGACATGCTCCAAGATATCCCAAATGACGGGTTCCTTACGGTCTACGATTTTCTTGGCACTCTTTACGGTCTTTACGATGCCACGCTCAATAAGCTTACGGATAATGAAAGGCTTGTAGAGCTCGGCAGCCATCAGTTTAGGAATACCGCACTCGCCCATCTTCAACTCTGGGCCAACCACGATAACCGAACGTGCAGAGTAGTCCACACGCTTACCCAACAGATTCTGACGGAAACGGCCTTGTTTACCCTTCAAGCTGTCGGAAAGTGATTTCAGCGGGCGGTTGGCATCAGTCTTCACCGCACTCGACTTGCGAGAGTTATCAAACAAAGAATCTACAGCTTCCTGCAGCATGCGTTTCTCATTGCGCAAAATCACTTCCGGCGCTTTTATTTCAATTAGACGCTTCAAACGGTTGTTGCGGATAATGACACGGCGATACAAATCGTTCAAATCGGAGGTAGCAAAACGACCACCATCCAACGGTACCAACGGACGCAGTTCGGGAGGAATGACGGGCACTATACGTACTATCATCCACTCAGGCTTGTTACGCCCACGTGATGCGCGGAATGACTCAACGACCTGAAGACGCTTCAAGGCTTCATTCTTGCGTTGTTGCGAAGCATCATTGTTGGCACGGTGGCGCAACTCATAAGACAAAGCATCCAAATCAAGACGTGCCAATAAGTCATAGATAGCTTCCGCACCCATCTTTGCAATGAACTTGTTAGGATCAGAATCTTCCAAAAACTGATTGTCTTTAGGGAGCTTATCCAACAAATCCAGATATTCACTTTCCTCAAGCAAATCATATTCGGCAACCTCACCGCCCAATACACCGGGCTGAATAACGACATAACGCTCGTAATAAATAATAGCATCCAGCTTCTTGGTAGGCAATCCCAGCAAATAACCTATTTTATTGGGCAGAGAACGGAAATACCAAATGTGAGCCACGGGCACTACCAACTGAATGTGTCCCATACGTTCACGACGGACTTTCTTTTCTGTTACTTCCACACCGCAACGGTCGCACACAATGCCTTTGTAACGAATGCGCTTGTACTTGCCGCAATGGCACTCGTAATCTTTCACAGGGCCAAAAATGCGTTCGCAAAACAAGCCGTCACGCTCAGGCTTATAGGTACGATAATTGATGGTTTCAGGCTTTAATACTTCACCGCTCGAATTCTCAAGAATTTCTTCAGGAGAAGCCAAACCGATAGAGATTTTCGAGAAATTACTCTTTATCTTGTTGTCTTTTCTAAAAGCCATACCTTTATTTTGATATTATTATAAATTGAAAATGTCCTCTCTTTTATGTT
>CALUIF010000105.1 GCA_944320635.1 uncultured Bacteroides sp. | reverse complement strand
GTCTTTGCCAAGCTGTTCAAGGCAGCTGAGATAGCCAAGTTCACCAAGGAGGAGTACGATGCCTACGAAGAAAGCCTCAAGGTGTACCGCGACTGGAAGAACACTATTGATACGGCGGTGCAAAAAGCCGTGAAAAAGGCCACGCAGAAAGCACGCGAGGAGGGTCTGGAGAAAGGTCGCGAAGAGGGTCGCAAAGAAACAGCCTTTACCATTGCACGCCAGCTGAAATCGGATGGACTATCCATCGCAACCATTGCCAAAGCTACCGGCTTGACCGAGGGAGAGATAGACGCGCTCTAAGCCTCGGCGGTCACCCTCCCGCGCGAAGGCCTTAGCACAAACCGGTAGCGCCGCGGGCGCGAGGGGCGCCGGTGCCAACGGATGATGAAGCGGTTGCGCTTGAGGTAAAGCCACCCTATGCCGCCGGCAAGGGCAAAGAGCAAGCAGACGGCGACATTGAGCAACAGGGACGGGGAAGCACGATGCACAGGCACGCAGGCCGGCTCTATCACTTTGAGCACAGGGCGCTCGTTGGCCACACGCATGCGGTTGGCTTGCACGAGGGTGGTGAGGCGGCTGTATTCCGTAAAGGCTTGCTGCATGCGGGTGCGCAGGTTGGCGCGGTCGATGCGCGAGGACAGCGTGGCCAGGTCAAGGTTGGCATCCATATACTTCGCATATTCTTCTTGCGCGCGGTAGTAACGCTGGCGGGCCTGATGGAGCAGGGCTTCGTTTTGCGTCAGCCGGTCCAGCTCCTTGCGGGTGCGGTAGTCCGTCACGTAAGCCTGTATGGCAGCTTGCAGGCTGTCGGCCACAAGTGCCGACACGAGCGGGTCTTGCATGCGTACGCTCAAGGCCACGCTTTGCTTGTCGCGGTTGATTTCTACAGAGATGCGCTTGCGCAGGGCACTTGCCACCACGGCTTCACGCCGGCTGATGCGGGTCACTCCCGCTACTTCGGCAGGGGAGACGATGAAGGTTCCGCCGTTGTCCTCTGCCGGGGAGGCAGAATCATTGCCACGGAAAGGGGCTAGCAAAAGGGCGGGAAGCCGGAAGGCACCCCGTACGATGTAACTCCACCACGGGCGGCTGATGCGGGTGGAGAGGTATTCGTGCAGCGTCATGGTAGTGCCGGCCTCATCGTTCAGCCGGACGGTCATGCGGGAAAGGGGAAGCAGGAATTGCGGGGTGGCTATGACGCGTGCGTACATGCTGGGCAGCACGGCGTCGCGTATGCGTTCCGAGCCCAAGGCATTGCGGGCAGTCACGCCACCGGTGGCATCTACGGAGATGGTACGTGCTTCGGCCACGGTGAAAACAGTGGTTTCGTATTCATTGGGCAGGCTCAGCGTGACGACAATGGCCACCGCAATGCCCGCGCCTGCCAGTCGGCACAGCAGCTTGCGGTTGCTCCACACATAAGCCCACCAGGGGGAAAGTTTCTTCCGGATTTTCAGTTTCAACATAAATGTGTAGTATTTCAGTTGACAGCGCTAATGAATCTCCTTGTTCCCTTGTCAACTTGCTCCCTCATCAACTAACTTTAGGGAGATGCGGGCAAAAGTAATGATTTCTTTGGGATTGTGCAGAAGAAAAGGAGGCTAAAATAGGGTTTTCTCCGTTTTTTTCCTACTTTTGCACACGTATGAGAAAGAGAGATAAAACCTGCCCCAAAGCCACTCCGGCCACCCCGAAGCGCCAACAGCGCATTGTGTGCCTTATGAGCGAGGATGAACTGCGCCTTGTAGACCGTTACTTGGCAAAGTACCGCATCACCAACAAGTCGCGTTGGTTCAGGGAGACTATACTCAGGTTTATCTATAAGAATATGGAAGAAGACTACCCGACGCTGTTCGGCGAGCACGACATGAGAAGATGAACGACCATTCATACTATATGAGACAAGCGCTCGTAGAAGCGCGCAAGGCCTACGAACGGGACGAAATACCCATAGGGGCAGTAGTAGTGTGCAAGGGGCGCATCATTGCCCGCGCCCATAACCTGACGGAAGCGCTGACAGACGTCACCGCTCATGCCGAGATGCAGGCCATTACGGCCGCTGCCTCCACACTGGGCGGGAAGTATCTGAACGAATGTGCGCTTTATGTCACGGTAGAGCCTTGTGTAATGTGTGCGGGCGCCATAGGCTGGGCGCAACTGAAGTGTCTGGTTTATGGTGCGGAAGACGAGAAACGCGGCTACTTGCGCTATGCCCCCCAAGCCCTCCACCCCAAGACGGAGGTGGTGGCTGGTGTCCTTGCTGACGAATGTGCCGCCTTGATGAAAGACTTCTTTGCCACCAAACGCCGCTAAAAGCCTGTTAAAATACGTTCGTTATTTCACCTCTTCGTATTCTACATATTCGCCTTCATCCTTGTCGAACAACTTTTCCCGCTTGGGGCGCGAGGTGGCATTGTCCGTGGTCACGGCATCTTGTGGATTGTGCGGGGCAGATTGCTGCCGGGCAGCCCCGCCTTTTGCATGTCCGTGAAAGGTGCGCGAGTGCATGCCGAAAATGCCACCCAGCACACGGCCCAGTATAGCCACGCCGAGAAGCAACAAGGCTATAAGGCCGAAAAACAATATACCAAGTATCTTGAACATAAGCGAAGAGAATAATTCTATGCCTTTTTCCAGGCAACCAGTGAAAGGATAATGTACCACACAACGATGGCGGCGAAGCTGCATGCTCCCAGCAAGGCCAAGAGGGGAATGCACACAAGGAGGAAGGTGAAGCTCACCTTATTGTCTTTCCATTTCAGGTTTTTGAACTTGAGTGAAAACATGGGGATTTCCGACACCAGCAACCAAGAGAACAAGCAAATGAGTGGCACCAGGCACATCGGCAAGTAGAGGTGTGCGAGGAAGAAATCGTGTCCTCCGGTCACCAGAGAAGCCCAGAACAGGGCATTGGCAGGTACGGGTAAGCCGATGAAGGAAGTAGTCTGCCGTGTGTCGTTATTGAACTTGGCCAGCCGCAAGGCCGAAAATACAGCGAGAAGAAAAGCCAGGTACGGAAACCAGGCACAGATGCCCTCGGCGGGCTGGCACATTTCGCGGAACAGGGAAAACACCATCATCGAAGGCGCCACACCAAAGCTAACGTCGTCGGCCAGCGAGTCGAGGTCTTTTCCTATATTGGAGTAAGCATGCAGCAGGCGTGCCAGCATACCGTCGAAAAAGTCGAATACGGCACTGAGGACGATAAAGAAAAACGCCCATTCGTAGCGGGCTTCGAAAGCCATGACGCAAGCTATGCAGCCCGAAAACAGGTTCAGGCAGGTCACTGAGTTGGGAATGTGCCGGGTAATAAAGTTGGGCATGATGCGAAGATTGTTGACGGGTTAAGGGAGCTTGGCAATGACGGTCTGGTTGCCCACCGTCTTCTGTCCCAGTTTTACCAATATTTTAGTATCCAGGGGCAAGAACACATCGACACGCGAGCCAAACTTTATGAAGCCCATGTGCTCGTCGATGTAGCAATCCTCACCCGCTTCGGCATAAGTCACAATGCGGCGTGCCATGGCACCGGCTATCTGGCGTGCCATGACTTCCGTACCTTCGGGGGTTTCAATGACAATGGTAGAGCGCTCGTTGTCGGTACTGGCCTTGGGCAGCCAGGCTTTAAGGAACTTGCCGTTCTGATGGGTCACTTGCTTGATAGTACCGTCTACCGGATACCAGTTGGCATGCACATTGACCAAGCTCATAAAGATGGACACCATGAGACGCCGGTCGTGGAAATACTCGTTTTCTTCCACTTCCTCCACCACCACCACTTTGCCATCGGCCGGGGCTACCACAACCTTTTCGGTCTCTGCACCGAACAGGCGGATAGGACAACGGAAAAAGTTGACCATAATGGCATACGTGAACAAACTAAGGACTGCGGCAATGTAAAATGGTATCTTATTTTCAAAGCCGAAGTATAAAAGCGCATCTATGGCTAGCAGAGTCAGCAAACCTGCCGCCAGCGTATGGGTTCCTTCCCGGTGGATATGTATCTTTTTTAGTTTCTTCAACCGACGCATGTATATCGTTGTGTTTATCTGTCTTATAAATTATTTGCAAAGGTAGGTTTATTTTGAAAATCTGACAAGAAAACATACTTATAAAAACGATTGTTGATAACTTTTTGGAGATATCCTTTGCCATAAGTCGCATTGGTTGTACCTTTAGGGTCTCAATTCAGAAAGGTTTCAACTACGATGCAGGATTTCGTTCATTTACACGTGCATACTCAATATTCGTTGCTCGACGGCCAAGCCAGCGTAAGCAAACTGGTGGATAAGGCCATGAAGGACGGCATGAAGGGCATTGCTATTACCGACCATGGCAACATGTTTGGTATCAAAGAGTTTTATAACTATGTCAATAAGAAAAACAGCGGCCCGAAAGGGGAAATCAAGGACCTGAAGAAACGGATGGCCGCCATTGAAAGTGGAGAAACCGTCTGCGAAAACAAAGATGCCGAACTGGCCGAGTGCAAGGCGAAGATTGCAGAAGCCGAAGCACGGCTGTTCAAGCCTATTATCGGATGCGAAATGTATGTGGCACGCAGAGGCATGGACAAACGCGAAGGCAAACAAGACCAGAGCGGTTGGCACCTGATTGTGCTGGCGAAGAACGAAAAAGGATACCATAACCTGATAAAACTGGTATCAAGGGCATGGACAAAAGGCTACTACATGCGCCCCCGTACCGACCGCACTGAGTTGGAGAAATACCACGAAGGCCTCATCGTTTGTTCGGCCTGCCTGGGAGGTGAATTGCCGAAAAAAATCATAGCCGACCATTACGATGAAGCCGAAGAAACCATCCAATGGTACAAGAACCTCTTTGGCGACGATTATTATCTGGAATTGCAACGGCATAAAGCCACCGTAGAACGTGCTAACCACGAAGCTTACCCCTTGCAACAAAAGGTGAATGCCAAGTTGCTGGAATATGCCAAAAAATACGATATCAAGGTGATCTGCACCAACGACGTGCATTTCGTAGATGAAGACAATGCCGAGGCACACGACCGCTTGATTTGCCTAAGCACAGGGAAAGACTTGGATGACCCCACCCGCATGCTTTACACAAAACAAGAATGGATGAAAACCAAGGCCGAGATGAACCAATTATTTGAAGACGTGCCCGAAGCGTTGTCCAATACACTGGAGATTCTCGACAAGGTGGAATATTACTCCATCGACCATGCTCCCATCATGCCGACCTTTGCCATTCCTGAAGACTTTGGCACAGAGGATGAATACCGGAAAAAGTATACTGAGCAAGACCTGTTCAACGAATTCACCCAAGATGAAAACGGGAATGTGGTGCTGGATGAGGAAGCCGCCAATGCAAAAATCAAACGCCTGGGGGGCTATGAAAAACTGTACCGCATAAAGTTGGAAGCAGACTATCTGGCAAAGCTTACCTTTGACGGTGCCAAAAGGCTTTATAGCGACCCGCTTTCCGAGGAAATCAAAGAGCGTCTGAACTTCGAACTGTACATTATGAAGACTATGGGCTTCCCCGGCTACTTCCTGATTGTGCAAGACTTTATCAACGCAGCCCGCACGCAATTGGGCGTATCCGTAGGTCCGGGACGTGGCTCGGCTGCCGGCTCGGCGGTAGCCTATTGCTTGGGTATCACAAAGATTGACCCCATTCAGTACGACCTGCTGTTTGAGCGCTTTTTGAACCCCGACCGCATCTCGTTGCCCGATATCGACGTGGATTTCGACGACGATGGGCGTGGCGATGTGCTGCGTTGGGTAACCGAAAAGTATGGGCAGGAGAAAGTTGCCCACATCATCACCTACGGCACTATGGCCACTAAAATGGCTATAAAGGACGTGGCACGGGTAGAAAAACTTCCTTTGTCCGAATCCGACCGCCTATGCAAGCTGGTGCCCGACAAAATCCCCGATAAGAAGCTGAACCTGCCCAATGCCATCGCTTATGTGCCCGAATTGCAAGAGGCCGAAAACTCGTCTGACCCTTTGGTACGCGATACCATAAAATATGCCAAGATGCTGGAAGGCAACGTGCGGGGTACGGGTGTCCATGCTTGTGGCACCATCATTTGCCGGGATGATATTACCGACTGGGTACCCGTCAGCACAGCCGATGACAAAGAGACGGGCGAAAAAATGCTCGTCACCCAGTACGAAGGCTCGGTCATCGAAGATACAGGCTTGATAAAGATGGACTTCTTAGGCCTGAAGACCTTATCCATCATCAAAGAAGCCGTGGCAAATGTGAAACTGCACCGGGGCATTGAGTTGGACATCGACAATATCCCTATCGACGACCCTGCCACTTACAAATTGTATTGCGACGGCCGGACGGTGGGTACCTTCCAGTTTGAATCGGCCGGCATGCAAAAGTACTTGCGCGAATTGCAACCCGGTACCTTTGAGGATCTCATTGCCATGAATGCCCTTTACCGGCCGGGGCCTATGGATTACATCCCCGACTTTATCGACCGCAAGTGGGGGCGCAAACCCATAGAGTACGACATTCCCATCATGGAGAAATACCTGAAGGACACGTATGGCATCACTGTCTATCAGGAGCAAGTGATGCTTCTTTCACGCTTGCTGGCCAACTTTACACGTGGCGAATCGGATGCCTTGCGTAAGGCAATGGGTAAAAAGCTGCGCGACAAGCTTGACCACATGAAGCCAAAGTTCATTGAAGGCGGGCAAAAGAATGGGCACGACCCGAAGGTGCTGGAGAAAATCTGGGGCGACTGGGAGAAGTTTGCCTCATACGCTTTCAACAAATCGCACGCCACATGTTACTCATGGGTTGCCTACCAGACGGCTTACCTGAAGGCCAATTATCCTTCAGAGTACATGGCGGCAGTCATGAGCCGAAGCTTGTCGAACATCACCGATATCACCAAACTGATGGACGAATGCAAGTCGATGGGCATTAAAGTGCTCGGCCCCGATGTCAACGAAAGTAACTTGAAGTTTACGGTAAACAAAGAAGGCAACATACGCTTCGGATTGGGAGCCGTGAAAGGTGTGGGCGAAGGAGCCGTGCAAAGCATCATGGACGAACGCGAAAAGAACGGTCCTTTCAAGGGTATTTTCGACTTTGTGCAACGCGTCAACCTCAATGCCTGCAACAAGAAGAACATCGAATGCCTGGCTTTGGCCGGTGGATTCGACAGTTTTCCCGAACTGAAACGCGAGCAGTATTTTGTCATCAATGCGAAAAACGAATCGTACATCGACATACTGGTGCGTTATGGCAACCGTTACCAGGCCGACCGTGCCATTGCCGTCAACTCCTTGTTTGGTGGAGATAACATGGTAGACATTGCCACGCCCGAAATTCCCCAAGCCGAACGCTGGAGCGACCTCGAACGCCTGAACAAAGAGCGCGAACTCGTTGGCATCTACCTGTCTGCCCACCCGCTGGACGAATATTCCATTGTGCTGAATTATGTGTGCAACACACACATGGCCGAACTGGAGAACAAGGGAGCCTTGCAAGGTCGGGAAATCACCATGGGCGGCATTGTGACCTCCGTACGCCGCGGCATCAGTAAGAACGGTAACCCTTATGGCATAGCCAAGATTGAAGACTACTCGGGCGCGGCAGAGATTCCCTTCTTTGGCAACGACTGGGTCACTTACCAGGGATACTTGAACGAACGTACCTTCCTCTACATTAAGGCGCGTTGTCAACCCAAACAATGGAAACCTGCCGAGTGCGAACTGAAAATAACCTCCATGGAACTACTTCCCGACGTGAAGGAACGACTGATTGAGAAGATTACCGTACTGATACCGCTGAGCGTGCTGAACAAGGCTTTGGTCGACGAGCTGGCCGATCTGGCTCAAGCGCATCCGGGCAATGCTTCCCTTTGCTTCAAAGTGGTCGATGAGGAGACGAAGATGGACGTTAACCTTGTGTCGCGCCCAGTCAAGCTTTCGGTAGGACGAGAATTGGTATCCTTCCTGAAGGAACGCCCTGAATTGGATTTCCGCATCAACTGACGGACGGAAAAGAAAGCACTTACCCGAGAATTTCACGGAAGTGTGACGAAGATTACCAATATTTTGCGCTATCTTTGCCCCAAACCGTTAGACGATCCATAAACATATAAACCTTAAAACGTTATAGAAATGGCTTTAGAGATTACAGACAACAACTACAAAGAGATTTTGGCAGAAGGTAAACCTTTAGTGATTGACTTCTGGGCACCTTGGTGCGGGCCATGCAGAATGGTAGGCCCCATCATCGACGAGCTGGCTGCCGAGTATGAAGGCAAAGTGGTCATCGGCAAATGCGATGTAGACGAGAATGGCGATGTGTCGGCCGACTTTGGCATACGCAACATTCCTACTGTTCTTTTCTTCAAAGACGGTCAGTTGGTAGACAAGCAGGTGGGTTCTGCCCCCAAGACTACCTATGTGGCCAAGATTGAAGCATTGCTGAAATAACGATTAAAAAAGAAAAGACTATGGCACAAGAAGACGAATTCCTACAGAGCGACATCGATGACGAAAAGACCATCGAGTACATCAAGAACTACCTGCCGCAGGAGTTAAAGGACAAATTTACCGACGATGAGTTCTACTACTTCCTCGACCTGATTTACGACTATTACGGCAACAGTGACCTTTTGGACGAAACGCCCGACGAGGATGGATATGTCGACGTCGACCTGGAGAAAATCGTCGACTACATCGTCAAGGAAGCCCGCAAGGATGAGATGGGCGAGTACAATCCCGAAGACATCCTGTTCATTGTGCAGGGCGAA
>CALUIF010000104.1 GCA_944320635.1 uncultured Bacteroides sp. | reverse complement strand
AGGGATAGGGAATCCATCCATCTGCGTGCGACCAATAAACCAACCCGTAACTTTCAGCCTCGTAAGCAGAGTTATTGAATACATCGTTGAACACTTCCAACGTTTCATCCAACCCTACGGAGTTACGATCAGAGTAAGTCTTTACCGGCTTTTCCGTAGCCCGCCCATCTTCGTATACTACTTCATACAGCTGGGCTTCCCCACCCGTATCTTCATAAATCAACAGGTGCTGGGACACGGAAAGCGAATTTTCTTCCACTCCCTGCATAATTTCGTCTATGTCATACCGGACATAGCGTGCCAAGCTATTATCTGCCGCGAAGTATATCAGCATAGTTTTCTCCGCAGGGGTGGGAATAGTGACATCCGACTTCTGCTCGCACGACACCAGTAATGCCAACAGGCACACCAAAGCACACAACTTGCCCTTCATGAGTTTACTCCTCCGGCTTCTTAAAGGTGAATGTAGACGGCTCTATGGCTTGCAACGACAATCCCTGGCCTTTCCCGTATCTTGTCTTCAGCTTGTCGGCCTCTTTGCCCAACTTTGTCTTGTTCTCCGAAAAATAAATCATGCAAGTATAATTACTTTTCTTCAAGTCATACTCAATGTGGTTCTTCAACTGATAGGAATAAACCTCCCTGTCGGGCAGGAAGCCATCTTTATCAAGGAGCACGCTATCCAGCAACTGAATCTCCGTATAATAAACTATAGTGTCGGTAAAAGAAGCCGCGATACCAAACACATATACAGGTTTCTCCTTGTCCTTCATTGTAAAGGCAGAGCATAACGTAAAGGCTACGACTGCCATCAAAAACATGCGCATGTACTTCATCTTGCGTGAAAATTAATTAGTTGGGCACAAAGGTAACAAAAAAACCGGCCATCTCCGCAAGATGAACCGGTTTTTAATGTCTTTGATTTGTCGGAAACCAATATTTCTTATTTATCCCAAATAAGACTTGAGCAATTTGCTACGATTACTTTGTCTCAATCTTCTGATAGCTTTCTCCTTAATCTGGCGCACACGTTCACGTGTAAGCCCAAATTTGTCGCCAATTTCTTCCAGTGTCATTTCCTGTTGTCCGATACCGAAAAACATCTGAATGATTTCTTTTTCGCGCTCGGTTAACGTAGAAAGTGCCCTATCGATTTCCCTCGCAAGAGACTCGTTCACCAACGCACGGTCGGCCATAGGAGAGTCATCGTTTACCAGCACATCGAGCAGGCTGTTGTCTTCCCCTTCCACAAAAGGTGCATCCACCGAAATATGACGGCCCGACACCTTCAGTGTATCAGAGATTTTATCAACCGGGATTTCCAGTTCATCAGCCAGTTCTTCGGGAGAGGGGCGACGTTCATTTTCCTGCTCGAACTTCGAGAAAGCCTTGCTGATTTTGTTCAGCGAGCCTACCTGGTTCAGCGGAAGACGGACAATGCGCGCCTGCTCGGCCAAAGCCTGAAGAATGGACTGGCGTATCCACCACACCGCATAGCTGATAAACTTAAAGCCACGGGTTTCATCAAACTTCTCGGCAGCCTTAATCAATCCCAAGTTGCCCTCGTTTATCAAGTCTGGCAAACTCAGACCCTGGTTTTGATACTGCTTGGCTACGGATACGACGAAACGCAGATTGGCACGCGTCAGTTTTTCCAATGCGGCGCGGTCGCCTTTACGAATGCGCTGTGCAAGCTCTACTTCTTCTTCAACAGTAATAAGGTCCTCACGCCCGATCTCCTGTAAATACTTATCCAAAGAAGCACTCTCGCGATTGGTGATACTTTTGGTAATCTTTAATTGTCTCATTCTCTACACTACATATTGAGGTTGCAAAGTTAGCACAAAATATTCGTACCACAAGTACTTTATGTCAACTTTTTCATTTTATTCATACATGCATCCCAACAAAAAGGATGCCAATCCTTGCAGGAGGAGGCATCCTTTTCATACAGTGTTCTTTTCAATACAATCTCTTTACCTTCATTGATGTCGCTTGCTATCCTTGCTATTTGGCAGCGATGCCTGTTTTTAATCTTCCTGACCTACATTCACGGCATAATAGCCTACCCTGCCCGAGGGGAATTTACCGGTGATGAACAATACCGGTTCGTTCGACCGCGAAGCCTCCTTCAGCGCAGCTTCCATATCTTCCACGCTACGCATCGGCCTATCGTTCACCTTCAGAATGATAAAACCACGACGAATACCTGCTTCCTTCATCTTGCCATCGCGCACACCGGTTACCTCAAGACCGTAGTTCAGGTTGAGTTGTTCTTTCAATTCATTGGTAATGGGGCGGAAAGCTGCACCAAGCAACTCCATGTCGGCTTCTTTCACCACCTTCGTATTGCCTTGCTGGTTTTTCAACGTAAGGGTAATCTCTTTCTCCTTCTTATCACGGATAACGGTCACAGTCACCTTATCCCCAGGGCGATGTTTAGCCAATTCTTCTTGCAAATCGGCAAAGCGATGAATTTTCTTACCCTCAATAGCCGTCAGCACATCGTCCACCTCCAACAAACCGTCGGCCGAGCCTCCTTCTACTATCTCACGAATCCAAAGTCCTTCCTTCAAGCCCAATTCCTTGGCTTTGTCCTTGATTTCCTTCACTTGTTTGTTTTCCTCATCAACCACCAAGCCCAGGTTCAAGTCGGTGCACATCACACCCAACATGGCACGTTGCACGGTTCCATATTGTTTCAAGTCGGCAACCACCTTGGTCATGATGCTGGTAGGAATGGCAAAACCGTAACCCGAATAGGCACCGGTAGGCGAATAAAGCATGGCATTGATGCCCACCAGTTCACCTTTGGCATTGACCAACGCACCACCACTATTACCAGAGTTGATAGCCGCATCCGTCTGAATGAACGACTGTATGTCGGCAGCCTTTCCATTGGCACTCATTGCACCTATGGAACGTGCCTTGGCACTAACAATACCTGCGGTTACCGTAGAACTGAGGTTAAAGGGATTACCTACTGCCAATACCCACTCACCGACCTTCAAGTCGTCCGAATTACCTATAGGGATCGTGGGAAAATCATCGCCCTCAATCTTCAGCAAAGCCAAGTCGGTACTCTCGTCCGTACCGATAATGCGTCCCTTCAATTCACGTTCATCGTTCAACTTCACTGCAATCTCATCGGCACCTTCCACCACATGGTTGTTTGTCACGATGTATCCGTCTTTCGAGATGATAACGCCCGAGCCAAAACCTACACGTGGCTGGGTTTGTATCTGTCTCTGCTGTCCACGGCCATCACCGAAGAAGAAATCAAAGATGTCCGGCATCGTCTGCACCGTTTCTGTCTTACCCAACTGAGTAGCGCGGATGTGCACCACAGCATGCACAGAAGTCTCAGCAGCCTGGGTCAAATCAACCGGCTGCGCATCCACAGCATTGAAACCTGCCAATTTCACATTGCTGGCCGGATTCTGCGGAAACAAATCATTGAAAGTAGCAATAGCTGCCCTTTCTTTACTCAACAACTTATAGGCCGTATATCCGCCTACACCCGAACTGAGAAGCACGATAGCCGCTACTCCTAAGATGTTTTTCGTTGTCTGTCTCATAACTTTTTCTATTGGTTTAAATGTTAATATTCGCGTTTCGTTTAACTTTTCGACGTTAAAATAACGGCAAAAAACATTCACTTATTCCGCTTGGCACTCTTTTTTGTTCTCTTTTAACAGAGCCTATTTTGAGCTTAACAGCGGTTAACGGCAAAGACTGACAAATTAGCATTTATGCACGCTTCCCTATTGTTAAAATGACAATAGAACATTCATAAGGAAAAGTAAAGGGCAGCTCAATAATTCAGATAGTCTATCTCCATGTCATAGTTCCATTGCGTAAAGTAAAGGTTTCCACCTTCCCATTCCACTTCTCCACGCTGGAAATCCACAGTTTCGCTACGCGGATACTTTTTGGCAGGAACCAATGGCATACCATAATCTGAGTTTACCACCATACGCCACGAGTCGATTCCTCCCAAAAAGAAATATTCTTCATCAGCATTATCGGCAAACGAAGGAATACCAAACGACTGGTCGACCGGTACCCAACCGACACCCTCAAAATAAACCTCTGCCCAATCATGCAAATTCCAAGCACGGGGATGCATCATAAAACCGCTTTGGAAATGGGCAGGAATACCACTAAGGCGGCAAAGCGTAACAAAAAGCAAGGTGACCTGTCCGCAATCGCCGTGACCGTTGTCGAGTACATATTCCGGGATATTATCTATCGTGGAATACTCCCGGGCCGATGCCCAGGGAAAATGTTCGTATATCCAACGGAAAATACGCTTGGCCTTCAGATAAGGATTATCTTCACCTGCCGTAAGCCGGGCAGCAAGTTCGCACAAGCGTGGGGTAAATACAATGTGCTTTTCACGCTCTGCCGTATACTTCCTGTAGAGTTCAGTTGTAGTGTCGTAAGGCTGTACATCTTCCGGTTTCAAGTCGTGCCACTCGCCACAAGATGTATACTCAAAGGTTTCTGAAAACACTGTAGGCTGTCCTTGCACCGCCCGTTTCTCCATATAGAGCGTACTGTGAGCGCATTCACGCGGCGACAACACATACTCCGCCTCGCTTGTGCCCAACAACTTCACATCCTGCTGGCGAGCCACGTCGGTGCGCGGATAAGGAAGCCAGCAGCGCACCAACTCGCCTGCCGGTACGGCATTAGTGTCCACCGTCAATGTATAAGTCACCCGCATACGTTTGGGAAGCACCAATGTCGCCGCACTGTCTTTAACCGCACGGATAATGTCCGGCACATTCTTCGCATTCACTTTCTCCGAACCTTCCACGACTACACCTTCTTTGGCCACTTTAATATCACGGCAGACCGAGTCTATCCGGAAAAGGTTGGGACCAGCATTTATAAAGTAGCGTTTTTCGCCATCCAGCCACATGCACTCCAATGCATGGCTTTCTTCCCATTGCCTCATCTGTTCATCTGTCACATCAGGGATATACCGGCGAATATAATCCTTAACCTGTCGTTCTGTCAGGCAAAAGTCTGTCAGCAGACGCTGGTGCAAGTCATCTTCCCACGCATAAGGCGTATGCGACACTCCCTTGCCGCTACAAGCCGAAACCAGTGCCAACAATGCCACTACATAAAGCAAATTCTTCATAAGCCATTCTTCAACTACAATTTCACCACTCCGATGCCCGGACGTTCAGGCAAGGTAATCTTTCCTTTCACTACTTCCATCCCTTTAAAGCGGTCGTTAGCTATCAGCAAGCTGCCATCCAAGTCAGCAAAGTCTACAGCTGGCGATAGCTGGGCAGCAGCACTGATGGCGCATGAAGTCTCGGTCATACACCCCACCATCACCTTCATGTCGAGGGCACGTGCCAAGGTCAGCATCTTCCACGCCTCACGCATCCCCGTACATTTCATCAATTTGATGTTGATGCCGGAGAAGGCACCCTTCAAGGCAGGTATATCTTTCAGCCGCTGCACCGATTCGTCGGCAAAGACAGGCAAAGGGCTGTGTTGGGTTATCCAAGCAATATCGTCCAGCCGCTCCTTGGGCATAGGTTGCTCTACCATCACAACGCCCTGCTCTTTCAACCAATGTATCATGTCGAGCGCCAAATGTTTGTCATTCCAGCCCTGGTTGGCATCCACGGCTATAGGCAGCTGCGTCACCGAGCGGATGGTTTCTATCAGCTGCTTGTCGTGGTCACTGCCCAGCTTCACCTTCAAAATATTGAATTGACCGGCACATTCCTTCGTCTTTTGCCGCACTATCTCTGGCGTATCAATGCCTATGGTGAAGGTTGTAGAAGGAGCCTTACTCCTATCCAGCCCCCATATCTTGTACCATGGTGCCTGCAGCAGTTTACCCACCAGGTCGTGCAAAGCTATGTCCACCGCCGCCTTGGCTGCCGCATTGCCTTCCGATAAACCATCTATATAAGCCAAAATATCTTCCAGTTGAAACGGGTCGGCAAAACGTCCGATACCCTCCTGCACCTTGCGAAGAAAAGCCATCACACTCTCCACCGAACCCAACTCTTTCTGAAGGTAAGGTGGCATGGAGGCCTCGCCATAGCCTACCAGGCCGTCATATTCCAACTCCACCTGCACATCGGGCGTGGTGCTACGCGAATAAGTGGCCACTGTAAACACATGCTTCAGCTTCAACTCATAAGGGAAAAAGCGCAACTTCATCCGAGGCGACTCCCCGGAAACCCGGTTGATGTTGAACAAGGCTGCGTGCCCGCCTTCTCTCCCCCCTGCCCATAGATTACTCCCGGCGACTCCCGAGCCCAAGGTCACCAAAGCTGCCGTTTTCAAAAAATCTCTTCTGCTATGCATAAAAAACAGTTAACTAAGTAAGTCTCAAGAATTAAATGAATATATCCTATTATTTTTCAGACGCGGATTGAGCGGATGACGCGGATTTCTCTTAGCATAAAATACTGAATCCTATAAATTACACATCCGCTCAATCCGCTTTATCCGCGTCTAAAAAATCAATGACTGGCATAGTATAAACTAAATATGAACAACTACGTATTAAATGATAATCTGTCTGTTAGTGATTAGTACGTGTGATGATAAAGTGAAGAATTCAGTTACCACCACGTATTAATCACTCATCACTAAACACTAATTAGCCCCTTACGTCCCCTAACTGGGAAAGAATTTTTTCCTAACTGGGAAAAAATCTTTCTCTAACTGGAAAGGATTCACGGAGGAGGAAGCGGCTAACCGGATGCCACCAAGCCCCCCCCGAATCTTGCAAACTTGCAATCTTGCAGTCCCTCCTCACCCACACACACGCACGCGCGTATATAATGTACGCGAGAAAATAAAAGAGCAACTGCCCAAGCAAAGCCCCTGCAACACAACATTCTTCGCGCCTGCCCCGGCAAAACATTCCCACTGTGTACTACTCCACCACATATATTTACGCGCGTGTGTGGGTGAGGAGGGACTGCAAGATTGCAAGTTTGCAAGTTTTGGCATCCCATGCCCCATGTCTTTCCTTTCATATCTTCCCATGTTCAAAACTTATAATACGGATTAGTGGCTGTTGTGTTAAGCCCCTCCTCCTTGTCGATGTAAGGCAAAAAGCGGGTGGCAAACAGCAACCTGCCCAAGTTGTATTCGTCAAAACAAGAATCCGTCGGCTCAAAGCTGCTGAGCCGCACATCGCCCTGGGAGTGTATGAACCGTTTGTCTCCTATATAAATGCCCACATGCACCACGCGCTCTTTATGTCCCGGAGTAGCCTTCCGTCCAAAAAACAACAAGTCACCCGGCTGCAAGTTGCCAAAGTCGGGAGCAATGTCGACGTGCTGCCCCACGTAAGCCTGCTGGGATGCATCACGCGGAATGATGATGTCGTGCATAAAAAGCACCGTCCGTACAAAACCGCTGCAATCCATCCCCTTGGACGAAGTGCCCGCCCACAGGTAAGGCACCCCCATCAAGGTATGCGCTGTGGCAATGATATCCCTTGCCTCCTGCTTCAAGCCGGTGCGCCATTTCTGTTCGGGCACGGCATCCGCCTTTAGCAGATATCCCTTGCGTCCATCGGGATAAGCCACCCGGTAAAAGCCTCCCCACTTACCCTCCAGTTTCAAGCGGTCGCCCGCCACCACATCCGACACCGTCTGTGCACCACGGTCGGGACGCGAATACACAAAGCCGTAGTGCGAGGTCACCACCACCTTGTCCGCACGATTCCAGGCAGAAAGTTCTTCATGCGTCACCACACAGACACTGGCTCGGTGCACCCAAGCAATGTAGTTGTCCGGCGTCTGTATACGATACCAGTCCCGATGTTGCAACACGCGTACCGGCATACCCAGCAAAGCCTGCGTTACCATCTCCGACGAATAGTCGGCTTCCCTGCGCATGCTGGCCACCGAGAGGTTGATGATGCCATACGTCTTGCCCTGTAGTCCGTCCGAATCGGGCAGCACTTCCAAGCAGTCCATCACCCGGTACCCCTCCGCCGCAAGTGCCTCCTTCAGTACCCGCTTACCCTCACTCGAAGTGGTGACCCCACGAAGCATGACGTCTTTACCCGAGAAGTCATAATCCACATCAAACAAAGCCACCCGGCTATCCGGCGCATACACCAGCCTCAAGCTGTCAGTCAGGCGGGCTACCTCGGGAGGAATATCGCCAGAGCCCGAAACCGCCCCTATCGGAAGGCATAAGAAGACCAAAGCGAAAGTAGCAATCAATGTTTTCATCTATCTGTAATATCTGTTGCTTATGGTTTGTATCCTTTGCAAAATTACAAATTATTCCTAAAAAGAGCACATCATGTGGCATTTTTCATGCTATTTCCGTATTTCACATACCGAATGTCACAGTTCCGCCAACAGAGGAAGAGCATCTTGCTACATTTTTGCAACGCCCTCTTTCAGCACCTTATTATCTTGGTTCGCCATTTTATGATTATATACCTTTAGATTGGTCACTTTACTATTGAAGTTACCTGCCTTGCGAAGTGGGAACACCAATGTACGCGTATAGTTCATTACGTTCTTCCCTTCGTTAAAATAGCGTTTTTGTACACCCATTTCTTCGACAACTTTCCCATTGACTTTGAGGGTGACACTACGGTTATCGCCTTCTATCTGGATATTTATTTTTTCTCCGGGCATCACCTTATAAGCGAAGGTATTCAGATAGCCATCGCGTGCAAACCCCATCATTCCGCTGACGGGATCTGACAAATAAAACACAGCATCAGGCGAACGGAACAGCTCAGTCCCATACTGTTCTTCCTCCCCCGCAATATCGAAGCTTACCGTGTAATCATAACCTATTTCAGCCAGCGGCAAAGTGCTTCCGGGCACAACCTGAGGCAATTCGAACACCGCATCTTTCTGCGGTTTCCCTACCCTGCCCAATTGATTTACTCCCGGTGCCTCACAAAGTTGCGTGCGCTTCTCATCAAACACTTCATAGGGCAAGGTCACCTGCTTGCCCGTCCACATTTTTACAGACAATGTCTGCAGGGGTGAGAATAAACGGTGATGAATGTCTTTCACCGAAATGCCATTTCCCACGTGGTCATTCCACACAGCAAACATTCCTCCCAATATGGCCGGATGCTTTTCATCGAATACAGCCTTTCCCACATGTGCCGGAGTCCATTCCTTGTAAAGGAAAGGTTCGTCGAGATAATCGTAATAATAACCGGCAGCAGGCACAATGTAAGTATACATATCGGGAATGCTTATCAGTTGATAACCATCTTTTATCATAGCCTCCGGGGCGGCATATCCGTTATACCAGGCATTCATAATGACATTTTCCGACTTCACCGGAGTATCTCCCTGTGCATGCGTAAGGGCGCCCCACACCACAGCCTGCTTGCCATAGCTCTCTACCAGGCGGATATAATGGTCGGTAAACGCACGGAACTTTTCCACCACCTCTTTTTTCTTGTTGGAATATTCGTCTGTCCCGATATGCACCCGTTTGCCCACAAACACCGGTTCGTTGCCTTCCAGGTATTCCTTGAACAACCCATCCAAAAATGTGTAAGTTTCCGGATTAAAGAGGTCGAGGTGGTCCATGCCATACTCCTTGCTGCCTATTTCCGGTTTGTAGCGAGTGAAGGCCAACGAATGCGCAGGCACGTCAATCTCCGGCACAATGTTGACAAAGCGCGCAGCCGCCCCTTTCTGGAAGTCGACAAACTCTTTTTTCGTGTACGAGCCGTCGCGGGCCGTCAACCCCGGATAGGTATCACACTCCAGGCGGAAAGCCGCATAAGTCTTGTTCCAATCGCCCTCAAAATAGTCCTTGAAACCATTGTCGTTCAGATGGACTTGCAACGTATTCATCTTGTAATAAGCCATGATTTTCACCAAGTCCTCCAAATAAGCCATAGGGATGAACTTACGCCCGCAATCCACCATAAGCCCCCTCACGGCATAGTCGGGGGCATCCTCTATGGTGCCTTTGGGCAACTGATGGTTGGAGGTCTGCTCGGAAAGTTGCAAGAGAGTACGCGTACCCCAATAAAGCCCCGCCGCACTGGGAGCGGAAAGCGTCACGCGGTCGGCAATCTTGACAGCATACCCTTCCTCACCCAATTTCTTGTTATTGGACAGGGCAAGGACAAAATTACCCTTCCGGGCCTTCCCCTGCGCCACGTCCAAATCCTTGCCAAACATCAGTTTGTAATCTTCTGCAAACATTTGGGCAATCCGCATCACTTCGGGAGAAGAAGTGGTACAGACAATCCGTGTCGTTCCCTCCGGGACAAAGAATCCTTCTTTCCCTTTCCACTCTTTCAATTCGGGCACAACGAATGGCTTAGGATTGACAGCCGCCTGCAGCGAGCTGCCTGCCATACAAAAAACTGCAGATAATAGCAGTACCTTTAAAAAAGCAAACCTGTTAATCATACGTGAGCTTTGGTTAATTCAGTAAAACACGATAATATAAATCGATTCATTGCTCTTTTTAACATCATCTATCTACATTCGCAGTTTCATCCGCAACACGATGGTAACGCCTACTTTCCGCGAAGCCGGGATAACGAATAAGCTCATCGCCCGAAATGATATAACGCTCCGTGCGCACCCAGGCAACAAACTCTTCGTCCCACAAAAGTTGTACCTCATCGTTACAAGTCCTCCAAACGCCAAATTCACTCAGCACTCCATTTTCCGAATACGTCATATCGGCATTCAGCTCAAAGGTGTCACCGTCATCCGACTGCCAGACACCTATGACGGACTGTATGGTTTCGGGTACATTATAAACCGGTTCCGGTAGTTTCGCATATACTTCGCCGCCGGAGGAGGAAGAGGTGATCATGACGCCATCATTCACAAGCTGCGCCCAGAAGTATACAAAGCCAGTTTGAAGCCCGGTGGTACGTATCCTATCGTTCACAGTTTCCCACTTGTACGAACTATCGGTTCTGTACATATTGGCATCATACCCATACTCAACTACATGCATACTCTCCCTAAATTCGAGCATCACGGCTTCTCCGTTCGCCTCGTCTTTGCGTTCCCACAATCCCACTACGCGCGACACCATTTCCGGGTCGTTGATAACCTCTTCTTCGGGTTCATCTTCGGGGTCCTCGGGGTCTTCTTGCGTGGCATCCGTATCGCCCGGCAAATCGGACACCTTGTCAAACACAATCCTCGTGCGTTCCTCTTCCGTTTCCCAAGGGTTTCCCCAATTCGTTTTCAGCACGATTCGGCTATCGGAAAGAATCTCTCCCTCGTAAGGTCCTACGTAAAAGACATCCCCGTCTACCGACCACGAAGTGTTTTCAAGCATAATGGAATTATCTCCGTCCAAATTAGGCCATAGCAAGACCATCGTAAAAGTGACCCGCATGTCTTCTTCGAAAAAAGAGAGTATATACTCTACATCTTTCCTCTCCACATGGCCTTCCCACGTACCTACCAACCGCTTTACATCTTCAGGATCATTTTCTCCTAACTCACAACTGACAAACAAGATGCTTCCCCCGCACAAGAGCAAGAGCATCGACAAAATGGCAAAAAGTTTTTTCATGCTTCTCATTGGCTAAAATTACACATTGGCAAAGCTACAAAAATATCATATAAAAACGGCTAAAGGGCTAAGAAAATTCCATCCTACGCTCCGCCAACCTGCGTTTCTCGCGCAGGCATGCAAATATCCAATAGCTACCCGCCCCGCTTCCGGGGCGTATTTGCTTCGCTCCACCTCCGCTCATGCTCCGCTTCTATAGGAGCGGAGGAAAAGCGGAGCAAGAGCGGAGCAAACATGGGCCTGATACGACGGAAGTACTACGCCGGCCGGATGAAAATAAGCAGCAGACCCTAAAAATAGATGTCGCCGTCCATAGGCCTGTCGGCATCCAGGAACATCACGTAATAAACGGGCAGGTAGCGCACCTTGCCGCGGACGCCGGTTTGCCGTTCGTTGGAAAGAACCAGTCCGCAGGCTACATGGTAGTCGGGCACGGACAGCAGATTGTTCAGTGCGCTGTGCACCGTGTAGTCTTTACCCGACTTGACCTCTACCGGCAGGATAGACAGATTGGCATAGTCATCTATCAGAAAGTCCACCTCCCCCTTCTGACGGTTGTCATAGTAGAACAGCTTATGGCCGTGTGCCCTCAACTCTTGCGCCACGACACTCTCGTAGACCGCGCCGAGATTGATGCTGCGTTCATCGTTGAGGATGGGACGTAGGCTGTAGCGATACAGCCGGGAAGTAAGCAGCCCGACATCATTCAAATACAACTTCAACAGATTTTTCTGCACAGACTCCGCCAACGGATAGTGGGGATTGGCCACAGCATGTACGTCGAGCGTGATGCCTGAAGAAATAAGGTACTCAAACTCTTCGCGATAACGGTCGAAGCGGTCGCCCTGCTGCCCGCGTATGTCTTTGGCAACGATGCGTTTTTTCTTATTCTCCATTTGTGAAGGCACCAGGTCGTAGATGCGGCGTATCAGGAGATTCTTTCCGCTGTCGGCCTCATACTTGGAAGCATCGGCGGCGTAAAGCGTACGGATGGATTCTTGTACTTCGCGCACCTTGACGATGTTGTGAGAGGCAAGGTATTCATTGACGGCATCGGGCATGCCTCCCACCAACAGATAGCGGCGGAAAAGTCCCAGCAGGTGATGGTGCTGTTCTTCCGACAAGCTCTCTCCTTTCATGAATTTATCCCTCAGTGAGGTGATGGCATCGGCCCCAAAGCCATTGGCCAATAGGAACTCTTCAAAGTCCAACTGAAACATCTCTTTGCGCACAATGCTACCTACCGGTATGGAAGTAGTAGATTGCAAGGCTATGCCCAGCAGGCTTCCGCTGGCAATGAAGCGGTAGCGGCCTTCCTGCCGGAGGAACTTCAGCATGGTAAGGTATTGGGGATAATGCTGTATTTCATCGAGAAACACCAAAGTGTTTCCGGCATTGCCCAATTTGCCTCCTGCCACCATACTGAGTGCCAGGTAGAGGTCTTCCGATGTATGCAGGTTCCGGAACAAGCCGGGGCCTTCATCGTCTGCTACAAAGTTTACTTCCACAAAATTCTTAAAAAGGCGTGTGCCCACCTCGCGGATGATGTAGGATTTGCCTATCTGGCGCGCGCCCTCCAGCACCAATATCTTGTTGTCAACCGACAGCAGATGAGCTTCTATATACTTGCTAATTTTTCTGTATAACATGGGATATTGCACTTTTCAATAAAATATTCAGGTACAAAATTACACTTTTCAATGAAATTACGCCTATAAAAATTACATTTTTCAAAGAAAAGCAGGGGTAGAGATATACACTTTTCAATGAAATGGCCATTTTGAAGAAAAGAACGAAATACAAACACTGTTTGAACGGAGAAACGGCCTGAAGGAATTGGCACTAATCGTAACGGCAGACGATGATGCCTTGTACGAAAAAATAGTGAAAGACCTTGGGGTAACGGGACGGAAATTTCAAGACTGGTGGAACCGTATGGCCGAAAAATACCAATGGGAACGGCATGAGGGAGGAAATTGGGAAATTGATTTCCAGACAAACGAAATCTATTTAGTCTATACTATTTAAGTAGTTGTTCATATTTAGTTTATACTATGCCTGTCATTGATTTTTTAGACGCGGATGAGGCGGATTGAGCGGATTTGTAATTTATAGGATTCAGTATTTTATGCTAAGAATAATCCGCGTCATC
>CALUIF010000103.1 GCA_944320635.1 uncultured Bacteroides sp. | reverse complement strand
TGAGTTGAAGATTCTTTTTATGCTCTCAATGCTTATCCATTCAATGCACACTCATTAAAACAATCCATATTTGTACCATAAAAATATAAATAGCTAATAATCAGTATGTATTATATTTGAGGAAGTCAAATGATTCCGATAAGTAAATATATACTAAATCGCAAGCAAAAGCGTGCAGCTCAATGAGTTGCACGCTTTTTGCGTTTATGGGGTTCTTGGTTTCTATGCCTTTTTACGCCCTTTTTTATCTCTTATTTGCGACAACAAAAAGCATAACTCTTGTTCATATACTATGTAAAGTATTACTTTATTTTTAATCCCGGAATCAGCGGTTTCGTATCCACTAGTTCCAAATTCATTACCATCTCCAGTGTACCTTGTTTGTATTTCTGGAAATGGGGGGTCTTCAGATGACTCTCGTATGCTGCATGATCGGCATATATTTCAAGAATGGTAATTTTGTTTGGAGCATCCTTTTCTGCTACGGCATAAAGTGTGAGTACACCTGGTTCCAACTGCATGGAGGCTTCTATTTCCTCTTTCAGATAGGCATTGTATTCATCCAAACGGTTGGCATCGACGATTATTTTCGAGAGACGTACCAAATTGTCTGTAGCCAGTGCTGTTGTTTTGGTTACTTCCTGTTTGATGATGCGCAATGCCTTGATGGCTGCCGGAAAACCAATGTAAGGAAGACATTGAATGACCGCAGCCGTCACTTCCTCAGGAGTATTACCTGCATTGATGTTTCCGTGGAAGTGTGACTGCAACTGGCTTTCCGCTTCCAGTGTCGTTAAGATGCAATAGCCAAGCAGTTCTTTGGTTTTCAAGTCAAGTCCGTTACGGGTATATATCTCACCGAAGAAATAGTCGGTCAGGAAGCGTGCCACATCTTCGCCCAGTCCGCCGGGCATGCCTTCCATCACGGCGGAAATCCCTCCATGGTAGAGTTTGTCCTGAATGGATGTGCCCTGCTCATGGCGGTTCGCTTCGGTAACGGTTGTCTGATTCTCCAAAGGAAGACTGATGCCGCGCTCCTTGAATACTTCGTTCACCGTTCCGACCGCATTGAGCATTTTTGGGAAACCGATAAACGGTGCTGTCAGATACATCGCTTCCCGCAGTTCCACGGGGGTAACACCCACATTCAAAGCAGCTCCCGCATGGGCTTTCAGTTGCGGAAGCGTCTGCATTGTGGCAAGAGTGACGCATGTAATCATTTCACGCAGTTTCAGACTCAAGTTACCCGTAGTAAACACTTCACCGAAGATAAACTTCTGGAGAATGTCCATCATCTCCGGGTCTGTACCCTGTCCGGTCAGGGCTTCAACGCCGAAAAGGGTACGGTAATTTTCCTTACACGTTTCTATTCTATCTTCTCTATCTTCCTGTGCCCTTGTCGGCACGATTCCTGCCAGCAACAAGGCAAATGCAATGATGTATAGTTTCATATTCTTGTGATATCTGTTATACGTTTTTTCCTAACTGATAGGCTTGTTCGCCATAGCGTGTGTTACGGATGGAACCGGCCGTCCATACTCCGGAAGCGACTACTTCACCCACACTTTCCCAACCGAGATATTCCATTAACGTGTGGTAATGCAATAGCATCGGTTCGGCTTCCTTCTTCGCTGTATCGGCGTATGCCATCAAGTAAGCGGCCTTCTTGTAATGACCTTTGATTTGCCCGTTAATGGCATAGAATCGGTCAATTACCCGCTTCATCTGAGCTGAAATGCCGAAATAATACATCGGTGTGGCGAACACCACCATGTCTGCCGCAACAAGATGCGGACGTAATTCATTAAAATCATCTTTTATCACACACGGACCGTCCATGCCGCAACGGTTGCAGGCGCGGCATGGTTCCACTTGTTTGAAAGCACAATCAAAACGGTATATCTCATGTCCTTTTTCCTGTGCGCCTTTAATGAACTGTTCCGCCAGATAAGCCGAATTACCGTTCCGGCGGGGACTACCGGTCAGTACTACTATTTTCATTCTACTATTATTTTCAGTGTTCAAATGTCCTATGGCTTTCACGATGCCGTCTCCTAAGATCATACTCCCTGTAGCTGCCATCAGGGATTTACGGAGAAAATCGCGGCGTTCCATCATTTCTCAGGATTAAATGTTTTCCCAAGTGTCGTACATTTAGCGATTGCGCCTCCCGTCTGCAAGTAGGTATAGTTGGGCATTTCAAAGAGGACGGGTTTCAGTTTGTTATAGTCCGGTTTCCCTTTGTCATTAAGAATATCTTCCTCAGCATAGGTGTTCGTGATTTTGCAGATGAAGTTATCAAACGTATCCGTTTCGTAATTGTCAACCACTTCGCACTCCATCACCAGGGGACTTTCATCAATGACCGGAGTTCCGGCTTCACCTGGATGCCAGGCAAAGACTTCCGATTTGTCCGTCTTCGCTCCACTGACACAACCGACGTAGTCGGCACGTTGCAGCATGGCTTCATCCACCATATTGACGGATACTTTACCTGTGGCTTTCACTCCCTGATTGCTGTAATGAGCCTTGTGCATACTCAGCATAATGTGGTCGTGCCCGATGATGCCCACATGAGCAACGAGCAGCCAGTTTACCTTTCCGTTTACTTCCGTACCCGCCACTACTGCGGGTGTAGGATACAATGCCAGTGTTTGGCCGATGTTCTTTTTCATATTCTTTTTCGTTTGAAAGTTATTTACTGTTTTATATTGAACAGCCGGGAAGCATTGCCCCACAAAAACATTTCCGCATATCGGGAAAGTTCCCTGTCAGCGTCAAGCGTTTCTTTCAGCCTGTTCAAGTTGTTTCGCAATACATTCTCCGGCAGATACGGGTAGTCAGACCCGTAAAGGATATATTCCGGCGAAGTGATGGTAAGCAGAGCACGGATGACTTCCGCCGTGGGATTGCCTGCCACGTCATAATAGATCCGTGACAGATTTCCCTTCCAGTCGATAGGCTGCATATATTCGTTGCCTACCATTGCCGGAAGAATGGATTTCATGCGCGGAATGGCAAGCGGCAGGAACGAACCGCAATGCGGCACGACCTTCAGGTTCGGATAGCGCACCAAGACATTCCGTGCCAGCATATTCGCAACGGCACGGGTGGTTTCCGCCGGATATTCGTACATGGCTAGTGGGGTGATCTTGATGATGTTTTCCGGGTAAGGAGTAGGCCGGTGCGGATGGATGATAATCACTGCATGTCGTTCGTTCAATACTTCCATTAACGGGTCAAGCTCTTTGTCTCCCAAATACTGCCCACGGCTGTTTGTCGCCAGCTTAATGCCGTCCGCCCCCAAGGTATCGAGCGCATAGACAGCTTCGCGGATGGCGGCATCCACATCGGGCAAAGGCAGTGAGGCGCAGAACTTGAAACGTCCGGGATATTTTGTCTTCACTTCCGCCGAAACTTCATTGACCCGGCGGATGCAGGCGGCACTCTCCGCCACATCGCCGTAATAAGGTTGCGGGGCAGGCATGGTCAGTATGGCACAGCCTATCCCTGCACTGTCTATGAAAGCTATGTGCTTTTCCGCATCCCAAGCGGGTAACGGGAAGGTTTCCTCCAGCTCCGCACCGTGCCGCTGCAAAAGTTCCTTGCATTCCGGCAGGATGATATGTGTATGCACGTCTACCGGCTTTTGCGCATGAATCAGGATGCTTGATATCAAGGTTGCCATACCGATTATAATCCGCATCATTCCAATAAGACTATTTATTGGTCAACGCCTCCTGGTCTGCGGAATATCGTGCTCCGATGATTTCGATGCTGTCCAGATGACGGCGGATGTCCGCAAGCTCCTCCGCAGTAAAGTGGATGTCTGCTCCTCCGATATTCTCCTTGATGCGTTCGATGCGTTTCGTGCCGGGGATGGGAACAATCCACGGTTTCTGTGCCAAGAGCCAGCCGATGGCAATACGGGCAGGAGTCGTTTCCTTCCGGCGGGCCAATTCCTCTACATATTCCACCAACACTACATTGTGTTGCAGGTTCTCAGGCTGGAAACGGGGAATGGAGGAACGGAAATCCGTCTTGTCAAACGTGGTGTTGCGGTTGAAACGTCCGGTCAGCATGGCTTTCCCCAACGGGCTGAAAGGCACGAAGCCGATACCCAGTTCCTCCAGCGTGGGGAGCAGTTCCTTTTCCACCTGACGGTACCACAGGGAGTATTCGCTCTGCACTGCCGTTAGCGGACAGACGGCATGGGCGCGGCGCACCGTGGCAGGGGCCGCTTCGGACAGGCCCCAATACAACACCTTGCCCTCTTTGATGAGCGCGGCAACCGTATCCGCCACTTCCTCTATCGGTGTATCCGGGTCTACCCGGTGCTGGTAGTAGAGGTCGATATGGTCTGTACGTAAGCGGCGGAGCGAACCTTCCACCGCCTTGCGTATGGTGTCAGGCTTGCTCGACAGGCTTACGGGGCGTGCCGACGTATTAAGGTCGGGCATATCCACCAGATTATAGCCAAATTTTGTGGCGATAACAACCTTGTCGCGTACCGGTTCCAAAGCTTCGCCTACCAACTCTTCGTTCTTGAACGCACTGTACACCTCTGCCGTATCAAAGAATGTAACTCCCAGCTCCACCGCCTCG
The DNA here is from genome assembly GCA_944320635.1 of uncultured Bacteroides sp. GTDB lineage: Bacteria > Bacteroidota > Bacteroidia > Bacteroidales > Bacteroidaceae > Bacteroides. Next base: position 936 of record CALUIF010000103.1, on the reverse strand, counting down.
CGCAGCGTGGCGATGGCTTCTTTCCTGTCGGGATAAGGAGGATAGCTCTGCGTGAATCCCATGCAGCCCAGTCCTACCTCAGAAACGGTTAATCCCAGTTTTCCTAATGTTCTCGTTTTCATACCACTTATAATTTCAAGTTATTTTCTGATTGCAAAAGTAAGGGGATAGAGTGAAAAAGGATATAACGCATTTACTGACAAAACAAACATATTTACTGAATATGCCAAACGCTCAATTTATCATTCGGTATTCGCTGGGGGAATATCCTGATAACCTTTTGAATAACTTATTGAAATTTTGAACGGACGAGAAGCCAAGCTCTTCGGCAATGCAAGTTGCGCTTTTATTGGTACGCCGCAACTGTTCACGGGCGATGTTTATACGCTTGAAACGAACAAACTCATTTACGTTCTTCCCTGTTTCATGCTTCAGCAAATCTTCAAAATAAGCAGGAGATGTACCCAGCATACGGGAAAAATATCCGGCATCAGGCAATCCATAAAAATGTCCACGCCCTGTAAGAAAATAATGCTCTAAAAGCTGGTGCACTTTGTTTATTAACACTTTATCTGCATCATGCCTCGTTATGAACTGTCGTTTGTAGAATCTGGCACAACAGTTAAGCAACAGTTCAATCCTGTTTATGAGAAGGGACTGGCTATATTCATCTACCCCCCAACATAATTCTTCCGCTATGCCATTTATACATGCCCCGATAATGACTTTCTCGCGGCAAGAAATATGAAGAGCCTCATTCTGACGGTAACGGAAAAATGTGTAAGCATCAAAATGTTCTCCAAACCACATTTCACCTATCAAAGCCGGATGGAAACTCAACCACAAGCATTTATTATTTTTGTTACTGGTCCATACGCTGATATTTATAGGTTGTCCCGGAGAAATAAAGGCAAGTGTTCCATCTGAAAAGTCACA
>CALUIF010000102.1 GCA_944320635.1 uncultured Bacteroides sp. | reverse complement strand
AGCTCTACCGCGCGGCCTATGCCCTGATGCAGAACGCCGAAGATGCCGAGGACATCGTGCAGGAAGCCTACCTGAAACTGTGGGACAAGCGGGACACGCTGGACATCCACACCAACCCCGCAGCCTATTGCACCACCTTGGTGCGCCACCTGGCTCTTGACCAACTGCAAACCAAGCATTACACCGCCGAAACGTCCCTGCCCGACAACCCGGCATACCTCTCGGACTGGAACACCGAGCAACGCCTGGAGGCCCGCGACCAATGGATGCACCTGAAGCAACTCATTGCCCATCTGCCCGCTACACAACGGACTGTGCTGTGGCTGCGCGATGTGCAGGAGTGTTCCATGGAAGAAATCGCCCGGTCCACCGGGCTCACCGACGTCAACATCCGCTCCATCCTTTCGAGGACGCGCAAAAAGATACGTGAACAATTCAACCGACTGACAGGAGATACACTATGAACCCTACAGAAGAATACATCCGCCAACTGCTGGAACGCTACTACCAAGGCACCACCAGCCGCGAAGAAGAACGCCAGCTGAAGGCATACTTCGCACAAGACGACGTGCCACCGGCACTGGCTGCCGAACGGGAGATGTTCCGCTACTTCTCCCACAACGCCCGGCAAATGCCTCCCGTGCCCGAAGGACTGGAAGAACGGTTGGCACACAGCATCGACCAACGGGCAGCCGAACAACGCCGCACGCGCCACGCGCCACTGCGCCGCACGCACCTGTGGCAATGGACTGCGGGCATAGCAGCATCCCTGCTGCTGGCCTCCGCCATCGGCCTGCACCTACACACACAGCACAATGCCCAGCCGCATGACACCTTCGACGACCCACAGCTGGCCTACGCAGAAGCCAGCCGTGCCTTGCGCCTCTTCGACGCGACCTTCGATAAGGGAGAACAACAAATGGACAAAGCCAAAGAGGCCACCCGAGAAGTCCAACAGAAACTGGAGAAATACCGAATTATCTTAAACCAATAAAACAACCCGAAAAAAGAAACAACGATTATGAAAAGACTGTTTATCACCCTCATAGCCACCCTGCTGGTGGCCGTTGCACTGCCTGCGCAAGAAAACGTATTCAACAAGTATGCCGACGCCGAGGGCGTCACCACCGTCTACATTTCCAAGAAGATGTTCAGCATGATGAAAGACATCAAGAGCGAAGGCCTCGACCTGAGCTCCGTGTCGGGCAAAATAAGCAACATGCAGATACTCACTTGCGAAAACAAAGACACCGCCGCCCAAGTACGCAAGGATATTGCCTACATCAATCCCGACAACGGCTATGAAGAACTCATCCGTGTGCGCGAAGAAGGCGAACGGGTCACCATCTATGCCAAAGAAGGGAAAAAGGACAACGAATACATCCTGCTCGTAGACAACTCCGACGAACTGGTACTGATTCAGATAAACGGCCAACTGACGCTGCAAGAACTGCAAAGCATCGTCAATGCCCAGTGACCCCCCTACAGCTTGTCGCCGAAGGCAAGGTCGCCCGCGTCGCCCAGCCCCGGCACGATGTACATGTGCTCATTCAATTCAGGGTCTATGGCCGCACACCACAGGCTGACGTTGTCGGCAGGGAAGAGACGCTGCATGTGCTCTACCCCCTGCCGGCTGGCAATGACCGAGGCTATCATCAGCCTGCCCGGCACTCCCTTGGTGAGGAAAGCCCTGTAGGCCAGCTCCATGCTCTCGCCCGTGGCCAGCATGGGGTCTACCAGCAACAAGGTTTTCCCTGCCAATCCAGGCGTAGCGATATACTCAATGTGCACATCCAGCTGGCGGCACTCTTTATCCTTATAATAGCGGTAGGCCGACACAAATGCATTGCCGGCCTTGTCGAACACATGCAGGAAACCCATGTGCAAAGGCAAGCCTGCCCGAAACACCGTGCCAATCACCACATCATCGTCGGGTGTACACACCTCGGCCATCCCCAAAGGTGTCTGCACCGGCTTTACGGAGTACGTCAACTCCTTGCTCATCTCATAGGCCATCAGCTCGCCGATGCGCTCTATATTACGCCGGAAACGCATGCGGTCGTGCTGCACCTGCACATCACGTATCTCGGCCACATATTGGTTGATGACAGAATTGGTCTCTGCAAAATTGATTACTCTCATAAGCCTTTTTTTAAGTTACAAGTTACGAGCTACAAGCTACAAGTAATAACTCCCAAGCTAACCAACTCGTAGCTCGTAGCTTGTAGCTCGTAACTACTATATTATTTCTATTCCCTGCTCCTTGCACAGTTGCAGCCCCACGTCCTTCAGCTTGAACTTCTGTATCTTGCCACTCCCAGTCATAGGAAACTCTTTCACGAAGAAGATGTATTTGGGAATCTTGTAACGCGAAATCTTGCCCATGCAAAAGTCGCGCACGTCGCTCTCGTGCAAATCGGCACCTTCGTGCAAGATAATGAACGCACCCACCGCCTCGCCATACTTCTTCGAGGGGATGCCTGCCACCTGCACGTCCTTCACTCCGGGTATCTGGTAAATGAACTCCTCAATCTCGCGCGGATAGATGTTCTCGCCGCCACGGATAATCATATCCTTGATGCGCCCCGTGATGCGGTAGTTGCCGTTTTCGTCCTTCACGCCCAAGTCGCCCGAATGGCAGAAGCCATCTTTGTCTATCACCTCGGCCGTGGCTTCGGGGTTATTGTAGTAGCCTTTCATTACGTTGTAGCCCCGGCAGCACATCTCGCCCTGCACGCCTACGGGGCATTCCTCGCCTGTTTCCGGGTCGATAACGCGCACCTCGGTGTGTTCATAGTCGCGCCCCACGGTGTTGTAGCGCACCTCCTCCGGGTCGTCTATGCGGCTGTGCGTCATGCCCGGCGAAGTCTCCGTCAAACCATACACGCTGGTCACCCGCATGAACATCTTTTCCTCCACCTGCTTCATCAGCTCCACTGGGCAGAGGGAACCTGCCATGATGCCCGTGCGCAGGCTCGACATGTCGAACAGGCTGAACATGGGATGGTTCAACTCGGCGATAAACATGGTGGGCACACCATACAGGGCCGTGCAACGCTCTTTGTGCACCGATGCCAGTACCACCAAGGGGTCGAAACGCTCCACCATCACCTCCGTGCAACCATGCGTCAGGCAGTTCATCGTGGCCAGCACCACGCCGAAACAGTGGAACAGGGGCACGCAGACGCAGAGTTTATCGTCTGCCGTAAACTTCATGTGCTCGCCCGTCAGGAAACCATTGTTGGCAATGTTGTAGTGCGTCAGCATCACGCCTTTCGGAAAGCCCGTAGTGCCGCTGGTGTACTGCATGTTCACCACATCGTGGCAAGTGACCTGTGCTTTCAGTTCCTCCAAGCGGCTGCCGTCCACATTGCCTCCCAGCAGCAACAGCTCGGCTGTGTTGTACATGCCGCGGTGTTTCTCCTGCCCCACGTACACCACGTTGCGCATGTAGGGGAAGCGTTCGCTCTTCAAGTGCCCTCGCTGGCAGGTGCGCAGTTCGGGCAGCATCTCGTAGGTCATCTGCAC
>CALUIF010000101.1 GCA_944320635.1 uncultured Bacteroides sp. | reverse complement strand
ACTGTTTCTTTGACAATGCAAGAAGGAGATGTTTCGACTCCGCTTCGCACCCCCTCTTACCTCCCCCGTTTGTCGGGGGAGAACAATGCTCAACATGACAAATACTTGTAGCTTGTAGCTCGTCACTGTGCGCTACGCGCGCTAAATTATCATTTGTCTATATCTTCAGCTTAATCTTCGCCTTTACCAGCAGCCCGGTGAGCAGCACGATGACGAGGGCGAAGGCCAGCGACTTCAGCAGGCCGGGCACGCCGGCGTCGAGCACGGCGGGGTAGTGCACGCCCAGCAGGCTCTCCAGCGGATACCACAGGTAGGGCACGATGTAGCAGGTGAGCGTGGCGGTGCCGGCCGGCTTGATGAGGCGGAACCACGAGGCCTTTCCCCGCACGTCGGTCAGCCAGTAGAGCAGGGCCAGCAGGGGGAAGTACATGGCCAGGCAGTAGAACAGCCAGGTGGGTGTGGCCTGTATCTTCGAGATAATCCAGTGCGGGTGGCACAGGGCGCCCAGGGCGAGCATCAGCAGGCCGAGCGCCAGCATCAGCACGATGAACGGTGCGGGCCGCCGGGGCGTGGCATACCGTTGCATGAGCAGCGTGGCCAGCATGCCCGACGTGCCCAGGGCGTGCAGCGTCCAGTCGCCCGGCAGGAAAGAGAGCGTCAGCGTCTGCCAGGCAAAGCCCGAGGGAGGCTCGTGCAGGTGGTTCAGCACGGCCAGCAGCACGACTACGAGCCAGGCGGCGGCGATGTTCCGCAGGTTATCTCCGGCAAAGAGGTAGACGACGGCGCACACGGCATACGTCCACCCTATCAGCCCCAGGATGCCCCACCAGCCCGTCTCGAACGGCGCGCCGTGCACATCGCGGTACACCACCAGACCCAGCAGCAGCGCCACGCCGGCGGCCTTCATCAGCCCGTACAAGAGCTTTCGCCCGCCTTCGGCCTTGGGGTAGACGGCCCAGGTGAGGAAGAAGCCCACGACCATCAGCACCGAGAACCATTCATACGACAGTCCGCCCTCCACGCCCCCGGCGTTGAGCGTGAACAGGCCCATCACTACGAGCGCCAGCGTGCGTCCGCCCATGTGGGCGATGAGGCTGAGCGACGACGCGTGCTTGCGCCGGCGCGCCTGTATGGCCAGCGGCACGGCCATGCCCATGCAGAAGAGGAAGGCCGGGAAGATGGTGTCCGAAAAGCCCATCATGTCCTCGTCTGCCCGGGCGTGGAAGAGCCAGTGAGGCACGTCGCGCAGTCCGGGGATGTCGTTCACAAACAGCATGAGGAACATGGTGAGCGCGCGCAGCACGTCGACTGCGGCTACACGCGGCGTCACTGGCCGCGCGGATGGGGTGGGGGTAGGAGAGGTTTTCATCGCAGTAAAAGCGTTGTTTTTAGGTGTTGTTTTCAGGTTATGGCTACAAAGATAAGAAACAATCCCGTTACCCGCACCTCCTTTCCGGCAAATTCTTCTTACCTTTGTGGCGGAAAGGGCGCGTGTTGGCGACGGAGCGCTAACATGTTAGTGATGGGACGCTAACACGTTAGCGATGGGACGCTATCTTGTTAGCGTTGGGTCGCTAAGGCGTCAGAACTGGGATTTACATGCCAGAGATTTGTCATCCGCAGATGAAAAATTACCCCAATAAATTATACTTTGCACACATACTACGCTTCATGATGAGAACCTTCAGCCTCCTGCTGCTAATCAGCCTTGCCGCCCTATGCGGCGCAGCACCCGCCATGCACGCCGCGCAGCCCGATGTGGACAGCCTGCTGTGTGCGCTCGACCACGCCATCGGCCGCCATCCCCGCTACGTGGAGAGGCGCGAGGCACGCATCGACTCGCTGAAACGCCGGCGTGCCGGGGTCGACACCACCACCATGCAGTATTTCCGCCTGAACGAGCAGCTCTATGCCGAATACCGGGCCTACGTGTGCGACTCGGCCGTGCACTACCTCCACCTCAACATGGCCTGGGCCGTCCGCCACGGCCACCTGCGCGAGGCCGAAGACATGCGCATCAAGCTCGTCTACCTGCTGGCATCGGCCGGGCTGTACGAGGAGGCCACGCAACTGCTGCGCCGGGCCGACCGCCGACAGCTCGACACCCTGCTGCTGGCCACTTACTACAACACCGCCCGCCACCTCAACCTCGAGATGAGCCTCTATGCCATCGACCCCACCTTCCGCCGCCGCTTTGCCAGCCGCGCCGCCCTGTACGACGACTCGCTCATGCACGTCCTTCCCCCCGCCTCGCCCCTCTATGCCGAGCGCCTGGAGATGCGCGCTGCCGATGCCGGACGCACCACCGAGGCCCTGCAGCTCAATGCCGCCCGCCTTGCCGGAACCCGCGAAGACACGCCCGACTTTGCCTCCATCACCTACTTCCGCTCGCAATACTTCCGCCACCAGGGCAACAGCGTGGAGCAGAAGCGGTTCCTCGCCCTCTCCGCCCTGACCGACCTGCACCTGGCCGTCAACGACCACGCCTCGCTGTGGAACCTGGCCCAGCAGCTCTACAACGAAGGCGACGTGGAGCGTGCCTACCGCTACATCAGCCTGTCGTGGCAGCTCACCAGCCACTACAACGCCCGCAGCCGCAGCTTGCAGACGGCGGAAATCATGTCGCTCATCGGCCTCACCCACCAGGCCATGGGCGACCGCCAGAATGCCCGCCTGCGCCTGTACCTCGCCTTCATCAGCACCCTCGTCCTGCTGCTGGCCTGTGCCGTGGCCTACATCTACCGCCAGATGAAGCGCCTCTCCCTGGCACGCCACCGCCTGGAGCAGGCCAACGAGCAGCTTAGCGTGTCCAACCGCATCAAGGAGGAGTACGTGGGCCGCTTCATGAAGCTCTGCTCGGTCTACATCAACCGACTGGACGCCTACCGCCGCACGGTGAACAAGAAGATTACCGCCGGACAGACCACCGAGCTGCTTAAAATAGTGCGCTCGCACGACATGGTGGACGACGGGCTGCGCGACCTTTACGAGAACTTCGACTCTGCCTTCCTCCACCTCTTCCCCACGTTTGTCGACCGCTTCAACGAACTGCTGCGCCCCGAAGAGCGCATCACCCTCCGCGAGGGCGAGCTGCTCAACACCGAGCTGCGCATCTTTGCCCTCATCCGCCTGGGCATAAGCGACAGCTCGCAGATAGCCGAATTCCTGCACTACTCGGCCAACACCATCTACAACTACCGCGCCCGGGTGAGAAACAAGGCCGCCGTGCCCCGCGAAGACTTCGAAAAGCGGGTGATGGAGATACGCTGAGTCCGCCTTTTTCCCTTCCGGTAGTCCACTTTCTTACTTTATCGGTGTAAACGTAAGTGCTTATTCCTTAAAGTATTATCTCTTTATTCCCTTATACGGCATCTATATTGCCTGCGCGCGGACATACAAAATGGCGCAATCTTTCTTATCTTTGTTGTGGAAGAATGAAGAGACGGGAGGAAAAAGCACCCTCTCTTTGCAACGATGTTTTTTTAAATGGTTAATACTTGGTTGCTTTCGTTCCTTTTCTTTGCAAAGAGCCTCCGCGTTGTCCGTGTTCCCGGTCCGTATGAAGGAAGCGTGCCGGCCGCGGGCCATTCTTCTCTTTGATGGCACACACAAACGCTACAAATATATAAACTTGTAAAAACATCTACAGCTATGAAGCATTTACTGGCAATGACCACCCTCTCGCTGGCTGCCCTCACCCTGGGACTGGCGGGATGCAACGGGCCGAAGGCAGCACAGGAAGCCGCCCCCGCGCCCAAGTTCGTAACCATCCAAGGCCCGGACCTCATCAAGCCCGACGGCGAAAAGCTCTTTATCCAAGGCACCAACCTGGGCAACTGGCTCAACCCCGAGGGCTACATGTTCCGCTTCAGCAAGACCAACTCGGGGCACTTCATCAACGAAATGTTCTGCCAGATGGTGGGACCCGACTTCACCGCCGAGTTCTGGAAGCAGTTTAAGGACAACTACGTGACGCGTGAAGACATCCGCTTCATCAAGAGCACGGGCGCAAATACCATCCGCCTACCCTTCCACTACAAGCTCTTTACCGATGAGGACTACATGGGCATCACCGGCCAGCAGGACGGCTTTGCCCGCGTGGACAGCCTCGTGGAATGGTGCCGCGAGTCGGAACTCTTCCTCATCCTCGACATGCACGACGCTCCCGGCGGACAGACGGGCGACAACATCGACGACAGCTACGGCTATCCCTGGCTGTTCGACAGCGAGGCCAGCCAGCAGAAGTTCT
>CALUIF010000100.1 GCA_944320635.1 uncultured Bacteroides sp. | reverse complement strand
GAGATGCGGTCCGTAGCCACCATGACGAGTTTCTCACCGTTGATGTTGTACACGTCGCGTACTTTCCCGTGGTACACCGATTGCTGGCCGGGGAAGTTGTAATCTGTTTTAGTTAATGCTTTCATATGTTGTAGTTTTAGCTATGGTTTCTTTTTTTTTGCGCTCCCGTTCTGCTTTCTGCTCCTTTTCATACTTGTCGTAGGCTTCTACAATCTTTGTCACGAGCTTGTGCCTTACGATGTCCTTCTGGTTCAGTTCTATGAAGGCAATGCCTTTCACGCCTTTCAGAATGCGGAGCGCCTGCACTAGTCCGGATACCTGAGACGATGGCAGGTCTATCTGCGTCATGTCGCCTGTCACAATCATCTTTGTGTTCATGCCCATGCGGGTAAGGAACATCTTGATTTGGGCCGAGGTAGTATTCTGCGCCTCGTCCAGTATGACTACGGCGTCATTCAGCGTCCGTCCGCGCATGAAGGCCAGCGGGGCTATCTGTATGACGTTCTGGTCCATGTATTCCTGCAGCTTGGCGGCGGGTATCATGTCCTGCAGGGCGTCGTACAGGGGTTGCAGGTAGGGGTCAATTTTCTCTTTCATGTCGCCCGGCAGGAAACCCAGTTTCTCGCCGGCCTCTACGGCGGGGCGGCTCAGGATGATTTTCTTTATCTCCTTGTTCTTCAGTGCCCGCACGGCCAAGGCGATGGCGGTGTAGGTCTTACCCGAGCCTGCCGGGCCGATGGCAAACACCATGTCGTGCGTGCGGAAAGCTTCTACCAGCTTCAGTTGGTTCTCGCTGCGGGGAATGATGGGCTTTCCGGTGACGCTGAACACAATGACGTTGCCGCTCTTCTCGGCCTGCGGAGCGTTGCCCTTGATGATGTCTATGATGGTTTCTTCGCGTAGCGAATTGTATTCCACACAATACCGCTCCAGCTTCAGTATGTTTTCCTCGAAGGCACACATCTCTTCCTCGTCGCCCAGCACCTTCACCACGTTGCCCCGCGCCACGATGCGCAGCTTGGGGTAAAGTGCCTTGATGAGTTGCATGTTGGCATTGTTCACGCCGTAGAAGATGACGGGGTCGATGTCTTCGAGCACGATTACTTTTTCTATCATTCTTCGTGGTTAAATTCTGCTATTTTCTGCAAAGGTAGTGAAAGGTTTGCATACTTTGTGCGGGGTGTGCGCATTTTTTGTGTTGTAGTTTGGACAAAACCTTAAAGAGGAAAGTTTAAGCAAGTCCTAAGGGCAAGTTTACCACTTTATTTCTTCGATGCCATGCCTGCTTAGGTAGGCGTTGGCCTGGCTGAAGTGTCGGCATCCCAGAAATCCGTGTTCGGCGGAGCGTGGAGAAGGGTGGGCGGCAGTCAGTACCAGGTGTCGGGAGCAATCTATCAGTCCGGCCTTCTCTTTCGCATAACTGCCCCACAGCATGAACACCAAGTGCCGACGTTCCTCGCTCAGTTTGCGGATGACAGCATCGGTAAAAGTTTCCCAGCCACGTCCCCGGTGTGAGCCTGTCTGGTAGGCACGCACTGTCAATACCGAGTTTAAGGGAAAGACCCCTTGTGATACCCACCGGTCGAGATTGCCGGAGTGAGGAATGGGCGTTCCTAAGTCATTGTGAATCTCTCGGAATATGTTCGCCAAGGAGCCGGGAATCGCTACGCCTTCGGGCACAGAGAAACACACGCCGTAGTAAAGTCCCGGTGTAGGGTAAGGGTCTTGTCCTAAGATGACAACCTTTACCTTGTCGAACGGGCAGTGATCGAATATGTAGAAGATGCGCCCTCCCGGTGGAAGCACTTGCGTGCGTGCATACTCTTCCCGCACGAAGTCCGTCAGTTGCTTGAAATAAGGCTTGTCAAATTCGTCCTGTAGATGCTTGCGCCAATCTTCGGCAATACGTACTTGCATGGTCAATTCCTTTTTGGTATCATACAGATGGTCGCCTTACTTGCTGCGGCATATCTCTCCAGCACCTCCCGCGTCATTTCTGCTGCCTCGCGTAGCCGCTGTTCATTGTTGTCATATCCGTTGATGAGGGCGAGGATGTGCCGTGTGCCCAAGTCCATCTTTGTGCGTTCGTGGTCGCTGGTGGGTGTGCCGATGCCTCCCTGTGCGTCGCGCCACACGGGCAGTCCTTCAATGTTCAGCGGGCCGCGGCCTATGCCTTCAAACGGCTCGCCGGCACGGCCTACGCCGAGTTCCAGTGCCGTGCCTTGTATCTTGTCGGCGTCGAAGCCGCCGATGGAGTAGCCTGTGCGCAGCGATACCAGATTGATGAGGTCGACCAACGTGTCGATGCGGTACAGCTCCAGTCCGCGCAGCAGCCTTCTTCGCAACGCTTCGGCCGAGGGGCGGTAGCGGCTGGGGTCTTTGCCAAGCCTGCGGTAGACCTCGCGCGTGGCGGAAATGGCCGGTTGCTGCTTTATGCTATCGGTGGTGCCGGTAGCCCGCAGTTCTTGGGTGAATGCATCGATTTCCTGCCAAAGGCCGTCGCTGAAAGGCGTGTTTTGCACTTCGGCATAAACCGCCGCTACGTGGTAGCCGGGGCAGGCGGCGGAAAGTTCGGGAGAGATGTTGAGTTGAAACATAAGGGTGTTTTTTCTTTGCAAAAGTATGGCTTTCTTTTCGGTTATGAAATATTCTGTGTCTTGTAGTCCGGGTTACGGTCTTAGCAGGATGCCCGACAGGATTCTGCCTGACTTTATGCCCAGCCGCCGGGCGGAGAAGAACTCTTCGTGCCGGGTGTAGGTGCAGATGCCGCACGATTCTATCTGCCGGGCGGGGATGCCGAAGTCCAGCAGTTGCAGGCGGTTGGCTTGGGGCAGGTCGATGTGCCATTTGCCTGTAGTGGGGTGGCGGTGGGCGATGTGCTCCATGGGGAAGCCGGCTTGGCGGAAGGCTTCGTACACCTCGTTCCCCACCTCGAAGGCTTCGGGTGAAATACCGGGGCCGATGCAGGCCAGCAGGTCTGCGCCGACGGTGCCGTAGAGGGTGTGCATGTGGTGTAGCACGTGGCTCGTGATAAAGCCTGCCGTGCCCCGCCATCCTGCATGTACGGCGGCAATGGCGCGATGCTTTTTATCATATAGTAAAATAGGTATGCAGTCAGCGGTGGAGATGCAGAGGCAGACGCCCGGCTCACGGGTGGTGAGGGCATCGATGCCTTGCAGCTGGCTTTCGCGTTCGCGGGGTGTGGACTGGAGGTAAGTGTGGCCGATGGAGAGCACACGTGTGTCGTGGGTTTGCCAGGGAATGACAAGCTCCCGTGGAGGGAAAGGAAGCGCCTCGGCGAGGATTTGGCGGTTGCGGCGCACGCACTCCGGGTCGTCGCCCGTGTAGGAGGTGCAGTTCAGCGAGGCATAGGCTCCGGTGCTGACACCGCCCTGTCGTGTGGTGCTGAAGCAGAATACATCGGGGCACGGCCGCATGAGGGCGTACTCCAACAGCTTGCCTGTGGTGTGCAGCCCGTAGTCCGTCACTTGTCCTCCTCCTCCTCCGTTTCGTCCCAGTCTTCTTCGTACTCAAAGTCCTCCAGGTCTTCCACGTCGTCTGGGTCGATGTATTCCACGCTGAGGTCTTCGTCTTCGCCTTCCTCGCGCAGTTCTTCGGCCAGGTGGCTCATGTCTTTGGGGCGGTGGGCTATGCTTTCGATGTGGCCTTCAATCTTGTTGCTTTCCTCGTTGAGCTCCGTCCAGAGGATGTCCTTCAGCACGTCGAGGCCGAGGCCGCTGATGGAGGATATGAAGACGTGGGGGATGCCTGCGGGCAGGGTGGGCTCGAGCTCGTCCATCAGTTCCTGGTCGAGCATGTCGCTTTTGGTGACGGCCAGCACGCGGCGCTTGTCGAGCATCTCGGGGTTGAAGGTGCGCAGCTCGTTCAGTAGGATGTTGTACTCCCGGGCGATGTCGTCGGCATCGGCAGGCACCATGAAGAGCAGGAGGGAGTTGCGCTCGATGTGGCGCAGGAAGCGCAGGCCGAGGCCTTTGCCTTCGCTGGCTCCCTCGATGATGCCGGGGATGTCGGCCATGACAAATGATTTGTTTTCGCGGTAGGGCACGATGCCCAGGCTGGGCTCCATGGTGGTGAAGGGGTAGTCGGCTATCTTGGGGCGTGCGGCAGAGACGGCGCTGAGCAGGGTGGACTTGCCAGCATTGGGGAAGCCCACGAGGCCCACGTCGGCCAGCAGCTTCAGTTCGAGTATGATGGTCATCTCCTGCATCGGCTCGCCGGGCTGGGCGAAACGTGGTGCCTGGCGGGTGGCGGTGCGGAAGTGCCAGTTGCCCAGGCCGCCGCGTCCGCCTTTCAGGAGCACGACTTCCTGGCCGTGCTCGGTGACGTCGCACAGGTATTCGCCCGTCTCGGCGTTGTAGGCCACGGTGCCGCAGGGCACTTCTATCACCTTGTCCTCGCCGTCCTTGCCGAAGCTGCGGTTTTTCGAGCCGCTTTCGCCGTGTCCGGCCAGGATATGGCGCTGGTAGCGCAGGTGCAGCAGGGTCCAGTAGTTGCGGTTGGCGCGCAGGATGATGTCGCCTCCCCGCCCGCCGTCGCCCCCGTCGGGGCCTCCGTGGGGTTGGTACTTGGCGCGCCGCATGTGGGTGGAGCCGCGTCCGCCTTTGCCCGAGCGGCAGTATATTTTCACGTAGTCTACGAAGTTTGATTCTGGCATAACGGTCTGTCTTTTAATTGTCGCCGCAAAGATACGAATATTTCTCCGATGTTGAAATAGTCACCTTCTTTGCTTGTGTGTATCACACGGATGTATTATCTTTGCCGTATGACCGGGAATCATCTTATATGATGGCAGGAATCATCTTAGATGATTATAGGAATCATCTTATATGATTGTGGGAATCATATTGGATGATTCTTGGCCGAGTGACTAAAAGGGCCCTGCCGTGTGTCTGGCAGGACAGGGCCGTGTGTGGGACTTAATAAGTGGAAACGTATGTATTACAAGAAACAGAAGTTGAAAGGGAAGTGGTACCCGCGCTCGTTCACCGTGGGCACGTATGGCACGCGGGAGGTGGCCGAGCGCTTGTCGCGCATCTCGACGGTGAGCGCGGCCGACACTTACGCCGTGCTGTTGGGGCTGGGCGAGGTGCTGGGCGACCTGATGGAGACTGGCAATTCGGTGAAGCTCGAAGGGCTGGGCACCTTCTTCCTCGTGGGCAAGGCCAACGGGCAGGGCGTGGACACGCCCGGGGAGGTGAGCGGCGAGCAGTTCGGGAAGGTCACGGTGGCTTTTATCCCCGAATACGGCCGGGCGCACAACGGCCGGGTGACGCGGCGCACCATCGTGCCCCGGCAGGTGACGTGGACGGAACTGGAAGGGGTGAAGAAGAAATGACGGAGGGGGTGCCGATACGAATGTCGACACCCCCTCTGTACATGTTGTGGGGAAAACGGTGTTTATTTTGCCTGGTCGATAGCCTGGCAGATGTCGGCCGTGATGCGTTCCAGCTCGCCCAGTCCGTTGATGTGGGCGTAGAGTCCTTCTTGCTTGTACCAGTCGATGAGGGGTGCCGTCTGGCTGTGGTACACGGTGAGGCGCTTGCGGATGGTCTCTTCGTTGTCATCGGCGCGTCCGCTCTGCTGGCCGCGCAGCAGGAGGCGTTGCATCAGTTCGTCTTCGGGCACTTCGAGGTCGAGCATCACCGTTACGGCCTGACCCCGCCCGGCCAGCATCTTCTTCAGTGCCTCGGCCTGTGCGATGGTGCGGGGGAAGCCGTCGAAGATGACGCCTTTCGAGTCTTTCAGCCCGTCGAGCGTGGAGGCCAGTATGTCGATGATGAGCTCATCGGGCAGCAGCTGGCCTTGGTCGATGTAGCCCTTGGCCGTCTTGCCCAGCTCGGTGCCGGCTTTGATTTCTGCACGCAGCACGTCTCCGGTGGAGATGTGGTTGATGCCATACTTCTCTACGATTCTCTCGCTTTGCGTCCCCTTGCCAGAGCCGGGGGCGCCGAAAATTACAATGTTCAGCATAATGTATTTGTTAATGAAGAATTAAGCATGAGGAATGAAGAATCTTCGTCCTTCATTCTTCATTAATCACTGTATAGATGTCCTTGAAGTTACGCCCCAGCCCGTCGTAGTCTAGCCCATAGCCTACGATGAAGTCGTTGGGAATGCGCATGGCCACGTACTCTATGTTGAGGTCTACCTGTAGTTTGTCGGGCTTCAGCAGCAGGGTGGCAATGTGTATCTCCTTGGGTCGTCGGGTGCCGAGCGACTCGAGCAGGCGCTGCATGGTCAGCCCTGTGTCCACAATGTCTTCCACAATGACGACGGTGCGTCCCGTAAGGTCTTCGTTGATGCCTATCACTTCTTTCACCTTGCCTGTGGTGGCGATGCCTTGGTAGGAGGCCAGCTTTACAAACGATACTTCGCAGGGGATGGTGATGCGCTTCATCAGGTCGGAGGTGAACATGAACGAGCCGTTCAGTACACTGAGAAACAGGGGATTCTTCCCTGCCAGGTCGCGGTTGATTTCCTCGGCCACACGTTCTACTTCCCGCAAAATGTCTGCTTCGGGGATGGATACGGCGAAGCGCTTGTCTTTGATTTGTACGGTGTTGTCCATAATGTGTTGACTGAATTTGAGCGCAAAAGTACATTTTTTATCCGAAACTTATCTCTTTTGTATGTAAAACAACGGCTAAAATATAGCATACTTCTATCGTCTTTTACTATTTTTGCAGACACTATGAATGTACCCCATTTTAGCTAGTAAATACTTAATCACTTAACACAAATATACTTATGCAATTGAAACGTACCTTAATCATTTATGCTGCCGCAGTAGTCTTGGCGGCTTGCGAAGCTCCCCGCGAAGTGGCTGAGGTGGAAGTAATACCTTATCCGCAAAGCGTGGTGGCGGGCAGGGGCACTGTGAAGCTTCCTTCTTCCCTGACTTTCAGTGCCGACATGCCACAGGCGGAGCTAAACGACTTGTTGGCTTACCTGCCCGACTATGCTCTTCCTATGAAGCCGGACGGGAAAGATGCCTTTGTGCAGATAATAGAGGTAGGGGAGAACCTGCTGGATTCTGCATCAGCCGAAGGCTATAAGCTGTCGGTGGACAAACAGGGAGTGCGCATACAGGCTGCCACGGCGGCAGGGGCATTCTATGGGTTGCAGACCTTGGCACAACTGGCACGGGGCAAGGATGAGTTGCCCGTGCTGACGGTGGAAGATGCTCCTCGTTTCCCTTACCGTGGTTTACACCTGGATGTGTCGCGCCACTTCTTCGACAAGGAGCATGTGAAGAAACAGATAGACTTGATTGCCACTTATAAGATGAACCGCTTGCATTGGCACCTGACTGACGGTGGCGGCTGGCGGTTGGAGATTCCCGGTTATCCGGAGTTGACCCAGGTGGCCGCCTGGCGGAAACCGGCCAACTACCTGGAATGGCGTAAGGACGGACGTTTCTATCCGCAGGACACAGAAGGCGTTTACGGTGGCTATTACACTGCCGATGATGTGCGTGAGGTAGTGGAGTATGCCCGCTTGCGGCACGTCACCGTTATCCCGGAGATTGAGATGCCCGGCCATTCGTCGGAAGTGCTGGCGGTTTATCCGCAGCTGTCTTGCACAGGCAAGCCCTACACTTCGGGGGAGGTGTGCATAGGCAATGAGGATACTTTCACTTTCTTTGAAGATGTGCTGGATGAAGTGATGCGTCTTTTCCCGTCCCACTACATCCATATCGGCGGCGATGAGGCGAGCCGACGTCATTGGAAGGCATGTCCTAAATGTCAGCGTCGTATGAGGGAGGAAGGCTTAAAGGATGAAAGCCAGCTGCAAAGCTACATGATAGCCCGAATAGAACGTTATCTCAACGGAAAAGGCCGAGATATCATAGGTTGGGACGAGATTTTGGAAGGCGGACTGGCTCCGAATGCTACGGTGATGTCTTGGCGAAGCACCGAGGCAGGTATCCGGGCGGCGAGCATGAGGCATGATGCCATTATGACTCCGGAAGACTATTTTTACCTCGACCGTTATCAGGATGACCCGGAGACACAACCCCTGGCTTTCGGCAGCACCATTCCTTTGGCCGCGGTTTACTCGTATGATTTGCCGGATACCCTTTCGCCGGCTGTGGAGAAACACATCATTGGTGTGCAGGGTAACACGTGGGCGGAGTATATTCCTACGCCTGAACATGCGGAGTATATGATATATCCGCGGGCTATGGCCATTGCCGAGGTGGGATGGACACAACCTGCGCATAAGGATGCCGAGAACTTCCGCCACAGGGTCAACAGGGAGGTAAGGCATATTGAGGGCATGGGGTATCATCCTTTCCCGTTATCTGTGCAAGTGCTGCACGCTCAAGAAGTGGATTATAACAACCGCTGCATCCGACTGTCGCTGACATCCGAACGTTATCCTATTGACATTCGCTATACCACCGACGGCACTGAGCCTACTGCTGTTTCGGCTTTGTATGAAGGTGAGTTTGTGGTGAAAGATTCCCTGTTGCTGGCTGCCCGCCTGTTTGATGGAGACAAACCGTTGGGCAAGACTTTGCATCTGCGCACCGATTATCATAAAGCCATTGGCAAGACTATTACTTACGCCAAAAGAGGTGGCTATTATACAGCTAAGGCTTCTTATATGGCTGGCGGTGATGCCGGCTTGGTGGATGGCAAGCGGGGAGGGAAAAGTTATGCCGACGGCTATTGGCAAGGCTTTTGTCCCAATGACTTGGATGCTACTATCGACCTTGGTGAGGTGACCGACATACATCGTGTGGTGGCGTGCTTTATGCAAGTCAAGAGCCCCAATGTATTTTTGCCCGCCCAGGTTGATGTGTATGTTTCGGTAGATGGTAAGAATTTTACCCTTTTGGGAAGTGATACCTGCCCGGAAGAAGAAGCTGCCAAAGAGGTAGCATATGTCGACTTGGGCTGGACCGGTGCACCTGTCCCTGCCAGGTTCGTGCGCTTTCATGCCAAGCAAAGGATGAAGCAATTTTTGTTTACGGATGAAATTGTGGTGCAGTGATTTTTAATAGTCACGTTTGATATTATGATAGAGTTTGTTACCCCAGTATCCCTGCCTGCCGGTTTGCCGGGGATTGCCCATGATGATGTTATGATGTCGTTGGGCTCGTGCTTCGCAGAGGCTATGGGTGAGCGTCTGGAAATGGGTAAGTTCCGTTGCGATGTGAATCCTTTCGGCATTCTTTATAATCCGTTGTCTATAGCAGAGGCTTTGCGGGAGATGATGGCCGGGAAGGTATATGGTCGGGAAGATTTGTTTTTTTACAATGGCTGTTGGCACAGCCCGATGCATCATAGCGATTTTTCTGCCGGTACGGTGGAAGATGCTTTGCGTCTTATTAACGGCCGTTTGCAGGTAGCGTCGTCCAAGGTGGATGACTTGGACTTTTTGCTGCTGACATTCGGTTCGGCAGTGGTGTATGAGGATAAAACAACGGGGTGCGTGGTGGGCAATTGCCACAAGTTGCCCGAGCGGAACTTTAGTAGGCGCAGGCTTTCGTTGGCTGAGATAACGGCAGATTATGCCGGATTGTTATCGGAATTATTTGCCCGCAATGCGCGGTTGAAGGTGTATATTACGGTCAGTCCTATCCGATACCTCCGCGACGGGCTTCATGAAAGCCAACTTAGCAAGGCTACATTGTTATTGGCGGCAGAGAATATGTGTAAGGCTTTCCCGGAACGGGTATTTTATTTTCCTGCCTATGAGATTGTGACGGACGAATTGCGGGACTATCGTTTTTATGCCGACGATATGGTGCATCCTTCGGGAAAGGCTGTGAACTATGTATGGCAACGCTTTTGCGAAGCTTGCATCAGTTCGGAAGCAAGAGAAATAATGGCCTGTTGTGAGGATGTCCATAAAATGTTATCCCATAAGCCTTTCCGCCCTGAGTCGGACGAGTATAAGCGTTTTTTAGAACAAATTGTGTTAAAAATAGACCGACTTAACGAAAAATACCCGTACTTAGACTTCAAAAAAGAACGAGAGACATGTCTTATACAATTGAAAAGATTGCTGAAATCATAGGTGCAAACCGCAAGGGGAATGTTCCTGTTACCATAGACTGGCTATTGACAGACAGTCGTTCGCTGAGTTTTCCGGAAGAAACGTTGTTCTTTGCTTTGCCTACCCGACGGAATAATGGCATTCGTTATGTTACTGAACTTTATGCCCGAGGTGTGCGTAACTTTGTAGTGTGTGAAGAAGATTATGGGAAAGAAGCGCCGCACTCCATTTTGAATGCCGCGGATGTAAATTGTCTGATTGTACCTTCGCCGTTGAAGGCACTGCAGAAGTTGGCAGAGTATCATAGGGAGCAGTTCAATATTCCGGTTATAGGTATTACGGGTAGCAACGGTAAGACTGTTGTGAAGGAGTGGCTGCATCAGTTGCTGGGGGCAGATCGGCAGGTGGTGCGTTCACCTCGTAGTTACAATTCACAAATCGGTGTTCCCTTGTCGGTGTGGCAAATGAAGGAGGAACACCAACTTGCCGTGTTCGAAGCGGGTATATCAGAACCGGGAGAAATGCGTGCCCTTCAAAATATCATTAAGCCTACCATTGGCATCCTTACCAATATAGGGGGAGCTCATCAGGAAAACTTCTTTTCCATGCAAGAGAAATGTATGGAGAAACTCACTTTGTTTAAGAATTGCGATGTGGTGATTTACAATGGTGATGACGAGTTTATAAGCAGTTGCGTGACTAAGTCTATGCTATCGGCCCGCGAAATAGCCTGGAGTTGTAAGGATGCGGACAGACCGCTGTACATAAGCAAGATAGACAAGCAGGAAAACTGTACGGTAGTGTCTTACCGATACTTGGATATGGATAATACTTACACCTTGCCCTTTATAGACGATGCTTCCATAGAGAACTCCCTGCATTGTCTTGCTGCCTGCGTGTACCTGATGCTTTCGCCTGCCGCCATTGCGGAGCGCATGGCGCGATTGGATCCAGTGGCCATGCGCTTGGAAGTGAAGGAAGGCAAAAATGGTTGCCTGCTTATTAATGACAGCTATAATTCGGACCTTGCTTCGCTGGATATAGCTCTCGATTTCATGTACCGGCGTTCAGAGGGCAAGGGGCTGAAACGCACGCTGATATTGTCGGACATCCTTGAAACCGGGCAGACCGCCCATTCGCTTTACCGCCAGGTGGCCCAGCTGGTGAATAGCCGTGGTGTAGAGCGTGTTATTGGTGTAGGAAGCGAGATGGCTTTGTGCTCCGACCGTTTCGGGATGGAAAAGGCTTTCTATCCAGATACGGCTTCGTTGCTGAAGGACATCGGCGCGGGCAGGCTCCGTCTGGAGAATGAAATTATTTTGATAAAAGGCGCCCGAAGGTTTGGCTTCGATGCTTTGACCGAGGTGTTGGAAAAGAAAGTGCACGAAACCATTTTGGAAGTAAACTTGGGGGCAATGATAGCCAATCTGAATTATTATCGTGGCCTGTTGCGTCCTGAAACGAAAATGGTGTGCATGGTGAAGGCTTCGGCTTACGGTGCCGGCTCATACGAGATTGCAAAGACTTTGCAGGAACATCGGGTGGATTACCTGGCGGTGGCTGTGGCCGATGAAGGTTTTGAATTGCGTAAGGCGGGCATTACGGCCAACATCCTCATCATGAATCCGGAAATGACAGCGTTCAAGACGATGTTCGATTATAAGCTGGAGCCCGAAGTATATAGCTTTCATTTGCTGGATGCCTTGATACACGAAGCGGAGAAAGAGGGCGTTGCCAATTTTCCTATCCACATAAAACTGGACACCGGTATGCATCGTCTTGGGTTTGCTCCAAATGATATACCTCGACTTGCCGGGCGGTTGAAGGGGCAAAATGCGGTGATTCCCCGTTCGGTGTTTTCACACTTGGCCGGTAGCGATTCTCCGGATTTCGATGCTTTTACGCGCCGGCAGATAGAAACGTTTGAAAAGGCTTCAGGCGAATTGCAGGCTGCTTTCCCCCACAAAATATTGCGGCACATTTGCAACTCTGCAGGCATAGAGCGTTTTCCGGGAGCCCAATTCGACATGGTAAGATTGGGAATCGGACTGTATGGCATTAATCCGGTAGACAATTCCATTATGCACAATGTGAGTACTTTGCGGACTACCATTTTGCAAATACGCGATGTCCCTGCCGATGAAACGGTAGGATATAGCAGGAAAGGCCGTTTGACCCGCCCGTCGCGTATAGCGGCAATTCCCATAGGCTATGCCGATGGCCTGAACCGTCATTTGGGAAACGGGGCGGCTTATTGCTTGGTAAACGGGCAGAAAGCTCCTTATGTAGGGAATATCTGCATGGATGTGTGCATGATAGATGTGACAGACATCCCGTGCAAGGAGGGTGACAAGGTGGAGATATTTGGCGACCGGTTGCCGGTTACGGTTTTGTCTGATGCGTTGTCCACCATTCCTTACGAAGTGCTGACCGGCATTTCGACGCGGGTGAAACGGGTATATTACCAAGATTGAAAAGCGGTAAGTAGCAGATATATGAAAACAAGAGAGAATGGCGGGGCATCACCAGATTGGGATGCCCCGCCATTCTTAATACTTAATACCTAACACTTAGCCCAGCTGCTGGTTTCCGTCCTCTTCGCCGGAGGTGTCGTCGTCGTCGGTGGCGGAGGTGTCTTCTTCGTCGGCCCCGAGTTCAATCCACTCCAGCTTCTTGGTGTCTACCAGCGCGCGGGTGTAGGTCTTGCTGCTGGTCTTTTCGCGTTCCGGGGTGAACTGCACGCGCACGGCTTTCACCTGCTTCTCGAAGTCGAAGTCCTCCAGGTTTTCCACTCCCTTCGTGTCGAGCACGTAGCGGAAGTAGCCCAGCCCGTCGATGTGCACGCTTTTGCCGTTGGCCATGAACGTGCACACCACGCGGGCAATGTCGCCCAGCACGGCATTGACGTCGGACTTGGACACGGTTGATACGAAGGCCAATTCCTCGGCCAGTTCCTTAGTCTCTACGGGTTTCCCCTGCGTGACGGCCTGCGGGTAATACACGCCGGTCCGTTTCCCAAAAACTTTTTTCCAAAAAGGCATAGTTTCCAGTGTTTTAAAGTGAATACTTATGCTGTAAATCCCTTTTACTTGCCAATTTCCGCTTTTTCTGCCGCCGAAGGTTTTGCAACCGCCTGACTACCAACGCCATCCGGCTACGGCTATCTCGGCCCTCACTTGGTAGCTACCTCGAGGTGGTCGAGGTAGCTACTTCGAGGTGGTCAAGGTAGCTACCTCGGGGAGGTCGAGGTAGCTACCTCGGCAAACGGGGGGTGGCGTGTAAATTATTATTCCCATGTGAAGGTGTACTGCGTAATCGGGGTCGGATCCAGGTAGCTGCCAGAATTGTCATATATGACGATTTCTTCGGGATAGCCTTGTTGGTAGCTGTCGCTGAGGTAGGTGGAGTAGAAGAAAGCCCGTTGCGTATCTCTGCTGTTTCCGTGATACGTGTGCTCCCAGTTAGGCGCCATGCTACTTTTCAGCCCCATCATTTCGGGGTGGGCGTAAGCGAAATATTCTATCGCATTAGCGGCGCTTCGGGCTTCCTTGTCGAAGATGTATGCGGGCGGCATGTAGCCTTTTGCCCATGAAGTATTCCTTTCATAATCGTAGTGGTAGACGTTGATGCCGTTGTTCTTGATTCTTTCCGTTGGTTTTCCGTCTTCCCACGTGAAGTTGATGGCGGGTCGTCCGTTCTTGAGCTGTACCGCGGTCAAGTGCCCCGACGCGTCGTAGCTGAACGTGGCGTTGCTCCATCCGGTGGTTGTGCTGACGGGGTATGTGGTTTCCGTTACCCGCCCGTTGTCTATGTGCAGGGTGTATGTGCGGTCATCATCGGCATACGCGGCTATGACGGCGTCGTCCGTCCACGTGTAGGTGATGATGTTGGGGTGGAATTCGTCGCCCCAGGCGATGAGCCTGCCTTCGTCGTCGTACGTGAATACCCATGTATAGCGGGGGTTGTACGGGTCGCTGGCGCTGTGCTCGTCGTCGTACAGCACCTGGTCAATCCTTGCGATTCGTCCGTGCCTTACTTCTCCGTTGCCGCCTTCTCCCGGGCCGGATTCGTCGTCCCCGCCGCAGGCGGTGAATGACACGCATAGGGCCAGCAGTGCCGTTTCAATCAGTCTGAATGCTTTCATTGTATTATTGGATTTGTGCTTTCCCCACTCTCCCGAAAAAGCTGTTTATATATATGTGTGGATGCGGAGAGTGACATCGGGCGATGCGCATCCGTTACATGTGGCAAATGTAGCATATAATTTTTCATAAAATGCATATTGTATGAAAAAAAAATTAAGATACGTTGATAAAAAGAGGACATACCCCGATGAGTGTAGCCTCAATCTTAGTGCTTCATTCAGCCGCTAAATCCTTCATTTTTAGTTTTTCATTCTTCATTTCGGGGCTGTGCCCCGCTAAATTATCATTTAATTTTGCACACATACTTCTTGCTTGATGTTTTTTCCAATTTTAATGTTATCTTTGCAGGCGCAAATTAATCATGATACGACTATGACAAACTTACTTTTATTGATGCCCAGCGGCACGGAGTGGATTATCATTGCGGTTATTATCTTGTTGCTGTTCGGAGGAAAGAAGATTCCTGAACTGATGAGAGGACTTGGCAAAGGCGTGAAAAGCTTCAAAGAAGGCGTAAACGAGGCTAAGGAGGAAATCAATAAGGCAAAGGATGAGATAGACGAGCCTGTCT